>JAZDHG010000028.1:0-3320 GCA_043806135.1 Candidatus Omnitrophota bacterium
TTAAATTTTGTTAGACGATATTAATTAATTTGCTTATTCAAATGTTTTGCGATACAATCAAATCCACTGGCGGATTCCAGGTAGGATAATACTCCTGTGCTGTCTTTATTCTGCCGGATATTTTTACGATCAGTTGGGGTAAAAAATTTATATATGCAAAGACAATCGTTTGCTTTAGATATTTAAAAATTATTTATTTTGTTGTTTTTATGCCTCAAACAAGTATTTAAGTACTATATCGCTTCCCTTACCACTGTTAAGTCCGGGACAGAGGATAAGGCATAACAATAGGGGTATGTTTTAACCCTTAACTTGTACATTCTTAGGTTTTTATGTTAATATATCATAGCTATAGGGTCTATGTATGAAGCTGTATATAAAGGGTCTGGAGACAGGTAGATATTTGATGGTCGGGCCGCCATTTTGCATGTGAATGCAGATTGGCGGTTTTTGTTTTCTTGAGGTAAAAAATGAAAAGAATGTTTTTGTTTATTTTTCCAATCCTAATCGTTGTTGCCGCGGCGTTTACGCTGTTCGGCTATTTCCAGGTTCGCCCTGAAGAGAGCAAGCTGATTGATGACCTGATGCGCAAGTCTAAGCATGTCGCAGAGAGCATGGAGTTATCGGCCAGGGATGTGTTTGTTTCAAAGAATATACGGGATGCCAATTACCTTGTTGAAAAATTCGAAACGCGGGAGAGGCTCCAAGGGTGTGTTCTATACGATAAAGACGGCGAGATAATCGTAATAACTAAACGTTTTAAGGATTTGGCGGAAAAAGAAAAACCGTATTTGCAGAATTTGATCTCAAGAAAGAATCCCCGGGGGAAGCTGGAAAAATTTAAAAGATACACGGTTTATAGTTATATTCTTCCCGTGACTGATGACGAGCATCAAGTTTTGGGATTGATGGAAGTGATATACGATACCTCGTATGTGTTAACCCGACTGGCGGAGAGCTGAAAGGTTTTTGAGATCAAGCCGCCGGTGTCATGGAACAAGGGACATGCCGTATCATTGATGTTGAAAAGAATAACTGTTGGCCGGGGAAAGAGCGGATTATTGCCAATATTTATCGGCGATGATGCCACTGATGAAGACGCGTTCCGGGCGATAAAAAACAAGGGCCTGACGATATTTGTCGGCAAGCCCAAAAAATCTTGCGCGCAGTATTATTTAAGAGACGATAAAGAAGTGTAAAAATTTCTTGAGGGGATTTGAAAATGGCGGAATTAATCAGAGCAAAAGAAGTATTTGTATTTCATACGCGGATGAATCTGGTGGAATTAACCGGGCTGAGGGCGACAAACTTAGAGCAGTTGTTGGGCTTGATCAAGTCTGTCCCCGGCTCCTGCATCTATCATCATACGCATAGATTTTTGCAGCAGCACCAATATCTGTCTCCGGAGCCGCCCAATGATTTTGCTTATTGGGTGAGTGAGGTTCTTAACGAGGATGAATTGGGTGAACGGCTGGCGAGCATCGATACTGTACAATATTCGACGATACGCCGGCTTAGAGAGGAAATAATCTCGACGATAGAGGAGTATTTAAAAAATAATAAACCGGCGAAGCTGAAATTTGCCCGCACAGACGAAGAATTTCATTTTATTAAGTCCGTGAGTTTTGTGCTGCCGACTCATCATCTTGCCTACGACCTAAAAGAATTTGAAGCAATTCTCGGCAAAATCACCATTGATTCCATTTATTTTCATGTTTTCGAAGCGCGGCTCAGATTAGAACGGGCAAGGAATGATTTTTCTAACTGGGTAGAGCATTCTTTGGGGGAAAAAGAATTGGCGGATATGTTCGAACGGCTTGATCCTTATACGCAGACTTTGGAAGGTTTAAGAAAATCATTAATTCAAATGGTAAGAAACAGAATAAAGGAGTTGTGATGCGGTTAAATGAATATGTGCCTATTGTCGGGCAGTCGGTTATTGATGATTTGCGGCTTCTCGCGGAAAAGCTGCAGGGAAAGGTTATTCAGCATATCAATTCCACCGCGGTTGGCGGCGGAGTAGCGGAAATCCTAAATCGCATGGTGCCGCTGTTGAAAGAATTTGGCGTGGATACGCGGTGGGACGTGATTAAGGGCGGTGAGCAGTTTTTTGAGGTTACCAAAAAATTCCATAATGCCCTGCACGGCCGGCCGGAAGAAATCACCCAACATGATTTTGATATCTTTATGGAAACGAGCGCAAAGAATATCGAAGAGGTGGATACCTGCGGGGACATTGTATTTGTGCATGATCCCCAGCCGATCGCACTTGTAAAAAAACGCGCGGATAACAAATGGCTTTGGCGCTGTCATATTGATGTGTCCAATCCGAATCAAAAAGTTTGGAATTTTCTGATGGATTTTATTGTTCATTACGATTCCGCGGTTTTCTCCGCGCCGTCTTTTTCCCCGAAACTGCCGATCCGGCAGTTTCTGATCCCGCCGTCTATTGACCCGTTGAGCGATAAAAATAAAGAATTGCCGCAAGACGAGATTAACGCGGTTTTGAAAAAATATGCGATACCTAAAGATAAGCCGATTATTACGCAAATCTCCCGGTTTGACCGCTTAAAGGATCCTTTGGGGGTTATTGAGGCATATCAGAAAGTCCGGCGGCATATCGACTGCCGGTTGATCCTGGCCGGCGGAACTGCTATTGATGATCCGGAGGGGATGCAGGTGCTTGCCGAGGTTCAGGAAAAAGCTAAGTCGGATAAGAATATACACATTCTTCTTTTGCCGCAGAACGATTTGGAGGTAAACGCGTTACAGCGGGCATCAACGATCATCATTCAAAAGTCCCTGAAAGAAGGATTCGGGTTAACTGTTTCCGAAGCGCTCTGGAAGGCTAAGCCGGTGGTGGCTTCGAATGTCGGCGGTATTCCGTTGCAAATAAAACACAAATATTCCGGATTGCTTTGCCATTCGGTGGATGGGGCGGCTTTCGCGCTCAAACAGATGCTGAACAGCCCTGAATACGCGAAGAAGTTGGGAGAAAACGGCCGGGAACATGTCCGAAATAATTTTTTGCTTACCCGACATCTAAAGGAGTATATGCTTTTATTTCTTTCGCTTTATTACGGCGAAGATATAGTGTATTTATAAAAATACGAATCGGGGATATCCCGCCGAAAAGATTATGCCGCAAACACCTCTTGTTTTTAAATATAAATAGGGACAGCTACTATTTTATTGATGTTAGACAAAAATAAGTCGAAATAAAAAGGCAGAAATGTCCAAAGTCATACCCCTGCGATTTGGGAGAACAGCCGATTAAACAGATTATGCTTCAATATAATTTGAAACCGCATGGTTGCACG
>JAZDHG010000029.1:0-10302 GCA_043806135.1 Candidatus Omnitrophota bacterium
TTATCCACAGATGCACTTACCATCTGCCGGTCATTTTCTATGCCGCGGTACAGATCATAAGGAAGTGTATCATTTGTTGCGCCCAGCCTAAGGTTAATGGTCATATCCTCATAATAAGCAAGCTGTCCGGTTGCCGGTATATACTCAACGGGAAACAAGTTTATAATAGCAATCTTATAACCGCGCAAATTTTGGATAGAAACAAGTTCATATTGCTTTCCGGGAAAAGGATTAATAGAATTGTAAACAGCTGAATCCGGAGCTGTGGGCGTAACCAACCCCTTGTAACTCAGCGGCATAGGCTGCTGTGCCGGCTCGACATAGTAAGAACCGGAAACTTCTTTTCTATTGCTCCAGCTTACCTGTATATCATTTATGTCTTTACCGTAAGGCAAAAGATAACGTACGGTTTTAAAGGGAAGCAGCGGCTGACCCGGCAGGGCAAAGTTGCTTAAGCCCGAGATCTGCACTCTGGCATATCCGTTTATTTTAGTTATATCTACGGATTCGATAGATGTAATTACTACATTAGAGCGGATATCCAGTGTAAACGATTTTGTTCCGGATTGACTTGCGGTGAGAGTACTGGCTAGGGCTAAAAAACATACGACAAAAAAAGTAGCCACAAAAATCCGTTTTATGAAACTACTTATTTCCATTAATTCCCTCCTCCCACTCACGCCATTTCATTGCCGCACTATTTATCGCTTCATTAATCGCCTGTTCACGGTAATTGCTGTCTGACATGAGTTCCGCCTTATTTTTCAAAATATGCGGAGTTATAAAAACAACGATCTCTCTTTTAATATTGGTTTTTACTTTACTGCGGAAGAAAATCCCCAGCAGCGGTATATCACCAAGCACAGGAATTTTACTCACTACATCCGATTGCGAATCCTTGATCAGCCCGCCAAGAACTATGGTCTTTCCGTCTTGAACCACAACAGTTGTATCCGCCTGAGTAGTATCCACAGCCAGTGAATTATTCACCTCAGCCACCCGCCTTGCAGAGCTGACCTCAGGATGGATTTTCAGGGTAACAAAGCCGTTATTGCTGATCTTAGGCGTAACATTGAGCTTAATCCCCACATCGATAAATTTTGTCTCCTCGGTCTGCGTTTTACTTTCACTGTCAATATATGTTACAAGATACGGCTCTGAGCTGCCCACCAGAATATTTGCTTCCTGATTATCAATAACCACAATACGGGGATTAGACAGGATATTTGTATTTGTGGAGCTCTCGAGCATTTGTAATGTTATCTGGTATTGATCAGCGGATAAAGTTCCCACACGCAATAGTCCCCCGGTTGAAATAGAAGCAGGTAAAGTTGCCGAAACCTTAACCGCATCATCACCCGAGGTGCTTAAATATTCCCAGTTAATTCCCATGCCTTTGGCCTTATCCAGAGAAACCTCAAGAATTTTTGCCTCGATCAATACCTGCATAGGCCGCTGATCCCAGCTTTTTATCATCTGATCAACTTTGTGCACGATTTCAGGGATAGCCCTGACCACCAGGCTATTGGTGCGCACATCAATAATCACTTCCCCTTCTTCCTTAGGTATGATTTCAATCAGCTTAGCCTGGATTTCCTTGGCATCGCCATAATTCAGCTCATAAACCTGTGTGATCAATTTCCTGTCCAGGATCAATATAGCTTCTTCGACTTCCATTAATTTCTTCGCAGTATCCGTAACGATAACCTGATTAGATATTGTATTTATTTCAACTCTGCCTCTTGCCGATTTTATAGAATCAAGCACAGGCTTAAGATCAGATGCCCTGACATTGCTCAGAAAGAAAACCCGGCTGGCCAGGATCTCTGTTTGTTCTTTCTGCATGGCATCCTGCTGAGTAAAAACCTTTATTATGCCCTTGCCTTCCTCAAACATAAAATTATTCGCATCAAGAATGGCATCAAGCGCTTGCTTAACTGTTACGTCTTTTAATTTTGCCGTGACCCGTCCCTGTATATTACGGCTGGCTACAATATTGACCTGCCCCTGCTCAGCTAAAATACGCAGGACATCAAGTATGTTCATATCCTTGACATCAAGGTTAATGCGTACAGGTTCTTCCTCAATTATTAAATCACCGGCAAAAGCAAAAACAGTGAGGCATAATAAAATTAAAACCACAAAATACAATATTTTATTTTTCACAGTTTAATCTCTTTCGATTGCCCGTCTATTTCAAGTATAACTTTATTTTCCATAACATTAATTACCGTAAAACCGTTTATCTTCTCTCCTCCCGAACAATAGAACGATTTACCGGTTTTTGGGTCCATTAGTATCGCCTGCGGTCCCTGTGCCCCGGAAACAATACCCATCAGCTGCAGGTCCTCACCGCCTATTTGATTAGGCAATTCTTCAGAGGAGAGGCTCGCTGCTTTTTTGAGCTCTAGTCCCGGCTGAGCAACAAACAGTTCCCTGCGGCCAAGTATTCTTTCATAATATTTATCTGACTTTTTTGCTAAATTCAGCACAGGCAGTTCAGCCTCAGCCTTATGTGCTGGAGATATTATATAGGAATTATACCCCGGGCTTGAGTATTTTAGAAACAAAACACTAAACAGCAAAACACACAGCAATACGCCTAGGCCTAAGTTAAACTGGTCTACTGTTTTGTCAAATGCGGGCATTGTCAGCGTTCTTTTTCTCATTATTCCTTCACTTATTTGCCAGAGCGGCGCTAAGCATCAACTGCACTTTCAGCGGCGCTCCTTTTTCCTGGGCATTAATTTGAGTATATTTAATACCGAAAATATATGCAGAATCATCAAGATCGTAAAGAAACTTTCCGAAATTCTTTAAATGCCCCTCTGTTTCAAGTTTAAAGTCAAATTCTCCATACAAGCCTTCCTGTTTAACCGAAAGCGGTTTGAGATTAATAACATTTAAACCCGCTTCGGAGGCTTTAACCTTTATATCCTGCAGGATATCCGTGGAAACCGTTTCCTTAACTTCCTTTCTGGAAAACTTTTCCTGAAAAGAGTTAAATTCCTTTTCCACAATAGCACTTGTACTTAAGATCTTATTTACCCTTAACAATGCCTCTTCCGTATAAACGATCTTGCTCTTGAGCATATTATGCCGCGGTGCAACAATCTGGAAAAAGAAAAAATAAACACCAAGGGCAACTATCATCACCAGATAAAAACCCATTAAAAACATTTCGTTGCGATTAAGCGTCATAAAAAATCATTGCCTTCTTTTTCTTCTTTAATAGTAGTCGCCGGTCCGTGCCCCGGAAATACTATTATATCATCATTCAGGGTAAAAATTCTTTTTTTTATTGAATTGATTATCTGCTCAAATGACCCGCCGGGCAAATCTGTGCGGCCGATCCCATTTCGAAACAGTGTATCACCGCTAAAAAGCATTGATCCGATTTTAAGACAGATACCTCCGGGGGTATGTCCCGGGGTATGAATGACAGAAAACTTCAAATCTCCCACAGAAATTATTTCCCCGTCTTTCAAGCCCTTGACTTTAACATCAATTTTTTTGTCAACGCCAAAGCTCGCAGAAAGATTCATTGAAGAATTTTTCATAAACTCCAGGTCATCAGTATGGATATATACAGGTGCATCAAAATTATCCAACGCACCGATATGATCATAATGTCCGTGAGTTAATATTATACAATTAAGCTTTAAGCTGTTACGTTCTAAAACAGCATTAATACTATCAGCGTCTGCCCCCGGATCAATAATTACCGCCTCTCTTGATTTTTTGCCGGCAAGAACATAGCAATTAGTATCAAGCTCTCCTACAACCAGGGGTTCAAATATTAATTCTTTATCCATGACTGTATTTTCACAAAATTAAAATCATATTCTATCTGATCAGCCAGAGCAGCCAGCTCCTTAACCAATTCTTTGCGTCTTGAACCCGTTAGATTACGTTTTTTCATATCGGTCATTAAAACATTCAGCTCTTTATTTACATTTACAAATGCATCTTCATACTCTGTTTTCAGCAGTTTTTTGAGTAGATTTATATAATTATAAGCATTTTGAGCCATTCGGTATGACCAGGCCGGATCTTCCGCAAGTGTGTTACTTGCTTCCTCTAAAGAAGTGGTAACAAGAAGATGGTATTGGTGATAGAGATCTTGGTTTGATTCCAGGGGGATAACTGGTTCTTCATATTCGATAACAGGACCAGCGGGTTTGGCCTGATTATTCTTAAGCCTTTCAGCTTCAATACCAGCATCAAACCCTGACAATAGAAAAAAAACTAATCCGCAACAACATAAATAATTAAATTGTTTCATCATCCCTGACCAAGCCTTACGGCCAAAAATCTACAAGTCCTCTTTTGCGTATCTTTTTTTACACTGTAAATATTATAGCTAATTCGCCTTTTCATCACAAGCTTTTTTTTCGGATTAAATACAGGAAAACCGGCCATATTAGTGCCTAATGCATCTGCCCAAAACACCTCTCTATATCACAATAACAGATAATTCTGTACATGCACTATTTCAAAAGTCTTTAAGAATCGTTTCCCAAGGCACTGGATTGCTCTATATATCAGAAAAATTTCTATAAAATTAATTTTTTATTTTCAATCTTAAAAGGTAATCTCAAACCCTTTTAACTTTTCATGCGCATCTCCCCAGCAAATCTGCCTGTTTCTGATATAGCCTTCGAATGAGTGATCCACAGTATTAATAAATTCAACAAGATCATTCTTGTCGGCCTGAGCCGTAACCTCTACCCTTCCATCAGGAAGATTTTTCACCCAACCGCGGATATTCATACTTAAGGCAATAGCCCTGCTCCGGTAACGGAATCCTACACCCTGTACAGTCCCAGAATAAAAAATATGCGCTTGTTTTGTCTGCATAACTTAATCTTTTTCAATCGATTTAATTACCATAATTGTTTTTATTATACTAAAATAAAAATGATCCCGTCAAGGGGTTCTGACCGTGGCTATTTTTAAGAGAAATTTGCTATTTTAAAAATATGTAGTAAAATATTTCTGAGGAAAAAAAAATGGCAAATCAAAGCATTCTATGTATCGGTATAGATAAAGGTACAGTCTCGTCACTAAAAAGCTACTTTGCAGACCGTTTTAATCTCGATTCAATACCCACTGCGCAGGAACTGCTCAACAGGGTAGTAGATTACAAGCCCAGCCTTATATTCTTAAACAACCATTTGCCGGATTTCAATATCTGCCAGGAATTGTGTATTGCTATCCGTTCGCGCCTAAACACGGAAACCGTGCCTATCATAATTTTGACAGATGACAATGAACAAAAGGAAAAAATAACCTTGTTTCAAGCCGCACTAATTGACGGCTATTTTACCATGCCGATAAATATCGAGGAACTTGCCGCCTATGCAAATGTTTTTCTGCAAAGACAGGCGCTTCAGGAAGAACTGGAGGAAAAAAATAAATTGCTTTCCAATATATCCATTACTGATGACCTGATGCAGGTTTTCAACCGTCGCTACCTGATGCGCCGTCTGGATGAGGAGCTTAAAAAAATAAAGCGTTACGACTACCCTCTTTCCGCAATAATGATTGACCTGGATTTTTTCAAAAAAGTGAATGATAAATACGGTCACCTGCAGGGAGATGCTACCCTCAAGAGCCTGGCTGCGCTTCTTAAAAAAACGTTCGCAACATGGATATCATCTGCCGTTACGGCGGCGAGGAAATCGTAATTCTCTCACCTCATATTAATTTTCACGGGCCACAATTAATGGCCGAACGATTAAGAGTAAAGGTCAAAGAGTACGACTTCGGTACAAAGGACATACCCATTAAATTTACCATAAGTCTCGGTTTGGTAAGTTTTGACAGCCAGGACAATCTGGATGTTGACACAGTTATCCAGGCTCTAGATAAACAGCTTTACAAAGCCAAAAATTCCGGTCGTGACAAAGTAAATGCAATGGTTTACAGACAAACCATTGAATAAACCCCGTTAGAGATAGGTTGACACTTGGCAACCGTAACCTGCAATTTTTATCTGGAAAGAGTTTCTCCTTATTTTTCAGGCCGATTGATATAAGTTTATTCTCCTCTTTGGCATCTCTAAACGGGGTAACGATCAAAGTCCGGGTATTTTAAGATCTCCCATAGCGGATTTTAATTGCTCTCCAGCGACTTTCTGGACTTTAACCGCTGCGCTATTTATAGAATTAACCAGTTCCCTTTGGAGTATTTGTTTATTATCTGCAGATAATAGTGACTCATCTATGTCCAGTGAAAGCACTTTCTGGGTGCCGCTCATGCTCAGTTTGATCTTTCCGCCTGAGCCCTCAAAGTTAACGGAAATATTCTCAAGACTTCTTTGGATCTCTTTCATTTTTTTCTGAGCTTCAAACATACTTTTCATTTTTTCCAGCATTTTTGATTCCTTTCTTTACTTTTAGGTTTTTCCTTTATTTTAATTAGTTTATTACAATTAGCTGAATTTTTCAATTAATTATTGTTAAAAAAATTGCCCTATGTTAAGATAATCTGCATGAAATCCCAGATCAAAGCGAAAATCAACAGCCAATTAAAGGGTTTTGTGGAAACTGCCATGCATTCTCGCAAACTGGGTAAAATTAACCCTGTAATCAGCCGGAGCATCAAAGAATTCGTGCTGCGGGACGGCAAACGCATCAGGCCGATATTTTTTCTCTTAGCTTATCAGGCTTATGCGGAAAAAAAGACTCTCCCTGCTTTAATGATACGTTCCTCGCTTGCTTTTGAGCTTCTGCATGACTTTCTACTTGTACATGATGACATTATTGACAACTCAAATACCCGCCGCGGTAAGCCGACCATGCATAAAGTGATCCAGCAAGCCCTTAATCAGTCTGCAGCTAATGGTAAGAACATGGGCATTGTAATCGGCGACATAATATACGCTATGTCTATCGAAGCTTTTTTAAGCGCAAAAACGCCGCAGAAGATCCAGCTGGAAGCTCTCAGGGTATTCCTTTCATCAACTATTCTGACAGGTGCCGGAGAATTCATTGACATACTAAACGGTTTTACCCCGCTCAAAAAGATTCAGTTAAAGAATATCCGCCTTAATTATCTGCTTAAAACAGCTGAATACACGTTCAAATCACCTCTTGTCTGCGGGTGCATATTCGCCGGTGCCCCAAATAGTGAGCTCGCTAAGGTTAGCCGTTTGGGTGAGCTTTTAGGAGAGGCCTTTCAGATCCAGGATGATTTACTTGGTTTGTTCGCAAAAACCCAAAAGATCGGAAAATCTGTTTTAAGTGATATTATGGAGGCAAAAAAAACCCTGCCCATATTTTTAGCTTATAAAAAAGGATCCTCTGCAGACAGAGCATTTATAAATAAATGCCTGGGCAAAAAGGATCTTAAATTCAAAGACCTGGAAAAGATCAGGCGTATTATAATCACTACGGGAGCGCATAAAAAAACCTTGGATGGAATCCATAAACTGATAACTAAATCAAAAGAAATTATTTTAAGCTTAAAACTTAACATTGCCCAAAGAAAGCTTTTTGAAGATTGTATATTCTCTTTTATTAAAGACTGAATCAAAGCATGAAAAAAATAACCATAACTAAAAGCGCCGGATTTTGTTCCGGAGTTCGCCGTGCCCTGCGCCTGGCACAGCAAACAGCGCAATCGCATGAAAATATTTATATGCTTGGTGATATTGTTCACAACCCGAGAGTGGTTAGCGATATAAAAAAAACCGGCATAAAAAAAATCAGCCGGCTGCAGGCTCAAAGTAACGGCGTTTTATTAATACGCGCGCACGGAGCTCCGAAAAGTGTTTACGAAAAAGCGAAAAAGCTCGGGTATAAGATCATAGACGCCACTTGCCCAATGGTAAAAGAAATTCATTCAAAAGCCCGAGGATATGAACAGAAGAACTATACCATTATTATTATCGGAGACAAAAGGCACGATGAGGTCATCGGCATACGGGGAAATCTTAAAAACACACCGATCATCATCTCAAGTAAAAAAGAGATCACCGGAATTAAATTTGCGCATATCGAAAAAGCCGCTGTTGTGGTGCAATCGACTCAAAACCAGGATAAAGTTAGAGATATTGTGGCTGAATTGAAAAAACATATCAAAAAACTGATTTTCTGCGATACGATCTGCCAGCCTACCCGCCTTAAGCAAAAAGAAATCCAGCTGCTTCCCTCCAGCCAGGATATAATGATAATTATCGGGGCAAAAAGCAGCGCGAACACAAAGCGTTTATATGAACTATCCAAAAAAATTAACCCCAATACCTATTGGGTAAATTCTAAGAGTCAGATCCGCAAAAGCTGGTTTAAAGACAAAATCAAGGTCGGAATAGGCGCCGGAGCATCCACACCGGATTATATTATAGAAGAGATTGAATCCTTCATTAAAAACAGCGTATAGCGGTTAGTAAAAAAGACACTAAGACAGATGTTTACAAGTCAGCGGGTTTGCGCGTTATCGCGTTAAAGCCTCTTTCAAATTTTCTTTTACGTCTCCCCTTTTGAAATATCGCGCTGTATTTTCTTTGGTTTAGTGGGTTGGCTGTCTTGTCCTGGAATAGTTGACACTTTTAAACACAGATAATTTAATTAACCGCCCGCTTCGCTTGATAAACGCTGATTAACGCAGCAACCTAATGCTGTTTCCGGAAAATCATATGCTTATTTGTGGCTGCGCTCCAGCCGCATGCCTTCATCAAACCAATACTCAGTAAGGAAAATGTATTTTCCTTCTGAACTTGGTTTGTGAAGGCTTAACTTGACAAAGTTAAGTTAAGCATATGTTTTACATCCGCGTTTATCTGTGTCCACCCCATTAGATACAACAAAGCTATTATCTAACGGGGTAAATCTGCGGTTAATTTATTTTTCCGTCAATCTATTTCAGGATAACACACCTAATCCCTACACCCCAAACCCTACTCCCTGCCATCAGCCATCCTCTAAGGTGACAGGCTAAACGGAGTCTGCCCGTCTTTGAAGGATGTAATAGAATAAGTTATCACGCCGGTTCCTGCTGCGGAACCTAAAGCAGTATCATAATGCACCCCACCCTGTCCGCTTATATTCACCTCATCTCCGATGAACGAACCGAACAACCCTCCCTGACCTGTAAGATGAAGTGTTGCCGTAGGCGCATAAACAGCACCAAAAAAATCCGTCTGCCCGCTAAGACTAACTGTTTGTGAATTAGTATTTGTCCCATACAGTATCAAGTTAGATGGAATTGTGGACTCATTTGTAATTCCCTGTCCGCTAAGGCTTACATCACCATCAAAATATATATTTACAGGCCCTGTACTTGCGGAATCAATAACAACCTCTGCCTGTCCGGATATGCTGATCGATGTTCCTCCGGTCAGGTATATGTTCGCCGGCCCGGTTAGGGTAAGCGTTGTTTTACTGGAAAGATTTATCATCCAGTACTGGTAATCTCCCGGAGCCAGAGTTGTCCCGCTTGAAATACTGCCGCCGTTGGGCAAAGCCACAAGATTTGCCGGAACTGTGATTGGAGCAAGGCTAGGATTGTTTTCCTCCTCCACTGTACCGGAATAATATTGAGAATCAGGCTGATCTGCCCCTTCCGGTATAACTATATCTCCGTCCACATATGCCTGGCCGCTGGCATCCACTTCTACTCCGCTGCCGACATCTCCGGCTGTACCAACATTTGTTCCTCCATACGCTCCCAAGCTCGAGTCATAGCTGTCCGTAGACCCCTGCCCGCTTATAGTCAGCTCATCCTGGCTATAGGCTGCATACTTAAACAAGGTATTTGTGGATTGCGTCACAATAATTTCAAAATTACGGGTAATAGCATCCGCAGAATTGCGGTCAGGATAAAATCCCGTTACTTCAATTTTAAGCGGTGGATTGGCAAAATCATAAACCGTTATATCATAATCACCCGCAGCACCGAGAGATGCCTGCAGTGTTTTATTATTTCCTGCGGTTGTCCATCCTGTCCAGGCTCCGGCTCCGTTATCAAGCTCCCACAACGCCTTAGCAATCCCCGCTTCTGCCACCCAGAACGCCCTGTTTTCATCAACAAATACCTCTGTCCTGCGGCTGCCTCCGACACCGCGCATAAGCATGGCGCTTGAGAGTATCGCCAGCACCAGAATAACAATAAGCCCAAGGACCGCAGCTATTCCATTATTATTCGTTAATTTCATGTATCTCCTAACTGGATATTTCATAAATACATGAAATATCCACCCAAAGGGCTGATGAGATAAATTGTTACATAATTTATCTCTGCTATCAGGGTATGCCATTTCATAGTCCCTTTTCTTTGGGCTATGAAATATGCGGGCTA
>JAZDHG010000030.1:0-5717 GCA_043806135.1 Candidatus Omnitrophota bacterium
CATACAATGAGTGGAAGGCCTTTAGGTGGTATAGAGTTTGTGGAAAGACTTGAAAAGAGGCTTGACAGAAGATTGCATGCTCTATCTTGGGGCAGGCCGGAAAAAGTTAAATGAGAATTAAATAGTCGCTGTCCCTATTTAACTATGAAAAGAGGCTTGACAGAAGATTGCATGCTCTATCTTGGGGCAGGCCGGAAAAAGTTAAATGAGAATTAAATAGTCGCTGTCCCTATTTAACTATTTAATTAAATATTTAATTATAATAAAACAAGCCGTGCGATAAAAGAAATAGTCCTAAAGAAAGGCGATTGAACAATAAGGAAAAGAGTCAGGCAAGAGCTCTTCATTTAGAGTATTTTGCCTGCAGCAGCGGTGTGAATCAGCCATATTAATTATAGCCAAATCCTTTCCCTGATCATCGGGAAGATGTGTGGGTTTGACCACAATCTCTACATTGCTTGTTTTTGGAGTGTGCTTAGGTGCGGGGTTTTTCTTGCTATTGATTTCCCTTGAGCTTATTGAGTTCATTTTTTAGTTCGATCATTTTTATTTCTCTGCCGACTGTAAGTTTAAAAAACTTTTTAAGTTCTTCATTTTTTTCTTCTGTTTTTTTGTTGGATTCTATTAGTTTATTGTTTTGGTCCTGAAGCGTTTTTGATAGGTCTAGCTGCTTTTCTAGAAGGATTGCAGTTTGCTCATGGTATTTTTTTTCCGCGATGCTTAGTTTTGATACTAATACGGAGACTATAATGAAAAGCAGGCTTCTTAATGCGTCGCTGGTAAAAGATATGTGCGGGCGAAATATAAAATGGATCAGTACTACTGATACTGAGAAGATCAAGGCTATTGCAATACCTTTTTTTTGCCACCATGTGCAGGCGAGAATAATTGGAATGTAGAACAGGTGAGTATAAACTGTTCCAATCATCCGCTGTTGAAAAAATATGGCAAGTGCTAGGCAAAGAGTAGCCAGAATGACTATAATTATTTTTTTTAGCATTCAGGCATCCTTTTTTATGTTTTGCTTTAGCAATATCTATGATTTAAATTAAGCTATATTAAAATGAACCATATTCTAACCCTGCTCAGAAAAGCTAATTATACATACACTGTAGTAATTGTACAAGTGAAAGTTTTCTTAAGGCCTGTTTTCATGTGTCTGGTCAATCCCGGATTGGGGGCCTTTGAATAATTTAAATAAATGAGCTTACATAATCCTCTGAATACAGCTAATTGTATTTAGTCATATTAATGATAGTCAAACGCCCTACTTAATACTATAATAACCCCTATGGATTTTAATAAACAAGATATAGTTTTGATCACCTGTGCCCGCGGTATTGTGCCGTATCTGATCAAGGAAGTTGAAGCCTTGGGTTTTGCCGTTCTATCCTCGCATGAGACAGGATTGGAGATAAAGGCGTCATTAAATGATACGCAAAAGCTCAATCTTTATCTGCGTACAGCTTTTAATGTGCTTTATCTGCTTAAGAAATTTACCTGCGATAGCCCTGAGGAACTTTACCGGGAAATAAACGCTATGGCCTGGGAGGAGATCATCGACCCGACAGAATACCTGAGCATTTCGTCCGGTACCCAGTCCGATCATATCAAAAATGCCGTATTTGCCTCTCAAAAGGCCAAAGATGCTATTGTGGACCGTTTGATGAAAAAATGCGGCAGCCGCCCGGATTCCGGAGCAGAACGGGATAATGTGGTGTTAAATCTTTACTGGAAAGACGATACCTGCTGGCTGTACTTAAATACGTCCGGTAAGAAATTGTCTGACCGGACATACAGAAAGATTCCGTTTAAAGCACCCTTGCAGGAGATTTTGGCGGCAGCGATCATGCAGGCCACCGGATATGACGGCTCTGTGCCGCTGGTTAACCCCATGTGCGGAAGCGGAACACTGGCTATAGAAGCGGCGCTGATTGCTTTAAAACGCTCTCCAGGACTGCTGAGAAGCAATTTCGGGTTTATGCATGTAAAAGGTTTTGATAAAGAAGCCTGGCAAAAAGTCCGCAAAGCAGCGCACGCAGGCGTGCTTAAAAAAATAACTAAACCGATAATCGCGACTGATATTGACCCCAAGGCTATTGAGGCGGCTAAAAAAAATGCGCAGACCGCAGGCGTTGATTCCATGATAGATTTCCAGGTATGTGATTACAGGAAAACCGTATTGCCCAAGGAGCCGGGCATTATTGTTCTTAATCCGGAGTATGGCTTTCGGATGGGGGAAGAGAAAAAGCTGGAAACGACATATAAAGATATCGGGGATTTTTTCAAGCAGCAATGCGCAGGATACACAGGATATATCTTTACCGGCAATCTGAATCTGGGCAAAAGAGTGGGATTGCGCACCAGCCGCAAACTGATATTCTATAATGCCCGCATTGAATGCCGCCTGCTTGAATATAAGATGTATGAGGGAACAATAAAAAGTAAAGAGTCAATGGTCGATAGCTGATGGCTGATAAGATTGAAAAACTGAAGGACGAAGGACGCATATTAGCTCATGAAAAACAAAAATAGTTACTAGAAGAAAGTAGCGAGAAAAGAGTAGCAGGTAGCAAGAGAAAAAAGTAAAGCACAAGGATGGGATAGTTACAAATTATGAGTTACGAGTGATCCGATAGTAACCGTAAAAAGGCTGTCATAGAATTTTTAAACGCAATACAAATCAGGATAGATACCTTTTATAGGAAATAGGGACAGACCGAACTAACTCAGTCTGTCCCTATTTAAATCTCTACTACAAATAGCTCCTGTTATCCGCCGTATTTTCTACCATTTTGGAACAGGATATATATACTTCGTTTCAGCAACTGCCTCAGGCCATACAGAAACCAATTTCCCGTTCTGCACCTGCATTACAATAGTTGCTGTTTTATTCTGATTAGTAAAACCGTCATAATCGGTAAATTCAACCAGCCCAAAAACGGTCATTATGTTTGTTGCGTCAAGAGCGGCTATGATATCAGCCGGAGCCAATGAGACTGTTCTTTCTAAGGCATCAACCAGCACTGTAATAGACGAGTACGATAACGCCCCGTGATATGAAGGATATTCGCCGTATCTTTCTTTATATTTCTCAGCGAATTCTTTTGCTCCCGGATATTTTAAGGTGTACGCCCAGAGATTGCTTGTAACAACATTTTCCGCCGCTGCCCCGGCTTGTTCAGTAAAATTAGGTAAAACAAATCCGGCTGCTCCGCCGGCAAATATTTTAGGATTTAACTTCAACTCCATCGACTGCTTCATGAGCAATATCCCGTCTATGTTATACGATACCATAAACACCACATCCGGGTTTTTCCCCCTTACTTCCATAAGTAGCTGTCTAAAATCGGTTTGCGCAGCATCGTAGCTGGCATCATGGACAACCGTTAAGCCTTCTTTCGCGCAAAAGGTTCTCATTGATTCGGCTGTGCTTTTACCATAAGATGAAGGTTCATAAAGAATCGCTACTGTCTTGGGCTCAACTACTTTTTTCAAAAAATCGGTTAATCCGCCGAGGTATTCCTTAGCTGGCGGCTGGATTCTAAAAATGTTTGTCCAGCCCTGTTCTCCAATCTTGTTTGCAGCACCATAACAAACAATAAAAGGTATACCGAGTTTAGATGTAGCCTGGGCTGCTTCCCAACTTGAGTCGCTACCATAGACCCCCAAAATAACAGGCTGTTTTTCTTCAATAATAAGCCTATTTACTATCTCTAAGACTTTTGCTGGATCTGTGCCGTCATCTTCAAAAACCATTTTGAATTGTTTTCCTTTTAATATTCCCTTTTTAAATCCGCCTGTAGCGTTAAACTCCTCCAGGGCCAAAATCGCGGAGTTTTGTATGATCTCACCGAATTTCTTGTTTTTACCTGTGAGCGGAAGGGGCACTTTTAATTCAAATGCTTCTTGCGCTATAACTTCGCTAAATCCAAGAAGAACAATCATTACCGCTACCAAAACCATTTTTACTACTTTCATACCCTAACCTCCTTTTTTAAAAATTTTTGTTATTTTCCTTGGATAAAATTTTAGCATATTTTTGTGTTAATAGTAAAGTATTTTTTATGCACCCTGTTATTAAAGGTTAATAATTGTTAGTAAAGAGTAATTATTCTTTCTCAAACGCAACCGGCGTACAATACCCCGAAGTTGAGCGGGGACATTCGCGGTTATAATGTTCAACCCAGAGAATAAATTTCTTTTGCAATTGTTCCAGCGCAGTAAATTCTCGTATCCAGAGAAAAATTTTTTCTATTCATTTGCATCCGGCCAAATGTGAAGCCTGTCTTTAGGTAATGTAGGGGCGGGAAAGTTTATTCTGTACGATAAAACCCCGGGCTTTAACTAAAAAGGAAGCCCCTTACTTGCCCGTAAGGGCGAATAACCTTTAAGAGGATTTTATTTGAATCTTTCTGTATATTTTGCGCGATTAATGATAAAATACTATTATAAGAAGGTATTTGAAGAGCTGGCCATAAAAAGAAAGAAAAAAATATGAATAATTTAGCACAGACAAACGATCAAAGTATCCCAAATTTTTACGGAATGGGTATAGCGCCGCGGATTCTGGACATCCTTGATAGTATAAAATTTAAAGTACCCACACCGATCCAAGTACAGACCATCCCTTTGGCTATTGAAGGGAAAGATGTTGTGGGCATTGCCCAGACCGGTACCGGGAAGACCCTTTCGTTTGCCATACCCATGGTGCAGTGTCTGGCCGGGAAAAAAGGCACAGGACTTGTGCTGGCTCCTACCCGGGAACTAGCGCTTCAAATAGAAGAGGCCTTTCAGCCGATTGTTGCGTCATTCAAAATGGAGGCCGTTTGCCTTATCGGCGGGGCGCCGATGGAACCGCAGGTAAGGGCGCTCAGGCGCAACCCCAGGATAATTATTGCTACCCCGGGCAGGCTTATCGACCATATGAGCAACTGGAACGTGCTGCCTCAGGAAGTTGAGATGCTGGTGCTGGATGAAGCGGACCGCATGCTGGATATGGGATTTTTGCCTCAGATCGAGCTGATCTTGCAGCATCTGCCGAAAGAGAGGCAGACAATGCTTTTTTCCGCAACCATGCCTAAAGAGATCGTGGATATTGCGGCAAAATATATGCAGTTGCCGGTGTCGGTGGAGATCGCGCCTTCAGGCACAATGGCGGATAATATCACCCATGAATTATATATTGTAAAAAAGAGCGCTAAAATGGATCTTCTGCGCCAGGTACTCAGCCAGTACCACGGCCCAGTGCTTTTGTTTTCGCGTACCAAGCATAACTCCGTACGTCTGACACGGGCGATCCGGGGCATGGGGCACCGCGCGGCTGAGATACATTCCAACCGCACGCTTGAGCAGCGCCGGGCAGCATTGGAAGGATTTAAATCCGGAAAATACAAGGTGCTGGTAGCTACGGATATTGCCTCTCGAGGAATCGACGTCACCGGTATTGAATTGGTCATCAACTACGATATCCCGGATGATGCCAGCAATTATGTACATCGCATCGGACGCACAGCCCGCGCCGGGCATAAAGGACATGCCATATCTTTTGCCATGCCGGACCAGAAGCGCGATGTAGAGGATATTGAAAAACTGATCAAGTCAACCTTGCCGGTTTCAAAACACCCCAAGGTTCCATCTGAGGAATTTATCACAGAAACCAAAGCCAATCCTCAGTATAAAAAGAAGACAAAACGTCTATTCCGTCCCCGCCACCG
>JAZDHG010000031.1:0-66322 GCA_043806135.1 Candidatus Omnitrophota bacterium
AAGTAAAAAGTAAAAAAGACGGGAGCAGCTTATGGATTCAAGTTAAGCAGCGAGTAGATTAAAGCGAATAGAGTTAGCCGGTCTGCCAGTTGGAACACAGAAAGCCCAGAAAAATGTTATAAAGTAAAAAGTAATAAAACAGGTTACTAAGTGTTACAAAAAGTTACAAGAGGTTACGAAAGGTTACAATGTTTATAATCCGGATAACCTTTAGTAACTAATAGTAACCATTATTAACGTTTGGTAACCTTTAGTAACTTTTAGCAACTGTTTCGCAGTACTTGTAAGCTGGTATTACAAATTATTGCATGACAATTCTCGGGAAGCGGGTATTAAAGTAGAAAATGAATAGTGAATTTAAATTCAAACCAATAGGAGATATCCTCAAGGAGCGCGGTCTGATCAGTGCCCATGATCTCAGGGAGGGATTAGAACAGCAGAAAACAAGCGGTTTGCCTTTAGGACAGATCTTTGTCAACCTGGGATTTATTACTCAGGAGCAATTGCTTAAACTTCTGGGTGTTCAGGCTGAGATGGAAACCGTAGAACTCGATGATTTTGCTATTGCTCAAGAGGTTGTTGAAAAAGTCCCCGGAGCGATTGCCCGCCTTTATAATATAATGCCGCTTAGTTTCCAAATGAATACGCTTATTATTGCTACAGATAATCCGCTTAATTTCAGTATCTTTGATGACCTGCGCTTTATGTTTAACTGCAACATAAAAGGGAAAGTGGCCAGCCATGAGAGTATTGCCCAGGCCATAAAAAAGCATTACAAACAAGAGGCGGAAAGTGTAGATGAGCTTTTCTTTGAAATAAGTCAGAATACCCCGGAGTTAATTGATGGAGCTCAAAATGTTGAGAATATAGAGGAGACTGCTTCACGGCTGCCAATAATAAAGTTGATCAACATGATTCTTACCCAGGCTATTAACAGAAATGCCTCGGATATACATTTTGAGCCTTTTCAAGATGACTTTAAGATCCGCTATCGTTTGGATGGGATCCTCTATGATGTTATTTCTCCTCCCAAGGTGCTGCATCTGGCTATCAGCTCGCGGATAAAAGTTATGGCTAATCTCAATATCGCAGAAACACGGCTGCCGCAGGACGGCAGGACCATGGTTAGAATAGCCGGCAGAATGGTGGATTTGCGGGTATCGACGCTTCCGACAATATTCGGTGAGAGTGTTGTTATCCGAATCCTTGATAGGGCTAACGTGCAGTTATCACTTAATGAAATAGGATTTGAACCTGATACCAGAGAAAAAATAAGGGAATTGATTAAAAAGCCCTATGGCATAATCTTGAGTACAGGTCCCACAGGTTGCGGAAAGACTACCACGCAATATTCTGCTTTAAGTGAAATCAATTCAATAGAAAAGAAGATCATTACCGTAGAGGATCCGGTTGAATTTGACTTGCCCGGGCTGATCCAAGTTTCTGTACGCCCAAAAATAAACATGACTTTTCCTGTGGCGCTTCGCCATATTTTGCGTCAGGATCCTGACATTATTATGGTCGGAGAAATCCGTGATACGGAAACAGTACAAATGGCCATACATGCTTCTTTAACCGGACACCTTGTTTTCTCCACTTTGCATACCAATGATGCGCCCAGTGTTATTACCCGGCTTATTGATATGGGAGTGGAGCCTTTTTTGATCGCTTCTTCCATCGAGGCGATTTTAGCCCAGAGACTTGTTCGGTGTATTTGCCATAAATGTAAACACGAATATACTCCGACGGAAGAATCCTTAAGGGACGCGGGTATAAGTGAAAATGAGCGCAAGGAAAAAAAATTCTACAAGGGCCGAGGTTGTGAACAGTGTAATCATTCAGGATATAAAGGCCGTTCCGGAATATTTGAATTACTTATTCTTGATGAGGAAATAAGATCGCTTATTCTGGATAAAGTGCCTATTGTCCGATTAAGAGAACAGGCGATAAAAAGCGGAATGCGTACTTTAAGAGAGGATGGATTGCTTAAAGTTTTTTCCGGGCTGATAACCTTAGATGAATTGGTTGCGATAACAACGGCGTATTTATAACAAGTAAAAAGAATATTAGCTCATAGCTGATAGCTCATGTGAAAAGCAAAAGGCAACGGCAGCGATGCCCGTATCGGTTTAAAAGGCAGCGGTAACGGCTAGAAGCGGATAAGTTTTGTGGAAAATAGTTTTTTAAGCGAACAAAGAGATCGTTCGTCCCTCGTCTTAATGAGCGGAGCGAATGGTCATCCATCGTCCTTCGTTTTTAGATGCAATACGCAATACTAAAAAAGAGATTAATTTATGAAAAAAGAACTGTTTAATTATACTGCGGTCGACAGAGAAGGAAAAGATCTAAACGGACAGGTAGAGGCCGTTAATCTTAATGACGCTCTGAGCCAGATACGCCAAATGGGTATATTCCCGTCTCATGTTCTTGCCGCAGATGAGAGAGTTGAATCAAGCAATATTTTTTCAGCAGTAATTGGAAAATTAAATATTATAAAACGAGGCGTTGCTAAGTTTAAACCGGAAGACCGGGTTGTTTTTACCAGGCAGCTTGCGGTGCTTCTAAATGCCGGTTTACCGCTAGTAAGAGGACTTCAGACGATTAATAAGCAGATGCGGTTTGGAAGAATGAGGGTAATGCTTGATGATATTATTGATATGATTCAATCCGGAAAAACTTTCAGCGGGGCGCTTGCGTATTATCCGGATTCTTTTTCCCGGGTTTATATAAACGTGGTAAAATCAGGGGAGACCGGCGGTGCTCTGGATGAAGTTCTTAAGAGGCTGGCTGATTACCTTGAAAGAAATCACAGGATTTCGCAGCGCATAAAAGCGGCCCTGATCTATCCTTGTCTTGTTTTGGTTGTTTCAATCGTTATACTCGGTTTTATAGTTGCTTTTGTAATACCGCGCTTTATGGAATTATTTCAGAATACAGGCATTGCCTTGCCTCTTTTGACCAGGTTGCTGCTCGCATTTAGTAATTTTTTAGTGGAACGGTGGTATTTGTTATTTGGAGCAATTGTTTTAATGTTTATAAGTTATAAGCTGCTTTTGCGCAATTATGTTTTTCGCTATTTTAATGATAAATTAATCCTGAATATTCCTGTTTTCGGGCTTTTGATCCAGAAAGTAACTGCGTCCAGTTTTGCCAGAACTCTGGCTACTCTCTTAGAAGGCGGAGTCCCGATCCTTAGGGCGCTTGAACTGACAAAGCAGGTCAGCGGTAATGAGGTAATAGCTAAGGCGATTAACTCGGTTTATGATAGTGTCCGGGAGGGAGGTTTTATCTCAAAAGTGCTTGAGAGTACTGAGGTTTTCCCCCAGTTGATGGTCAATATGATAGCTGTAGGAGAAGAAAGCGGGTCTTTAGATAAAATGCTCTCAAAAGTAGCCGATACATATGAAGAGGAAATCGAGATTACAGCCGGAACCCTGACATCCTTGCTTGAGCCTTTGCTTGTTATTGTCATGGGAGTTGTGGTTGGAGTTATAGTTCTTTCCATGTTCCTGCCGCTCATTACTTTAATAAACTCTCTGAGTGTCTGAAAAAAGTACAATTGTGTTTTCATGCTTTGAAACCATTTTATTAAATTCTTTGAATAAAATTAGAAGTATTGACAAAGCTTTATAAATATGTTATATAATATGTACATAAATAAGTTACGGCTTCCAGCAATTCCGAAGGATACAGGAACTTACCTTAAATGTCACCTTTTCAGGGAGGAAAGGGTGGGGCTAATATTTGGTTAATAATCATATTTAGTAGCTTACCAAAAAAAATCAACAGGGAATGTAATTAATCAGGGTAAATTATGTCTGCAGTAAATAAAGATCTATTCCTAGGTGTTGATATCGGCGCGGGTGCGCTTAAGATCGTTCTTTTGACTAAAGAAAAGAACGGTACGATGCGTTTATTAAAGGCTGTTTGCCAGGAATATGAGGAAAGTGCCTTAGAACTTAATCCGGAAGACCAGCTAGCCAAAGCTGCCTATTTTCTTAAAAAATTCCTGCGTAATGAAAAAGTATTACGCAATGTTAAAGTAGGTATATCCATCGCCGGACAATCTGCTTTTGTTCGTTTAGTGAAAATCCCTGTTACAGCACCACAAAAATTACGCCAAATTGTTCTTTATGAAACCCAGCAGCAGATTCCTTTTCCGATCAAGGATGTTGTTTGGGATTTTCAGATCTACGACCGCGATAAAAAACAATTAAGCATTCTGCTGGCTGCAGTAAAAAAGGAATTGATAAATTCAATTCTTAATGTTGCGAGCGAGTGCTCACTTAATGTGGAATTTATAGATGTGAGTAATCTGGCGCTTTATAACAGCCTGCAGTATTTTTACCGGGATTTAAAGGAAACCCTGATAATTGATTGCGGAGCAAAAACCACAAATGTAATCGTTGCTAATGCCGGAAAGATCTGGACAAGAAGCCTGCCTTTAGGAGGAGAAGACATAAATGACGCGCTTATGCGCGTTTTTAAAATAGACCGCAGACTGGCCGAAAAGATAAAAAAGGAAAAGGGCCAGGTTGTGATGCTTTACCATGAAAAAGGAAGTTTGGAAGCAGAACAGGATCATAAGATTGCCGAGGCAATTACCGGTGTACTCACGGACTTGATAAATGAAATTGTTAAAACGCTTAATTTTTACAAATCACAAAATGTTTCAGAAGTAAAATTTCGCAAGGTTATTTTATGCGGAGGATTGAGCAAGATCAAAAATATTGATAAGTTTTTTGAGAGCAGCCTTTCTGTGAATGTTGAAAAGATAGACTACTTTAGCTTTTTAAAGTTTGATCCTAAGATAGACATGCAGGTAAATGAATTTATCGGTCCGGCTATCGGTCTTGCTTTGCGCGGCAACGGTATGGTGCCTTTGAATGTTAATCTTTTGCCTGCCGAACACCTGCAATACAAACGGATCAAAAAGAGAATTCCCTATGTGCTGGGATCATTTGGAATAATTTTTCTGATGTTATTCGGTTTCTTTTATGTCTCGCTTAATAAGTATTATTTGTTTAAAAGTTATCTGAATAAATTACAGATGAAAACAGACTTGTTCGAAAATAGTGAAAAAACTATTAATGAAGCGGATAATCATATCCGAGCATACAGGGAAAAAATACAAATTATGCGTAAAGCGCTGTCGGCTAAGCATGTATTGGTTTTTATGCTTGAAGATATTGCGTTGGCTATGACGGATAAAATATGGATAAAGAGCCTTAATTTTGACTTTGAAAATAACTCGATATCTCTGGAGGGAATCAGTACTGATGACCTGGACAGTATCGGAGAATTTCAGCAAAAATTACAGAAGAATACAATGATTAAAAACGTTAAAATCGAAACAGTCGGTAAAACCGGAAATAATACGATGAGTTTTTCCATAAGCATTTCCCTTAATTAGTTAAAGGCGGCTTTTAGAATGGATGCAATGCTTGTTAAAAAATTAAAATCAGAAATTGAAATAGTGCTAATAATAACAGTGATATCTTTAGTATTGTTAGTTTCTCTGGTTTTTCTTTCCCGCCGCATTGCAGATTTCAATGAAAAAACAGCTTTACTCGAGGCCCAGATAAAAAAATATAGAAGAACCATAGGTGATGATGTCGATGGCCTTATTAAATTGAAGGAAACTCTTAAAGCTGATCTGGAGCAAAACTATATAAAGCTGGAGCGTTCTTTGAGCAGAGCATATTTAAAAGATACTGTATCGGCTACGCCTTTATCTTTCAAGAAAATGCTTTTTGAAGTGCATGAGGAGATAATCGATAGGGCAAAACGCAATAATGTCATGTTGCCGCAGGAGTTAGGCTTTGAGGAATACAGGCTTAAAGTGCCGGATGTTTCTCTTGTCCCGGTCTTGACAAGTGAGTTATTTGTTTTAGAGGAGATCAGCCGCTTTTTGATAGAGAATAAGATATATGCCATAAGAAACATAAAACTGCCGCATAAAGTTTCATTGCTTAATAATAAGACGCAAAGCGCGGCTGATGTATCTTTTAAGTCTTTTTCCATGCAATTGTCCGTGGAAACGGATTTTACGCAGCTGAAGCGGTTCTTGCTGGATCTGGCAGGCAGCGATAAGACTTATGTTGTATGGAAGATAGATATAAAGAGAATAGATGACGCAAGTGATCGGCTGGTGGCAGAGATTAACCTTAAAAGCATAGAATTATAGGATAATAATGAAGGAAAAATACGAAAATTTAGAAAAAGTTATATTTTTTGTTTTGCTATGCTTACTATTAGTTGCCATGCCTGTTTTACTTAAAAAAAGAGCCGCAAGCAATGATATCCTTGAAAAAAAGATTAAAAGTCTCTCGATAAATAATTCTGAGAGCGTCGAAACGGGAAATGAATACACTAATACCGAAAAATATTTAAGAGTCCAGGAGCAAGCAAACAGGACACTATCATCATTAACTTCAAAAAGAAATATTTTTTCTGAGCCTGTTTATAAGAAGAATGCCGAGATCGTGACTGGTGAGCATCAGGTTTTGCAGGTAAGTGAAATAGGTTTTAAACCTCTGGAGATTGAATACCGGGGTAAAGTTTTCTTTAAAGATGATAATGATATGGTAGCACAGGTAAATATTCTTAAGAAAAGCTATCTAGTAAAAAAGGGAACTAAATTTGCTTCTTACCAAGTCGATGAATTAAATGAAAAGTTTATTAAGTTGACGGATAAAAAAGGAGAAGTCATAAAAATAGAATACAGGCAGAAGGTTTACACAAATGAGCTGGTGGCAAAAATAAAAGAGCTTACCTCTGCCTATTCGGAAACAGTAAGTAAAAACGGCAGTTTTTTAGAGTATAAGGTGCTTGACATCGACGAAGATTCTGTGTTACTATCACATCAAGGACAGCATCTTAGATTAGAGAAAGGAATGGTATATAAATGAAAAGAATTGTCCTGTGTTTTTCCCTCATATTAACTCTGTTATGTTTCCCAAAAAACGTGATTTCTCAGGAAAATATTACCGGTTCGGATCAGGATCAAGCTCTTGAGCTAGCGGGGCGTTTAGCAGAACTTAAAAGTTCCTCAAGCTCTCAGATGGATGATACATCTGCAGGGGATATTTCAGGCTTTGTAAACCGGGCTTATGAGGCATGGGATAATAATAACTTTGATAAGGCGATAGAATACTTTAAAAAAGCACAGATTATCGAACCCGGCAATAAGAAGCTCAATGATCTTGTTTACGATGTAGAACGTGAAAAAATGAGATACGAGGAGCAGAAAGTTGCGATAGCAAAAGAGATCATAAAGCAAAAAAGAATGCTTGAAATTGATAAAGCAGGTCTTATCAGTGAGCCGGAAACTACCAGGAGCAGCGCAAAGGTTAAGACAGACCAACGTGTAACTCTAAGAATGAAAGCTGCCAGCAAGAGAGTTAGTGTTGACTTTAATAACGCAGAGTTAAATAAAATCCTGGAATATCTTTCGCAGGTAAGTGATATTAATATTATTATGGATGAGGATGCTCTAGCCAGGTCCCCCCAGGTATCTATTATTCTTAAAAATGTAACTTTAATCCAAGCTCTGGAGTCGATTTTGCGAACCAAGGGGTTGAGTTACCGGTTTGAGGATGATTTTATATGGGTTAGTTCAAAAGAAAATATTGCCAATGAGGCGTTGACTACGCGTGTTTATCATCTTTCCCAAGGTCTGGCAAGCTTTACCGCATTTACAACTTTTGATACAGTGACCATTGAAGGATTAAGGGGGGATAACGAAATCGTTATGAGTGAAAATAAGGCGGAAGACAAAAATGAATCTTCGGGTTCTGGAGTACGTACTTATGAGGGAGTAAAGGTAGGAGGGCCTAGCGGTGTTGCCGGAAACATAACGGTTACGATTGAAAATGTGCTAAAACAGTTTGTAGGATGGCCTGAAGGCAGCAGAATATTCTTAGATAAGCGTACAAGCAAATTGATTGTACGCAATACTCCGAGTAATCTGGCAATTCTTGAAGACGTTATCGAAGCGCTTGATGTAAATCCGCCCCAGGTAATGATTGAAGCCAGATTTGTGGAAATCGGAGCAGATGACCTTTATTCGCTGGGGGTTAAAATGTCGGCTGAGGTAAGTGCAGAAGGAGCGACATCACCTACAACTTTTCCGTTCAATAAAAATCAGAATACAAAATATTCATCCGCGTTTCCTTCTCCGACTACGGACCAATTTGCTTTCGGTACCCTTAATTTTTCTCAATTTCAGGCTGTGCTCTCGGCGATAGAGCAGAATACAAATACAAATACTTTATCTTCTCCTAAAATAACGACGATCAGCGGACAAGAGGCGGTTATTAAAATAGTCAAAGAATACCGTTATCCGACTAAATACGAGATCGAAGTGATCCGGGTTGAGAATGCAGCAGGGGAAACAGTTACGCAGTCTTTCCCGGTTCCGGTTGAATTTAAGACAAGAGATATCGGTATAATTTTACGAGTTACACCTAATGTGGGAGCTGATGATAAAACAATAAATCTAACCCTTGTCCCTGAGGTCAGCGAATTTGATATAGACAAGGATATGTACAATTACGGAACAGAAGAGAGACCTTTTTTGCAGCCTTTTTTTAATACGCGCAACGCAACTGCCAGTATCATAGTTAATAATAAAGACACTGTGGTTATGGGCGGATTAATGCGTGAGGAAGTTACAAAGGGTGTGGACCGGGTGCCTATTTTGGGACACCTTCCGATCCTGGGTAATCTTTTCAGCCGAAAAGTTGATAATAAACAAAAAAGAAATCTTTTGATTTTTGTCACGGCTTCTATTATCGCGCCGACCGGTGAGACAGTAGAGAAAAAAGCGGATGCTTTATGATACTTGGGGGGAATAATTAATACAGGATAAATGTTGATTTACAGGTAGCCTAAACCGAACACTTCAGGGAGAGATCCACGCCAAAACTTAGAATCCTCAGAATCTATTATGCAAAGAAAAAAACTATATCTTATTGACGGTAATTCTTACAGCTATCGGGCCTTTTATGCGATCGCTGATTTGACCAATTCAAGCGGAAAGCCGACCGGAGCTGTTTTTGGATTTGTAAATATGCTCAATAAGCTGCGCAATGAAGGCAAGCCCGATTATCTGGCGATCTGCTTTGATCTAAAGGGGCCGACATTGCGTCATGAGAAATTTCATGAGTATAAGGCGCACCGCAAGCCTATGCCCGATGATCTGCAGATTCAAATGCCTATTATAAAAGAAGTTGTGGGAGCTTACGGTATCCCTGTTTTTCAATTGACCGGGTATGAGGCAGATGATATTATAGGGACACTTGCGGTTAGTTTTAAAGATAAGGTTGATGTTTTTATTGTCAGCGCTGATAAAGATATGTTGCAACTTGTTGATAAATATGTTAGTATTTATTCTCCGCAAAAAGAGGATGCAATCACTGATGAGAACAAAGTTTTTGAACGCTATGGTGTTAAGCCCAACCAAATTACTGACCTTTTAGCTTTAGCCGGTGACAGCTCAGATAATATTCCAGGAGTTCCGGGCATAGGCCCGAAAACAGCTGCAGAATTAATCGGAGAGTTTGGAAGTTTAGAAAATATCTTAAAAAATACGCATAAGATCGAACAGAAAAAAAGGAAACAGCTGCTTGAAGAGTTTTCTGAACAGGCTCGAATGAGCAAAGAACTGGCAACCATTGTAAGGGACGTGCCGATAAAGGTAGATTTAAAAAGGCTTGAGGGCGCGGGAGAAGATAAAGAACTCTTAAAAAGGCTCTTTCGTGAACTTGAATTCAAGAATCTTTACAGAAATCTTCTCAAAGATGATCCTTCGGAAAATGCCGAATTAAAGGTTGAGATAATTGAAACTGCGAAAAAACTTGAATTATTTTCAAAAAAGCTTTGCAAGGAAAAAGAATTTTCTCTTGTAATACAAAAATCCGATGATAAAATCTCCAATACGCTAAAAAGCTTAGAAATAAGTTTTCATGAAAAAGATTTCATAAGGATCAATCTTAGTAAAAAATTAACCATAGATGACTTAAAGAAATTTCTTAAGCCTGTTTTTAAAAAATCAGATATTTTAAAAATAGGCTATGATTTAAAAACAATATGTGTTCTGCTTGATGCTTGCGGCATTTATTTAGAAGAGCCGTTCTTTGATATAATGGTCGGGGCATATCTGCTTGAACCCGGCGGCGAAAAGAGTACAATATCTGATATTGCCGGATTTTACCTGGGGCGTAATGTTGATCAGCGGCTTCAGGTTTGCGAACAGATATCTTTGCGGGATATTCTGCTTAAGGAGCTTAAAACAAAGAAATTACAGGAATTATTTTGGCGGGTAGAGATGCCGCTGATCAGGATACTGGCTTCAATGCAGAGAAATGGGATCCGTATCGATGAAAAATATCTTTTGAAGCTGGGAGAAGAGGTTGATAAGAACTTAAATACGCTTACAAACAAGATCTTTAGTATCAGCGGTTGTGAATTTAATATAAATTCTCCCAAGCAGTTAAGCGAGATCCTGTTCGAGCGGTTAAAGCTGCCGGTAATAAAAAAAGGAAAAAGCGGACCATCGACAGATGTTGATGTTTTAATGCAGCTTGCCGATAAACATGCACTTCCCGCGATGATCCTGGAGTATAGAGAACAGGCAAAATTGAAATCAACTTATATTACCGGTTTGCTTGAGCTGGTCAATGCGAAGACGCATAAAATACATACCACTTTTAATCAAACGGCTACCGCAACCGGGCGCTTAAGCTCAAGTAATCCTAATCTGCAGAATATACCGATCAGGACCGAGGCCGGACGGCAGATAAGGGCAGCGTTTATAAGTGAAACTGAATCTTCGCAGCTTCTTTGCGCTGATTACTCGCAAATTGAGCTGCGGGTGCTGGCGCATCTATCTCGGGACAGCATTCTGATAAAAGCGTTTAAAGAAAAGCGCGATATCCACACCTTTACCGCTTCCCTGGTTTTCGGCGTAGCGCAGGATAATGTTACTGAAAAGATGCGCAACATGGCAAAAAGAGTTAATTTCGGTATTATTTATGGAATGGGACCTTATGCTTTGGCCCGGGATATCGGGGTCAGCCACAAGCAGGCAAAAAAATTTATTGATGAGTATTTCAAACGTTATCCGCAAGTTACTGCTTATCTGAACGGTGAAATTAAAAAAGCACAGGACATGGGATATGTGACGACACTTTTTAACCGTCGGCGTTATATACCGCAAATTAACGCTAAAGATGCAATGCAGAGGAGTTTTGCCGAGAGAACAGCAATGAATACACCGATTCAGGGCTCGGCTGCGGACTTAATAAAGGCGGCAATGATCGCTATTTACCGGCAATTAAAAAAAGAGAACTTAAATACTAAAATGCTTTTGCAGGTTCATGATGAACTTGTATTTGATGTGCCGGATAAAGAAATGAATGAGGTTAAAAAAATTGTTAAAGATAATATGGAAAATGTATTGGAACTGGATGTTCCGATAGAAGTTAGTTTTAAGGCCGGAAAGAACTGGAGAGACATAAAATAAAGACATCCTATAAAGAGAAAGCAGGAGGATGTCTTGATTACATAGATGAAAAAAGAGATGACAGTGATTAAGGAAAGAGATTCTTTTTATTTAGGTTGTAAAAATTTTTGTAATACAATACAGCCATCAAGGCAGAAGATTAATGGTTTAATCTTCGTAATCTATTGATAATCGTTGTAATCAGGTGTAATCCAGCTTATGTGTGAGGATTATACCGGGGGGAGAATAATGAAAGTATTGTTTTGTAGTTCGGAGGTTGTGCCGTTTGCAAAAACAGGGGGGCTTGCGGATGTTGCAGGGACTCTGCCGCCGGCATTGGAAGCTGCCGGTGTGCAGATAAAGATTGTAATGCCGAGATACAAGTGTGTTGATGTTAAGAAATTCAAGCTGAAAAAAATTGATGATGATACATTCTCAACTACGATCGGAAAGAATGTAGAGGTTTTGTTCCTTGAGAAAAAACGTTTTTTTGACAGAGACGGATTGTATCAGCAAAATGGTCTGGATTATCCTGATAATCTGGACAGGTTTACTTATTACTGCCTGCAGACGCTTAATCTGATAAAGAAAATAAATTTTAAGCCTGATATTATTCACTGCAATGACTGGCAGACCGGGCTGATCCCGATTTATCTTAAAGAAACATTTAAAAGCGATCCGTTTTATAAAAACATAAAGATAGTTTTTACTATACATAATCTTGGATATCAGGGACTTTTCGCAAAAGAGGAATTTGCCATAACCGGATTGAGTAAAGAGCTGTTTTCAGTTAACGGGCTTGAATTTTACGGTAAAATCAATCTGCTCAAAGGAGGTTTATTGTTTTCAGACCTCATTAGCACGGTAAGTCCGACTTACGCTAAGGAAATTCAAAGTGCTGAATTCGGATGCGGGCTTGAAGGAGTTTTGCAGAAAAGAAAAAAGGATATTACCGGAATATTAAACGGTATAAATTATAATGAGTGGGATCCCATGAAAAATAAAACCCTGGTAAAGAATTATGGGCCTGATTCGATAGAAGGCAAATATGAAAATAAAGAGGACCTGCAAAAACTCGGCAAACTTAAGGTAGATAGGAAAATCCCGCTTTTGGGAATAGTCACCAGGCTTGCGGACCAGAAGGGATTGGACATACTCGCAGAAGTAATCGAAGAGGTTGTGCAAATGCCGGTTCAGTTTATTTTGCTTGGTACGGGAGAGCTCCGTTATCATAAACTATTTGAAGTTATAGGGAATAAGTATAAGAACACATTGATTCATTTGAAATTCGATGCTACCCTTGCCTATAAGATTTATGCGGGCTCGGACATCTTTCTGATGCCTTCATATTATGAACCCTGCGGTCTCGGTCAGCTTATAAGCCTTAATTTTGGAACAATTCCTCTGGTGCGCAGGACAGGCGGACTTGCAGATACTGTGGAGGATTTTGATCCTTTTACTAAAAAAGGAAACGGGTTTGTGTTTTCCAATTATCAGGCAGGAGCCTTACTGGAGACGATCAAACGCTCTCTATGTGTTTATAATGATGCTAAGACTTGGAAGGAATTGATCACAAGAGCGATAAAAAGTGATTTTTCCTGGGAAAAATCAGCCAAAGATTATGTTAATCTATATAAAAGCCTTAAATCTTAGGTAAAAAGTCATGATTATAATCGGCCTTACAGGAGGACTCGCCAGCGGCAAGACTAGGATAGCGAGGATGTTTGCTGCTCTTGGAGCACAAGTGTTGGATGCAGACGCAATAGCGCATAGGGCACTTTTTAAAAATACGCATTGTTATAAGCAGGTTATCAGAAAGTTCGGAAGAAGTATCCTGAATACGGATGGTTCTATAAATAGGAAGAAGCTTGCGCGGCTTGCTTTCGTGAGTAATAAAAAACAACAGCATCTATGCTCAATTTTACATCCGTGGGTTTTTACCTACATAAGAGAAAAAATAAAAAAAGCAGAAAAAAATAAAACAGCTAAAGCAATTGTTGTTGAAGCGGTATTGCTGATAGAATCAGGCCTTTACAAGGAAATGGATAAAATCCTGCTTGTAAGGTCTACGAGGGCACAGCAAATAGCCAGAGCTGCTTTAAAACGCAAGATGACTTCAGTACAGGCAAAACAGAGAATGCGTTTTCAGCTGCTTTTTGTTCAAAAGAGTAAGTATGCTGATTATATTGTTGATAATCGAGGTGTGTTAAAAGATACAGAAAAAAAAGTAAAAAAAATATGGAAAGAAATTTTGTTGAGAAATGATTTGTAAAAGAAGGGGAGGAATATGAAACCAAAGCAGGAAAAAGTAAAACAGGTGAAAACCTCAAATAATAATAACAACAAGTTTTCCGCAGGCAGTAATGCCCACACCAGACCGGAGCAGTTTAATGAACGTCCGCCGCAAAAGCCTGAAGGGCATATGGATATCGGAGAACTGAAGGGGACCAGCGGTGCAAATCTTATTAAAATTGCCAAGGAGTTGAAGATAGCCGGAATAAGCGGCTCCAGAAAACAGGATTTGATATTTAAGATATTGCAGGCACAGGCGGAGAAAGCCGGAAATATGTTTGGCGAGGGGATATTGGAGGTGCTTCCTGACGGCTTCGGATTTCTGCGCTCGCCGAATTATAATTATTTGCCTTGTCCGGATGATATATATATTTCGCCATCTCAAATAAGAAAATTTGCTTTGAGGACAGGAGATACCGTTAGCGGCCAGATTCGGCCTCCGAAAGAGGGAGAGCGGTACTTTGCCCTGCTGAAAGTAGAGGCAGTTGATTTTGAAGCACCGGAGAAGGCAAAGGAAAAAATTCTTTTTGACAACCTGACGCCTCTTTATCCGGATGACCGTTTTATTCTGGAGACAAATCCGGAAGAGATTTCTACCAGGATCATGGATTTGCTGACCCCCATAGGCAAGGGGCAGCGCGGACTTATTGTCGCGCCTCCTTACAGCGGCAAAACAGTATTGCTGCAGAAGATCGCTAACAGCATAACTACTAATAATGAGGATGTGATCCTTATCGTCCTGTTAATAGATGAGCGGCCTGAGGAAGTTACCGATATGCAGCGCTCAGTAAAAGGCGAGGTCATAAGCAGTACTTTTGATGAGCCGCCTGAGCGTCACGTTCAAGTAGCGGAGATGGTTATTGAAAAGGCGAAGAGGCTTGTAGAGTGCGGTAGGGATGTAGTAGTATTGCTTGACAGTATTACCCGCCTGGCAAGAGCGCATAATACGGTTGTACCTCATTCGGGGAAAATATTATCAGGCGGAGTAGACTCAACAGCTTTGCAGAAGCCAAAGAGATTTTTCGGAGCGGCAAGGAACATAGAAGAAGGAGGATCGCTGACAATATTGGCGACTGCTCTTGTCGATACGGGTTCGCGAATGGATGAAGTTATATTTGAAGAGTTTAAGGGAACCGGCAATATGGAATTACAGCTTGACCGCAATCTGTTCCAGCGCCGTATTTATCCGGCGATAGACATAAAGCGTTCAAATACGCGTAAAGAAGAACTGCTGGTTAATCCCGATGAGCTAAAACTTATCTGGATACTGCGCAAGGCATTGAATGAACTGAGCTCTGTAGAGGCGATGGAGCTTCTTACCGGTAAACTAAAGAAAGTCAGCACGAACGCGGAATTTTTACTCAGCCTTGCTAAAAACGGACAAACCGGATAAAGTAATGGGAAAAGAGTAAACTTTTAAAAGCATAGTTGACTAATAGTTAATTGTTTGGTAAACTTTGAGGCTCGTAATTATATAGAAAATATTCCGCCAAAAGGCGGTCTCATAAAATGCAGCGGGACAGGCGGGATTTAATTCGGCCATATTATTTACATCATTATATTCTGTAAATAATGGCCTCATTAAAGGAGGAGAAAACATGAAAGAGAAGATCCATCCGGAGTATAAAAAAACTACAATAACCTGTGCTTGCGGAGAAGTAATGCAGATATCCAGCACAAGAGAAAATATCAGAGTTGAAATTTGTAGTAATTGCCATCCTTTTTATACCGGAAAACAGAAACTCGTTGATACGGCCGGCCGTGTAGAACGTTTCAAAAAGAGATATGCAAGATAAGCAGATACTCTTTAGCAAATTCAAGGGTTTTCAAAAACGTTTTCAGTTTTTAGAAAATCAGATGGTTGACCCCCAAGTAATAAAGGATGTTGCCCTTTATCGGAAAATGGCAAAAGAAAGGGCCGGCCTTTGCGAGCGAATCGAAAAATTCAAGGAGATGGAAAAACTTGAAAAAGAGATTGCTCGTCTTGAAGTCATAGTTCACGAAGCTCGAGAAGAAAAAGAATTTCTTGAGCTTGTCGACTCTGAACTTGAAGAGCTCAGGCAGAAGCATAAAGATGTATATAGTGAACTTGAGGAATTTCTCATCGAGCAGGATCCCCGTGACAGTAAGGATGTAATCGTCGAAATACGGGCTGGTACAGGCGGAGAAGAGGCGGCTCTTTTTGTCGCTGATCTTTACCGTATGTATACCCATTATGCTGATAAATTTGGATTTAATGTCGAGATAATAAATTCAAACCCCACACCTATCGGCGGTTTTAAAGAAATTATATTTTCCGTGGAAGGGATTGGTGCTTTCAGGCAATTTAAGTTTGAAAGCGGTGTTCACCGTGTGCAAAGAGTCCCCAGTACAGAGTCATCAGGCAGGATTCATACGTCGGCTGTAAGTGTAGCTGTTTTTCCGGAAGCAGAAGAGATGGAGATCAAGATCAATCCGGCTGATTTAAAAATAGATGTTTACCGTTCTACCGGATCAGGAGGCCAAAGCGTAAATACCACTGATTCAGCTGTAAGAATAACTCATTTGCCTACGGGTACCGTGGTTACCTGCCAGGACGAAAGGTCTCAGATAAAGAATAAAGTAAAGGCGTTTAAAGTACTGCGGGCACGGCTGCTTGATAAGGCACAAAGTGAAAAAGAATCAAAAATCAAACAAGAACGCCGTATGCAGATAGGGACAGGTGACAGGAGTGAAAAAATACGCACATATAACTTCCCTGACCGACGGGTAACAGATCACCGTGTAGGCGTTACACTTTATAAGATAGAGCAGATATTAGAAGGTGAATTAGGTGAATTGATATCACATCTGGCCGAGGCAGAGAAAAAACTAAAGCTTAGTAAGGCAGAATAAGCCGTGCAATGTTTATCCCGCATGCTTTGAAAACCCCAGCTTTTAAGCTGGGGATGAAAGCAACTCTGCGGGATTCCGCTCAGAAACCCCGGGCTTTAGCCCGGGTGAGCTTCATTTGTAAAAAGCACCTTATAAAACCCAGAAATTACATTAGCTTGTGGTGAATAATATTAATCTTTTTGGTTGAAAGCAGTTATAAAAAGCCTCTATATGCCTCAGAGGGCATGCCTGCATTTTTTGTAACTGTTTCATCTCGAAAATCTTAACACTCTTCATCCGCAAACTAAGGCAAAATCCGGGTTAGAGGTGCATTTTTTTTAAGAAGGATAAATAGGATAATATATGGTTCTTTCTTGTTTAAGATGAACGAAAGAACCTGATTATACTGATTAAAAGCCCGATTATATGGGGTATTCTTAATTTGTTTTAATAACTTGCAAATCATTAAGTTATAGAAAACTATTCAACTTAATTAAGAATGGCCCAAAAAATGCCATTTTCAGGAAATGCCTATGGAAAAGCTGGTAGCAGTGGTTTTGATCGCGTGTACAATCTCATTGATCTTGGTTAGAGGCATATATGCGCAGCAAAAAGGCGGCAGCCGTGTTATATATGAAGAAAGCACAACTTTAAAAGATGCAAAACACCGGTCTAAAATTCTATCTGAAATAGAGGCGCAAAATTCTCAGGGTGCGGATAATCCGGAACAAAAAAAATGCCGACAGATGACTTAATGGAAAAAATCATGCCTCTTGTAAAGAAGTTTTTAGGCAAAGATGCGGCTGCTTTACTTAATGCGTATAAAAAGGGAAATGGTGATAAACAGAAGCTTGTTCCTGATGGACAAACGGATGAAGTCAAGTTTAAGGAATTCTTTGATGAGCACCAGTGGAAGGGATTAAGACGTTCAAAATAGCTTATAGTGAATAGCTTAAAATTAAGTAGCTTTTCGACTTTGCTCAGGGTCCCGTGTGGAATCGAGGGACGAAGGCGAAAAATAAGTTACGAATGTGCTATCCTGAAATAGGTTGACAGAAAATAATGACTAAGATGCTAACTATTTGCCAATGCTAATATATTCATGGGGATGAGGTTGGAAAAAGTGTCAACTATTTTAGGACAAGACAACAGAGGATAGCATTTAGCGATTAGGAAAAGTATGTTGGATATAAAAACTGGTAAAGGTCATGATATTCGTTATGCGATGAAATTGGCAATCAATGAGCTTGAGCAGGCCCATATCGCCTGTGCGCGCAAAGAAGCAGAGCTGCTGCTGTCAAATCTTTTAGATTGCGAGTTTGCCGTGCTTTATTTATCGATGGATAAAATATTGGAACCTCAGATGCTAAACAAGTTTAAAGATCTTATTCGCAAGAGATGCCGAGATGTGCCTCTGCAATATTTAATGCGGGAAACTTGCTTTTACGGACTGAAACTTCATGTGGAAGAAGGAGTTTTTATCCCAAGGCCTGAGACAGAGGTTTTGGTTGAAAGAATTATTGAGTTGGTTCAGAAAAATATAAGAAAACCTGTGCGTATGCTGGAGTTATGTACCGGTTCAGGAAATATTTCTGTTGCATTGACAAAAAACCTGCAATATTGTAAAATTATGAGTTCAGATATCAGTCCGCAGGCTCTAGTTATTGCCCGGCAAAATGCCAGAAGACATGGTCTTGATAATAGGATAGAATTCGTACAAGGAGACTTATTCTCGGCGCTATCTGAGCTAAAAGACCTCAATGACAGGTTTGATATAATTATTGCGAATCCGCCTTATATTGCCCATCAAGAGCTTAAGAATCTACCTCAAGATGTAGGTCATGAGCCGCAGAATGCACTTGATGGAGGCAAAGACGGTCTTATGTTTTACAAAAATATAATTTCAGGATGTACCCCTTATTTGAAAAATGGCGGATACATTGCTTTTGAATTTGGAGATGAGCAGAGGCAAAGTATTGAGGAAATTATTTGTAACAGTCAGTTTTTTGAAAAGCCGTTTTTTTTCTCTGATTTGAATGGTATAGTAAGATTTGTAATCGCGAGGCGCTTTTGTGGATAAAATTATTATCGAGGGCGGTGTCCCTTTAAGAGGGACGATTGAGATCAGCGGGGCAAAAAATGCCGCATTGCCTATTATTGCCGCGACCTTGCTCACGGAAGAAAAATGCGTTATTAAGAATGTCCCGTCCTTGCGTGATGTTTTTACAATGATAAAAATTTTACGATCACTGGGTGTTAAGGCGCAAATGGACGGCGACAGGATTACGGTCGAGCCGAAAAAATATAAAAGCTATATTGCTGATTATAAGTTTGTAAGTACTATGAGAGCATCAATTTGTGTACTTGGTCCTCTTTTAGCAAAAAAGAAGCAGGCAAAGGTTTCTATGCCGGGCGGATGTGTTATCGGTCAAAGGCCTGTTGACCTGCATATAAAAGGTCTGCGCGCTTTAGGCGCCCGCATAAAAATAGAGCATGGTTATATTGTTGCAAGTGTAAAAAAACTGCAGGGCAATAATATATTTTTGGGCGGGGCCTACGGCTCATCGGTTTTAGCGACATCGAATGTGTTAATGGCGGCAGTTTTAGCACGCGGCAGAACATTAATTGAAAACGCTGCCTGTGAGCCTGAGATCATTGATCTGGCTAATTTTTTAATTAAGATGGGAGCAAAGATCAATGGGCAGGGAACACCCATCGTGGAAATTGAAGGGGTAAAGCGGCTAAATGGTGCAACCCACAGCGTGATACCTGACAGGATAGAAACAGGAACGCATATTTTAGCGGCGGCAATTACCGGCGGAGAGTTGACTATAAAAAAAGCAAGGCTGGATCATTTATCGGCGCTTATTGATAAGCTTTCTCAGATCGGTGTTAAGGTAACATCCGGTAATAATATGATACATGTTAAAAAGAAGACATCAGTTTTAAAATCCACGGATATTACTACTTTGCCGTATCCTGGTTTTCCTACTGATATGCAGGCGCAAATGATGGCTCTTTTGTCAGTCAGTGAAGGTATAAGCGTTTTGACGGAAAAGATCTTCCCGGACAGGTTTATGCATGTTAGCGAATTGAACCGTATGGGAGCAAATATATTTTTGGAGGGGGCAAGCGCGATAGTTAAAGGGACAAAACGTCTTAGCGGAGCACCGGTTATGGCGTCAGATCTGCGGGCTTCAGCGGCACTTATCTTGGCAGGTCTTGTCGCTAAAGGAAAAACCGAAATATCGAGGATTTATCACCTGGATAGAGGTTATGAAAGAATAGAAGAGAAGTTGATGAAAGTAGGAGCAAAAATAAAAAGAGTCAAAGAGTAGACACGAATAAACACGAATTACACACTAATTAATATAAATATATCGATGTAAACAAGTAATGTTTTAAATCAGTGGTTTTTGTGTTAGATTTGTGAGAATTTGTGTATTTCGCGAAGCGAAATTAGAGGAGGTGAGTACGTGGCAGTTATTATCCGTTTAGCAAGACTTGGCGCAAAAAGGAAACCGCATCACAAAATTGTGGTAATTGAACAGCATAGACCCAGAGATGGAAGGTTTATTGAAGAGATTGGATATTATGATCCTTCAAAAAATCCAGCTTTAGTAGAAGTTAAGGAAGACAGGGCAATGTATTGGATTAGTGTCGGGGCAAAACCAACACCTACAGTGAAAAGTATCTTTAAGAATAAAAAAATTCCGCTTAAAATAAAGCGAAGACAAGACTTAAAGAGCAAAGAGAATTAAGTCTGATATTGAGCTTTACCTCGCCCTCTGCGCGATGTGTAGAGGTTTAGATGGAGGAGGATGGTATTAATAGTAAAAAGTAGAACCTGGCCAGGGAATAGATTAGAGAGCGGGATTCAATTCGCGTGTACAATTTAAAAAAAATATTATTTCATAAATTGTGCGCTCACGGGAAAAGGAGGTAAGTCATGATCAGGGGCCTTGTATTTTTATTAGTTTCGGGTGTACTTTTTTCTGTATCAGGCTGTACAATGTCTGAAGTTATGGGGGTTCAAAAGGAAAAACCGGTACGCTATGAGTCAAAGCCGAATTTAAGTGCAAAGGAAAATCATGATTTAAAGACTTGGTTGAATGCTGCTGAAACGGCAGATGAGGTCGGGGATTATAAAATGGCAATTCTTTATTATACAAAGATTATGAATTACTTCCCGGACACAAAAGAAGGCGGACTAGCACAAAAGCGCCTTAAAGAGATAAACGGAAAGCCTAGTTTAGCTGAAGGAAAAAAATCTTTATAACGTTTTAAAACAGTAAAAAGAAATGTGCTTATGAGGATTGATGTTTTAACTTTATTTCCTGAGATGTTCAAATGTGTTTTAGGAGAATCAATCTTAAAGAGGGCCCAGGAAAAAAAGAAGGCACAGATTTTTATCTACAATCTGCGCGACTGGACGCATGATGCAAGGCGTACCGTGGATGATAAACCATACGGCGGCGGTCCGGGAATGGTTATTAAACCGGAACCTGTGTTTGAGGCGTGTGATGAGCTTTGTAAAGAAAACACGCATGTTATTTTGCTTACACCGCAGGGGAAAAAATATAATCAGAAATTAGCCAAAAAAATACTCAAGTATGAACATGTTTTACTTATTTGCGGGCATTATGAAGGTTTTGATGAGCGCGTCCATTCACTTGCAGACGAGGAGATCTCGATAGGTGATTATGTTTTGACAGGCGGCGAAATACCGGCAATGGTCATTATTGATACTGTTGTGCGGCTTATTCCGGGAGTGCTCGGTGAAGTTTGTTCTCTCGACGATGAATCTTTCAATGACGGCCTTCTTGAGTATGCGCAGTATACCCGGCCTGCGATTTATAGAAAAATGGAAGTTCCGGAGATATTATTATCCGGGGATCACAAAAGAATAGAAAAATGGCGTAAAACGGAATCTTTAAAAAGAACAAAAGCAAAGAGAAAAGATTTATTAAAAGATTGATTAATGGTAGATCCCTTGCTTAAACAAAGGGGAAATTTTATTTTATAATTTCCCCTTAAGCTGCGGGATAAATTCTCCCGCCGAAGTGCGGCGGGATCATTAAGGAGGAAATAATGGTAAAGAAGAAAAGCGATGAAACGAAAATAGCTAAGTTTGCGCCTGGCGATACCGTGAAAGTTCATGTAAAGATCCAGGAAGAAGAAGGTAAAGTACGCATTCAGGTCTTTGAGGGAATAGTTATAAAAAAACGCGGCGGCGGAGCAGGCGAGACTTTCACCGTACGCAGGTTGTCCTATGGTGAGGGAGTTGAGAGAATATTCCCTTTAAATTCACCGATCATTGATCGCATACAGGTTATACGTAAAGGTAAAGTACGCAGGGCAAGGCTATATTATTTAAGAGACAGAAAAGGTAAGAAGGCAAAGGTACTTGAGCAACAAGCGGAAGAGAAGCAAGAAGCCGAGGTATAAATCCTGTGTGGGAGATAGAACAGGGGATTCTTGATAAAGGAATTAATATTATTGCCGGTGTTGATGAAGCCGGCCGCGGACCTTGGGCAGGTCCTGTAGTAGCAGCTGCGGTAATTATCCCTGCAGGATATGCTTTTAAAGAAAAGATTGCGGATTCTAAGAAACTGTCTTTACTTAAACGAGAAAAAGCTTTTAAGGAAATAACGGAAAACTGCGATTATGCAATTGCGGTTGTAAGCGAAAAAGATATCGATAGAGAAAATATTTTAAGAGCCAGCCTTAAGGCCATGGCCATGGCCTTAAGCCGGCTAAAACAGTGCCCGCAATGGGTATTAGTCGATGGGCCTTATAAACCACCGATTGAAAATAATTGTACCCCAATCATTGATGGTGATGCCAAAAGCCTTTCTATAGCCAGTGCGTCAATTGTAGCTAAAGTCACCAGAGATAACCTGATGCTTGAATATGATAAGCAGTACCCTGTGTACGGGTTTGCCAGCCATAAAGGATACGGGACAAAAGCCCACAGACAGGCAATTTTACAGTTTGGACCGTGTCCGATTCACCGTAAATCATTCCAGCCGATTAAAGGAATCCTTCAAAAATCCGCATAATCTTCTATGAAATCTAAAATATTCACGAATTAGCTTATAACATGTTGTATATAAATATGTTATGAGTTTGCATAATATTTAAAAGCATGGTATACTTTAAAACTTTAAATGATTCGAAAATAGGCAATTTTTGTAAATAAAACTGGAAGATTTTTAAAAGAAAATGAAAAAAAAATTTAAAACCGCACATTTTTTTAAAATTATTGCCCTGGTGATTTTTTGGGGGTGTATTTCAGTGCAGACTTCTCTAGCGCAGGGAAAAATCTTTGATAGCCAAAACCTGTCGCCAACTGTTAATTTTGATGCACAGTCTTTTCTGGAGACATATAGACAAACTTATTCCAGTGTTGATATAGATTTGCAATACGCTTCAGTAAGTGCTGAGGCTGTACAAAAAACAAGGCAGGAATTTCTTGAAAAAGAAATAAGAACTAACCTTGAGAAAAATCCCAAATACTCGCAAAAAGACAAGAATCTCTTTGAGAAAGTCCTGGAAATAATTAAAAAAGAATATGCGGACAAGAAGTTTCCTAGCCCCTCTAATGAATTTTATTTACATCATACTTTGGAAGCTGCTTATCACTTAAGTGAGTGGGGTGCGCCTGTTGAAGCAATTGCCGCCGCAGCAATGCATCGGCTTAATGAACATCAAGTAAGCGAATTGTTTAAGAATGAGCCGAGTAGAAAAGAATTTGCGGAGATTTCCACTCTTATGCATAAATTTCTTTTTATAACAGATTTTTATTATGCAACCATGCCTTTTGAAGGGGGAGCTCATGATATACAGAATTTTATGAATGCAATAATCCAGGTTTCTGCCAAAGACAGGGCTAAGGGTGAGGTTGAACCGGATTACCGCATAATGCTGCTTGTCTTTGCCGATAAACTTGCCTCGATAAGTTTTGCCTCAGAAATGGACCGTAATGAACTGATAAAAGAAATTGAAGAGATGTATGCTCCGCTGGCGGAACGTTTGGGATATTATGAGATACGAAAACAGCTGCTCAATGAATCTTTTCGGCTTTCCCGTAACGCTGAATATAATCATATCAGAAAAATATTTAAAGATTATTTTGGGAAAGAATATGAAGATATGCAGGATTATTTAAGTGAAATCGAGAGGATGATAAAAAACAAAATAATTGAAAACTACGGAGAGGTGGACAGCGCAACCTTAAAGGTCAGCGCTCGTGTAAAGGGATTGTATGAAATTGCCGAAAAATTGATAAAAGTCGGATCTATCGAAAATATGTCTGATATTTTAGGGATACGTATTGTCTGTGACTGTAAGCCGGAAATGCTTTATCAATATTCTGATTTAGTCAGAGAAAATCTGGGGAGATGGTTTGAAAAAGAGTATGATCAGCGTAAAAATGAAATGCCTACAAAACGTCCTCAGGGTGCGATATATATTGATCTAAAAAAAGAAGAGACGACAGACGCACTTACCTATGAAGTGCAGATTCTGACAAAACAGTTTCATGAAGGGCGAGAACGTTCAAGAGCGCATTGGTCTTATAAATTGTCGAAAAAAACAGGCCAGAAATTTGACCAGACCGAGATGTATGCTCCTACAGGAGACCTTGAGAGTGATTTCAACCGAGTTTTTTACGAACTTTCAGATTGGGTTTTTGTTTTTGTTCAATCAAAAGGAAAAGGCGGTAGAATGTTTCTGCGCACAAAAAGACTTCCAAAAGGCGCTATAGTTGCAGACATTGCTGCTTTGCCTAACGTAGATTTGCTCAATACCGATTTTAGCGGAGCTAAACTCTATGACTGGCAGAAGAGCGTATTTTATGAGCGCAGCTTACCCGGCGGTTCCTTACCATCAATAGATTATGTTTTACAGTCAGGAGATATTTTGGTTATAGAAAACAACGGACAAATTAAAAGCCCTCATTTACTGCGTCTTCGAGAAAAAGCAAAGACTTTAAGGGCGCAGATGATGATCAATCTAATGGAACTTGAAAAAGAACTTCCATCAAGCAGCCGTGAGAAATTCGTTTTTTCCGGTGAGACAAGCCTAAAACATAAACTAGAAGAAGCTGGTATTGCCTTTGAAAGGAACAGGGCTGTTCAGGCTTTCCTGGATTCATTTGCGCATGCACAGGGGCTGCGTGACAGGGAAGAATTATATGTAGCTTTGACATACTGTTCTTGGAAAATGAGTATTAGTAAAATTATTGAAGAGGCTAAGCTTCAGGGGGAATCCTTACTTAAGAAAAAATTTCTTGAACAAGAAACGGATCTTGACGATTTTGTCCTCGGACAGATCGCACGAGGATTCGGAATTGATTCCCGGGATATTTTTTTCCTGCATGTAGGTACCGGGCAGATTACAGACCGTGATCTAGAGTTGAAAATGTATAAAATCAATTTCAAGCCCGAGGGAATATTAGATGTTCGTTTAAGTAAATTATTTCAATTTACAGTAACTATGCCGCGAGAAAAACTGTCTTCGCAGAAAATAAGAAAATTAGTGGATAATATTGAACAATTACTTAATGATCAAGGGCTAAAGGACCCCCAAGAGAGAATAAAACTGCCGAAGCTTAAGCGGAAAAACGATGTCATTAAAATTGTGTTTTCAGCAAAAACCAGAAATGAGATTAAAGCAGCCGAATTACAGAGAGATTTAATTAAATTGCTACGGGTCAAGGAAAGTGAAGTTGAGTTTGAAGAGTTTTATAACGGAAGAAAGCAAGCTAGCCAGTGGGCCATGGTACTGCAGTTTGCTCATTATGGACAGGAGACATCAGAACTTACGCAATATATTATGGATGAAATAAAAAGCTGGAGTCCGCTAAGTAGCCTGCTTAAATTTGATATTGAAGAAGAAATTACTGAAAATGGCATTAAGATAATTGAGGTGAGTGCAGTCATTGCTACTGATCTTGAGCACAGTTATATTGCCCAGAAGATAGCTGCACTAAAAAATAGTCATTCGATTAAGACAACAAGCGCGGATACCGTTTATTATCAGGCAGATGTTTTAAATGCAATACATGCTACTGATCTTGTTTTGGCCATTGAGTCTTCCATTTAATCCTGTTTTACTAATTTTTCAATAAAGTTCACTTTTAAAATTCTATATGTTATAATGTTACATATGGAAAATAAAAATAAACAGTGGCCTAAGGAAAAGGCGGAAAAACACCTTAAAATCAGTGCGGCATTGATCATTGTTGGCGGGATTGCCGGACTGATCATGGCTATTGATGATTTTGTTACTTTAGGTACACGTGTAAGTACATTTATATTGCCCTACGCCTATAATATTACGGCTATTGCGGTATCCTTATTTCAGATATCTCTTGGGATTGCCTGGCTTGAAAAAAAATTATGGAGTAGATACGCTGTTTTTGTTGTTATTGCCCTAAGGTTTATGTTCTCTTTTTATGATAATGCCGAGGCCTGGCAGGCAATAATTTTGTTAATTTACATATTATATGTGATTCCGTTCTCGAAAATAGGCGGATTATTTAAGAAAAAAGCGTATTGAAGGGCATAAATGCTTTTCTTGACAAATATAAGCGCTTAAGGTACAATTTTACATGAATAAAGGAAAAATTAGAGACGAAATTCTTAAGCTCTTAAAAGAGCAAAGAGAGGAGTTAAGACAGAAAAAGAGTTTTCAGATTAAAAAAAAATTATTTTCACAAACTCTGTTTTTACAGTCAGATACAGTAATGTTTTATATAGCAAAAAGAGAAGAAGTAGATACAACAGGTATGATTGAGGATGCGCTTAAATTAGGGAAAAAGGTGGTTGTTCCAATGATTTTGGAAAAAGAAAAAAAGATAATCCCTTCACAGCTTATAAATCCGAAAAAGGAGCTGGAAAAGGGTCTGTATGGGATCTATCAACCCAAAAAGCAGTTTATGAGAAAAGTATTGCTTAAAACCATTGATCTAGTTATTGTCCCAGGTGTGGCTTTTGACCGAACAGGAAATCGCTTGGGACGCGGGGGGGGACACTTTGATAGATTCCTGTCAAAATTCACAAGACGTAATGTGCCGATATTCGGCCTTGCGTTTAAAATCCAAATCTTGAACAAACTTCCTGTCTTGAAACACGATATCCCTGTCAATAAGCTGATCTTCGCCTAAATTTTAGGCACAAACTGCTGTCTGCTTCTTACCTTTTGATTAATGTCACGGAGGAAGTGCAACTTAAGGAGGTGGAGATTAGACTATGAATACTTTAAATATAATAATTGGAGTAACAAGTGCGGTAATCTTTTTTATATTGGGATATTTTTTTAGACTTTTCGGCGCGGCAAAGAAAGTGCAAAGTGCCGAAGAAAAAGCAAAAATAATCCTGGAGGAAGCAGAACGTCAGGTAATGGCTAAAAAGAAGGAAGCAATCCTGGAAGCCAAAGATCTTCTTTATAAAACAAGAATTGAATTTGAAAAAGAATCCCAAGGCAGGCGCCAGGAGTTACTAAACATTGAACGCAGGCTGATCAGCAGAGAGGAAAACCTGGACAGAAAGGTCGACCTTTTAGAGAAAAAGGAAAGAGAAGTAAGCAATAAGGCAAAGGTTTTAAGCGACAAGGAAAAAGAAAACCAGGAAAGGCAAAATGAGCTTAACCAGCTGATTTTGGAAGAAAAAGAGCGTCTGCAGAAAGTCTCCGGACTTAGCAGCGAAGAAGCGAAAAAAATACTCCTAAAACATATGGAGGGCGAGATTAGATATGATGCTAATCTCATGATAAAAAGAATTGAGCAGGAAGCAAAGGATGTTGCTGATAAAAAAGCAAAGCAGATCATCAGCTTGGCAATTCAGCGCTGCGCGGCTGAGCATACCGTAGAATCAACAGTTAGCGTAGTTAGTCTGCCCAGTGATGATATGAAGGGAAGAATTATCGGGCGCGAAGGACGTAATATAAGATCTCTTGAAGTAGCAACAGGCGTGGATATTATTATTGATGATACTCCTGAGGCAGTAACCCTTTCTGGATTTGATCCGATTAAAAGAGAGATTGCCAGACTCTCACTGGAGCGTCTTATTGCAAACGGACGGATACACCCGGCCCGTATAGAAGAAGTTGTCGGCAAAATAAAAAAGGAAATGGACCAGAGCATAAAAGAAGAAGGAGAAAAAGCTTCTTTTGATGTCGGCGTGCAGAGGATACACCCGGCGATAATCAAACTTTTAGGCCGTTTAAAATATAGAACAAGCTATGGCCAGAATGTGCTGCAGCACTCTAAAGAAGCGGCATTTATAATGGGATTGCTTGCCGGACAGCTTGAGCTTGATATTACACTGGCAAAAAGAATCGGTTTTTTCCATGATCTGGGAAAAGCTGTGGACCATGAGCTGGAGGGAACACATGCGGCGATAGGGGCTGAGCTGGCAAGAAAATACGGCGAGAATCAGACCGTAGTGGATGCAATTGCGGCGCATCATGATGAAGCTGAGTCTAACTCCATTTATGGAATACTTGTACAAGCAGCTGATGCAATAAGCGCAACAAGACCTGGTGCTCGCCGGGAAACCCTGGAGATATATATTAAACGCCTTGAAAAACTGGAAGCAATTGCCGATTCATTCAAAGGCGTGGATAAGGCTTTTGCTATACAGGCCGGCCGTGAGATCAGGGTTATTGTTAATCCGGATAAGGTGGGGGACCAGGAAGCAACGATCCTTGCCAGGGATATTACCAAGAAGATCGAGAATGAACTTGAATACCCAGGTCAGGTAAAAGTAACAGTGATCCGGGAAAAGCGGATTGTTGAATTCGCAAAATAGATTAGCTGATTTGCTCATGAGCTCATGAGCTGATGAGCTGAGGTTTTAAGCTTATGAAGATATTAATGATCGGTGACATAGTAGGAGAGCCGGGAAGACGTGCGGTAAGTAAAGGCATTGCTTCTTTAAGGGAGCGCGAGCAAATAGATTTTGTGATCGCCAATGCGGAAAACTCTGCGGCTGGCTCAGGCATAACCGCTAAAATTTACAATGAACTTATCAGCTGCGGGGTTGATGTGCTTACCTCAGGAGATCATGTTTTTAAGAAAAAGGAAATAGTCGAGATATTGAATTTCCACGAAAGATTGATCAGGCCGGCTAATTACCCGGATGAGGTTCCGGGCAGCGGATACGTTATAGTCCGGGCTTCCAACGGAGAAAAAGTAGGCGTGATCAATGTAAACGGCAGAGTTTTTATGGAGCCGCTGGATTGTCCTTTCCGTAAAGCGCAAGAGCTTATAAAAAAAATCAAACAGGAAACGCAGATTATAATTGTTGATATCCATGCAGAGGCAACCAGTGAAAAAGTTGCCATGGGATGGTATCTTAACGGCCAGGTAAGCGCTGTATTGGGAACGCATACCCATGTGCAAACTGCAGATGAGCGCATACTTCCCGAAGCTGACCATACAGCCTACATTACGGATGTGGGCATGAGCGGTCCGATTGATTCGGTAATAGGCAGAAAAATTGAGCAGATACTTCCGAGATTCTTAAATCATATTCCAATGAGATTTGAAGTTGCCGATAAAAATGTGCAGCTGCAGGGAGTCCTTATGGAAGTAGACCCAGTGAGCGGGAAAGCGAAGTCGATTAAAAGAGTTAAGGAGAGCATTACTTAGAGGGACACCCCGGCATATCTAAATGCTTTGCTGATTCTCAAAATATCCCACTTTTTCAAAAACTATTGAAAACTTATCTGTGCACTGTATAATAGTTTATGCTATCCTTGTTTAAAAATTTCAAATCAAGGGACTGTTGCGAAACACAGTCCTACACAGAATAACACAGATTAAAGACACGAGATTATCACAGATTATCGATGAGCATTTTGTGATTATCAATGAAATATCTGCTATTATCTGTGCGTTTTTATTGTTTTGCAACAGAGCCATAAAATAACGTATGATGTTATAGAATTTATTGATTATTAAACCCTGATTTTAAAAAAGAGGTGAAAAATGTCGGATAAACTGGAAAAGCTTACTAAACAGATATATGAAGAGGGCGTAGGAAAGGCTAAAGAAGAGGCGGAAAATATTATTAAAGCGGCTGAGGCGGAAAAGAGAAAGATCCTGCGCGCAGCAAGAGTTGAGGCACAGGATATAGCCAATGTCGCCAAGAAAGATGCGGAGGAGCTTAAAAACAGGGTAGCTTCTGAGGTGCGTATGGCGAGCTCGCAGTCACTGGCCTTGCTAAGGCAGAAAATAACCGAACTTATATGTGTAAAAGTATCCGAGTCTTCAGTTAATGGCTTATTCGATGATCCGGATTTTTTGAAAAATATGCTTGAAACTGTTATGAAGGAGTGGATGGCTAGCGGATGTCAAAGAGGCCAGGCCTTTTATATAACACTTCCCAAGAAGATGCAGGGAGAGATCCAGGATTATTTCCTGGAGAAGGGTAAAAAAGAGCTGGATAATAAACTGGAGATCGAATTTGACGAAAAGATCAAAAGCGGCTTTGTGATCAGTCCTAAAGACGGCAGCTATAGGATCGGTTTTACAGAAGAAGATTTTAAGGCTCTTATAGAATATTTTTTGCGTCCGCATATAAAGAAATTTCTTTTTAAGGATGAAACTAAATAATGAGTAGACAGTATTATTATCTTATTGCATCACTTGGGCAGTTGCGCCTTGATGATTATAAAGAGCCTTACCGCGTGGATGAGTTTGTTTCGGAACTTCATAAAAACCTTACACCTGTTCATAGCGGGTATGTGCGGGATATACTGCGTATCTATGATAATGCGCACATCGTCGACTGCATGCTGGAAAACCAGAAACCATGGTTATTATGCAAAGGCAACTGGACATTTGATGAGCTTAAGAAAAAAATGCCTTTTAATGAATACGATACGGATGCTTATATAGCTTGTTTTATGAAAGAGTTTAATAGGCTTAAACAAAATACCCAGAAAATTTCAAGAGCTGATATCGAAAAAGTGATTTGGCATATTTTTTACTCTAAAATGGTAAATCATGATAACGCCTTTATCCGCCGTTACTTCTCTTTTGACCTGGAACTAAAGAATGTTCTGGCAAGTTTTAATAAGCGGAAATTTAGTCTTTCAGAGGATATCCTGATGCGTGTAAGCGATAGTGGAATAATGGACAAATTAAGTTCTTCAACGGCTAATGACTTTGGATTGTCCAAAGAGCTGGAGTATATCCCGGGATTACTAGATGCTTTTTTAAAGAAAGACAGCGTTAATATCGAAAAATTTACAGACCAGCTGCGTTGGGACATGATCGACCAGATAAACTCGCTTGTGTATTTTCAGATCGATGTTTTGCTGGGATATCTTATTAAACTGATGCTTGTAGAGCGTTGGATTTCTCTTGATGAGGTTACAGGCAAAGAGAGTTTTCAAAAAATCATGGAGATTAAAACAGAAGAAGTATATCAGTAGAATATTTGTGGAGGAACCATGGCGACAAAAGGAAGGGTTATTGCTGTTGTCTCTAATCTAGTAACAATAGAAGTGGACGGACCAGTCAGTCAAAATGAGATCTGCTATATAGATTTAGACGGTATAAAACTTAAGGCAGAGGTAATTAAAATTAACGGAAACCGTGCCTCTGCACAGGTCTTTGAAAGTACGCGGGGACTTCGTTTCGGCTGTAGTGCAGAATTTACAGAGCATATGCTTGAGGTTGAACTCGGGCCCGGCCTTCTTTCGAAAAAATATGACGGCCTGCAAAATGATCTCGAAGCAATGAACGGGGTATTTTTAAAAAGAGGAGAATTAACAGCGAGATTTTCTTATGAACAAAAATGGGATTTTGTTCCGATAGCCAAAGTGAACGATAGGGTTAAAGCAGGAGATTTCCTCGGCGAGGTCAATGAAAACTGGGTTAAACATAAAATTATGGTGCCTTTTGCTCTGGAAGGTCTATGGCAGATAGAATCAATTGCCAAAAAAGGCTCATATACGGTAAAAGATACCATTGCCGTGTTAAAGGACAAAGACGGAAAGAAACAGAATGTCAGCATGATGCAGCGCTGGCCGGTAAAAGTACCGGTTCGTGCCTATGCGGATAAGCCGATAGCTTATAAATTGCTTCAGACAGGGGTAAGGCTTATTGACACGCTAAACCCTATAGTAGAAGGAGGTACAGGATTTATTCCCGGACCTTTTGGTTGCGGCAAAACAGTTTTGCAGCATATTATTGCCGCTAATGCCCAGGTTGATATGGTAATTATCTGCGCTTGCGGAGAAAGAGCGAATGAGGTAGTGGAGATATTTAAGGAATATCCGGAGCTTGAAGATCCGTTTACCGGACGCAAACTTATTGAACGCACGATTATTATTTGCAATACTTCCAATATGCCCGTAGCTGCACGAGAGGCCTCTGTTTATACAGCAATGACAATCGCCGAATATTACCGTCAGATGGGTTTAAAGATATTACTGCTTGCCGATTCTACATCCCGTTGGGCTCAGGCACTCAGAGAGATGTCCAACCGAATGGAAGAATTGCCGGGCCCGGACGCTTTCCCCATGGATTTGACGGCGATTGTGGCTAATTTTTATTCAAGAGCAGGCCTGGTTGAGCTCTCTAACGGACAGACAGGGTCGGTAACCTTTATCGGAACGGTTTCTCCTGCGGGAGGGAATTTTAAAGAGCCGGTGACCGAATCCACCAAGAAAGTAGCCCGTTGTTTTTATGCTCTTTCCCAGAAGCGCGCCGATAGCAAAAGATATCCTTCGATAGATACAATAGAAAGTTATTCAAAATACCTTGAATATAAAGAAGTGCAGGAATACATGGCGGAAAATCTGGAACCGCATTGGATAGAAAAGATTTTGTACATACGCGATGTCTTGCTCAGGGGAAAAGAGTCATATGACCGGATAAATATTTTGGGCGATGACAGCGTGCCTGTTGAATATCACGAGCGTTACTGGAAATCTGAACTGATTGACTTTGGATTTCTGCAGCAGGATGCTTTTGACGAGGTTGATAAGGCAACGCCTATGGATAGGCAAAAATACATGATGGATATTATATACAATATATGCAAAGCAGACTTCAAATTTGAAAATTTTGACGGAGTCGCTGATTACTTTAAAAAAATCATAAATTTAATAAAACAGATGAACTATTCTAAATTTCAGGAAGAAGAATTTAAGAAGTTTGAAGACGAACTGCAAAGTGTCTTGATGGAACGAAAGGTCAATTGATGACTGAACTTATGGAGCGTAAGAGGACATAAGTTCACAGTCAGAGAATGACCCAGCCCTCTGTGCAGATAGAGGAAAGATATTTAAAAAAGAAAGATAATAGCAATAACTAGCCCTCACAGGGTTGATCAGGGAATAGCTTAGAGGGCTGGATTTAATTCGCGCATATCATTTAACTTCACAATGTTCGCTAAATAATGCGCTCATTAAAGAAAGGAAAATATCATGAACCAGAAAACTCCGGCGTTTACAACTGTATATACAAAGATAGAGCAGATTACTAAAGCAACATGTTCTTTAAGGGCAGGCGGCGCATTTAATGAGGAAATGGCACTTATTGACGGGCGGCCGGCTCAGGTTGTGAAAATACAGGGAGATTTGATCACATTACAGGTTTTCTCTGGAACCCAGGGGATCGGTACGGATGTTGATGTCGTGTTCTTGGGAGAACCGCCAACCCTTAAAGTAGGTCCGGATTTATCGGGAAGATTTTTTAGCGCATACGGTACGCCGATTGACGGAGGCCCTGAGTTGGAGGGAAAGAAGGTTCCGATCGGAGGTCCCAGTGTAAATCCGGTGCGCCGCAAACAGCCTTCAGAGCTTATTAGTACGGGGATTGCCGGTATTGATCTGAACAATACCCTAGTGGGAGGACAGAAAATTCCCTTTTTTGCCAATCCGGATCAGCCCTTTAATCAGGTTATGGCTAATGTTGCTTTGCGTGCCGGAGCGGACAGGATTATTTTAGGCGGTATGGGTTTATCCAATGACGATTATCTTTATTACCGGCGTATATTTGAAGACGCAGGTGTTTTGGAAAAGATAACCTGTTTTATAAACACAACAGATGATCCGCCAGTCGAGCGTTTGCTGATCCCGGATATGGTCTTAACTGCGGCAGAATATTTTGCAGTTGAGAAAAAAGAAAAAGTTTTGGTCTTACTTACAGATATGACGCTTTTTTGTGATGCTTTGAGTATTGTCTCTAACCGTATGGATCAAATCCCGAGTAAAGACAGTATGCCTGGTTCTTTATACAGTGATTTGGCGAAGATATATGAAAAAGCGGTTCAGTTTGAAGAAGGCTCGATCACTATTGTTGCGGTAACAACGCTGAGCGGAGAGGATATTACACATGCAATCCCGGATAATACCGGATATATTACCGAAGGACAGCTTTTTTTGCGGCGCAATACGGATATTTCTAAAGTTATCGTTGATCCTTTCCGTAGTTTGTCTCGTTTGAAACAGCTGGTGATCGGCAAACGCACAAGAGAAGATCACCCCCAGGTTATGAATGCAGGTATCCGTTTGTATTCTGATGCCGCATACGCGAAAACAAAACAGGAGAACGGGTTTGACCTTACTGATTATGATGAACGGGCATTGAAATTCGCCTTTGATTACAGCAATGAACTCTTGGCCATTGATATTAATATTGATATAGATAAGATGATCAATACCGCCTGGAGGTTGCTGGCAAAATATTTTAGCAAAGATGAAATTGGCATTAAACAGGAGATGGTGGACAAATACTGGCCGAAAGAAGACGGAGAACAGGCTAGTAGCGAGAATAAATCGACAGACGGGAGAAAAAACTGAAGGACGAGAGACGATCGTTTGAGTTGTTCACTATGATGAAAGACGAAAAGACGTAAAGCGAATTAAATTTGCGAGTTGCGCGTCAGCGAGTTTGCGTGTTGGAAAATAGAAAAACTGAGAAAATTTTTATATTGATTTTTTGAAGTAACTTTTAGTAACCAATAGTAACTGTTTGTAACTGCTGGTAACCGAAGAATAATAACTAGGGATGAAACGTGTCGCAGATGCAATATAACAAGACTTTTTTAATGCAGATCAATAAAGATCTGGAGATCAGACAAAACGCTTTGCCGGTCCTGCAAAGCAAGGAAGCTGCTTTGCGTGCGGAAACTCGTCGTATGCGCATTCAGATCAAAGAAATTGCTAAAAAAGTAGAGGCAAAAATACAGTCTCTAAAATCTGTGCAGCGGCTATGGAGCGAATTTCCGGATATTATCCATGTTAAAAAAGTCAACTTTAAGACAAAAAAAATCGCCAGTATAAAAGTGGGTATTGTCGAAAGCATCGAATATGATATTGGTTCATTTGAATTGTTTGCGCATCCGGCATGGTTTATGAATGGACTGCATAGCATAAAGGAAGTATTAGGTCTAAAAATAGAAGTGTTCAATTTAGAGAAGGTTTTGGAAAGTGTTGAGTATGCACGCAGGAAGACAACACAAAAGGTAAATCTATATGAAAAAGTACAGATACCTTTTTTTGAAGAGGCAATGCGTAAGATAAAGAGGTTTTTGGAAGATGAGGAAAATCTGTCTAAATCTTCCCAAAAGGTAATAAAGAGAAGAATGGAAGAGGCTAGTATCGTATGATAACCCTGATGGAAAAAATCACAATCTTGATATTTCACAAGGCTAAAGAGGATTTTTTGCATTCCTTGCAGGAACTCGGCGTTATACATATTTCTCAGGATATAAAAAAAGATTCGCATGAGGGATTGAAGGAAATAAGAAACAGAATAGACAGAGCGGATGCTTTCCTGAAGGCAGCAAAAAAATCATCATCTGCAGTCTCTTCTTCTGTCCGGGGTGAAGGACAATCAGCCTTATCTGTTATTGGGGAGCATGAGAATATTCAGCAGATTATAAACGTTTCTCAGGATGAATTGGATAAGGTGGACAGGCAGATACGCAATCTTGCTCCCTGGGGGGAATTCAGCCGGGAATCTATGGAAAAGGTCAGGCTTTCAGGATTGCGCTTACGTTTTTTTATAACTCCAGTAAAGAATTTCGACTTTTGCGGTGTTGATGAGAATATTTGTGCGTTCGAGATCTCCCGGGATAAAACATATGTGTATTTTGTCGTGTTTGAAAAGGAAGATGTAGTAAAACTTAATTGTGATGAGTTTTTTTATCCGGATTTAGATCTGAAGACGTTGCAGAATAAAGCACAGGCAATAACAGAAACTATTAGGGAAAGCGAGAAAAAATTATCCGCTTTGTTCTCTCAGGGTTCAGCTATCGAAACTTACCTCAATGAGCAGAAAAGCGGCTTGAATTATGCAACGGTAAACAGTAACCTGACGAGTGCGGCTGAAGATACTATTTATATAATAAACGGATGGCTGCCTCAAGATTTAAAGTTAAAAGTACAGGCTTGGCTGGATGAAAAGGATATTTACTGCTATTTTTCCAAGCCAAATGTAGGAGAGGATGTCCCGATTTTACTAAAAAATAATCCCTTTGCAAAGTTGTTTGAACCGATTACAAAGATGTTCTCTTTGCCTAATTATACCGAATTTGACCTGACGGCTTTTTTTGCCCCGTTTTTTACATTATTTTTCGGTTTTTGCCTTGGAGATGCAGGGTATGGATTGATCATCCTCTTATTATGCGCAATATTCTGGAAAAAAGTCAGCCAGAATAAAAGACCCTTGTTGATATTAGGAGCGGTCTTTGGTGTTTCCACTTTTCTTTTCGGACTTATTTCAGGAAATCTGTTCGGGGTGGAACTTGTAAAAATTGCGTTTATAAAGAATTTAGTATTGTTTAACCAGAACCAGCTCTTTTATCTTTCTCTAAAGATAGGGGTAGTTCAGATATTTTTCGGACTGTTTCTAAAAGCATTTAGTAAATTAAGACAATTCGGATTTACGGCAAGTCTTTCAAGCTGGGGATGGCTAATAATGCTAACCGGAGTTTTGCCGCTTGTTCTGGCTTTTCTTTCAGATGCGGCCGCACCTTTATGGGCCCTATGGACATCCTTTACAGGACTTACGCTTATAATGCTGTTTAATGACTTAAAGGCTAATATTTTTATCAGGCTGGGCAAAGGATTATGGGAGCTTTATGGAGGGCTTAGCGGATTTTTGGGAGATGTTTTAAGTTATGTGCGGCTTTTTGCCCTGGGTTTGTCAGGTGCAGTACTAGGTCTTGTTGTCAATGAAATAGGCATGCAGTTTCGGGCTATACCATTCGTAGGATATTTTATAACGTTTGTTTTTTTGATCGTGGGCCATTCGGCTAATTTACTTCTAAGCGGTTTGTCCAGTTTTGTACATCCGCTGCGTCTTACATTTGTTGAGTTTTATAAAAATGTCGGTTTTGAAGGCGGAGGAAAGGCATATAATCCATTTAAAAAAATAAATTGATATTTTATTACTGTTACAGTGAGTGCAAAGAAGCAAGTTTTAAAGATGTTTGATCTCGCTACTTGCTACTTTAAAAGGAAAGGAGTATTTTATGAGTTTGGCTTTAATTTTGGGGTTTGTCGGGGTGGGGCTTATGGTGGGTCTGTCCGGATGCGGCAGTGCGATCGGAACTTCGATCTGCGGCTCGGCAACAATTGGGGCTTTAAAAAGAAAAGAAGAGTCTTTTGCCAGCTGCCTGGTTCTAAGTGCTTTACCTGGTACACAGGGGTTGTACGGTTTTTCTGCTTTTTTTGTTTTAAAAGGGGTGTTGACTCCTCAGCTTAGCATTATGCAGGGAGCGGCAATCCTTGGAGCCGGGATAATTATGGGATTGGTGTGTCTGGTCTCGGCGATTTATCAGGGCATAGTTTGCGCAAACGGAATCGCGGCAATTGCCGGCGGTTCTGATGTTTTCGGCAAGACTATGGTTCTGGCAGTATTCCCGGAATTATATGCGATCGTGTCATTTGCAGCGTGTTTTCTGATAAAGGGTATTATTGCATAATTTAAAAATATTGCTTTAAAAAAGGAGGATGGTTAACCATTCTCCTTTTTCTGTACAAAAACATATTTTTTGCTATAATTTAAGCATGTTCGAGCAGGGAAGAAAAAATACACAATATATCCGCAAGCAAATGAGCAGGGTGATCAAGGATTATTCCATGATCAATGAAGGCGACAGGATACTGATCGCTGTGTCCGGAGGAAAAGACAGTCTTTGTCTGCTGGAAATGCTTAGGGCCAGACAGAGTTTTTCACCGGTCAAATACGAAATTTCCCCGGTGCATTTTAATGAAGAAACAATAAATGCTCATATCCTTGAAAAATATCTTAAAAGCAACAATTATTCATACCGCATTGTAGGTCAGATAGAAAAACCAAGAAAAAAGCCGAGAAAAAGCCCCTGTTTTAACTGCAGCTGGGAACGCAGGAAAAGATTATTTCAAATAGCAGAGGAGCTAAAATGCAATAAGATCGCGCTTGCGCATCATATGGACGATATTATTCAAACCACACTGCTGAATCTTTTTTTTATGGGTGAAATCAGCACGATGAGGCCTTATCAGGAGCTTTTCGGTGGGAAATGCCATATAATACGGCCGCTTGCTTATGTCCCGGAGAAGGCGCTTGCGGCATATTCTAAGGCAAGGAAATTTCCTAAAATGAAGGTTCAATGTCCCCATGGCAAAGACTCTGCGCGCAAGTTTATCTCGGATGAGATAAAAAGAATAGAAAAAAGATCTCCGGAGGTAAGGAAGAATGTATTCCGGTCATTGAAGAGGATCAGAAGCGATTATCTGCTTTAAATAAGCTATTTATAAGGAAGGGGCAATTATGGAAATTGACAGCGTAAGAATAGAAATTCCAAAAGAGGCTAATGTTATAGTCGGCCAAAGCCATTTTATTAAAACAGTGGAGGATATTTATGAGGCAATGGTGGGCTCTGTTCCGGGTATAAAATTCGGGGTCGGGTTTTGCGAGGCCTCAGGCGCATGCCTGGTACGCTCTGAAGGTAATGACCGGGAATTAAAGGAACATGCTGAAAAGACTGCTCTTGAAATTGCTTGCGGACATTGTTTTGTTCTGTTTATCAGAGATGCCTTTCCTATAAATGTGATGAGAGCGCTCAAAAATGTTCCGGAAATATGCCGTATTTTCTGTGCTACGGCTAATCCGCTTGAAATACTTACTGCTGAAACCGTCCAGGGCAGAGGGATTATCGGGGTCATTGACGGCTGCAAGCCCAAGGGGATAGAGAAGACAAGCGATATTAAATGGCGTAAAGATCTGCTGCGGACCATAAAATATAAGCTTTGATACTTTTTAATATAATTCATATTTGACAATTTATTTTTTAGGTGTATTCTAATAATTGAGGATATATTATGCATTGTCCAAAGTTTATTGATTTTACAAGGGAATGCCAGTATAAAATAGGATTTCTGCCTTTAGACACTCGCCACTTTTGCTCTACCCGCAAATACAAAAAAGTGCCCGTTTTATATAGCCATTCATAATGTCGGATATTTTTGCAAATATCTTAAACTCTGTCCAGCCTTTGAGCATTTTAAAACGGAAAATTTCGATAAATTTGTGCAAATAGCAAACGAATACTGCCTTTCTGAAAAGAACAATGTGCGTTGTTCAAGATTTAAGCTAAGAACTGCAGGGAAAAATCCGCCTGCGAAATTAATGCCGGATGGAAGTGTTTTGGAAAAATAAACAGTTAGTTAAATATAAAGGAGGGATATGATGAGTTGGATATTGTTCGGTCAGATCGTCTTGTTGATGGTAATATATTCTTTTATTAAACAACTGGTTAAGTGTATGCATGATACAAAATGTAAAATCTGTAAAAAATAATTTAAAAGGGAAATCGAACGTCTTTCGCATCTTCCGCTAGCCCTTGTAAAACAGCTCAGAACTAGAACAAGTTCAGTCCAGAGCTGCATAGTACCGATCTATGATTTGGTTCTATGCAGGGCCGTGCTCAGATGTCTCACTCCCTAAGGGGAAACCCTTATGGCGTGAGCCACGTTGTGGCAACGCCACTCACGTGGTTTTCCCCTTCCCTATCTAAAGACGATAAGCTTTCTGAGTGCTTGGGATTAATTTGATAACGAATTTATATTCACACTATTCCATAAATTCTATCTCATTATTAATATTCCTCTTTTGGTTCGAACCCCAGGAAGAGCTATCAGAAAATAAAAAGGCCACTCTATCGAGTGGCTTTTTATAGTTGGTACCCCCAAGGGGATTCGAACCCCTGTTTTATGGCTGAGAACCACATGTCCTGGACCGGGCTAGACGATGAGGGCAAAAGTTTATGCTTTGGAAATTATATCATAATTTATTTTAAAGTCAATGCTTCTATGTCATTCTATGTAACATTTTGAGCAATGCTGAATATGTTACTGAATAGGTTACATTGGTTATAAATACTTCCTCCTAAGGCGAATATTAAAAATTCCGCCACTCCCGCGCTGTGATCAATCCCTTGTCCGGCGTTATTCCAAAGATCGCAAATACAATTGCCAGCAGCAGGTCCATAATTCCGCTGACAATATTGACCATGGTGTCCTAACGAAATTACGCAAGAGAATGCCTTTGTTTTAAAACAGTAAATAATTTTGGTATAGGCATATTGTTACTTTTATTAAAAAAATGGATTGCTGTTAATGCTCAGTAATTAGGTAACGTTTTTGGGTTATAGTTACGATGCCGTTTCGTTTTTCGGTTACGGTAATTGTAAAAACAAAAATATTTAATAAGTCCTCTGTTGACATGCTAAATATTTTTGAAGAACTTAACCATAGCCGAAAGACGATACGGGGTTCGTTACCTTTGCCGTTATCGAACTATTGAGCTAGTACACCTGGTTTTTTTAATATTTGGCAAAAGTTTCTTTATATTATAGTTTTAGACTTTTTACTTTTTCCTTCGTAATCTTTATCTTAGATGCTATAATACTGCTCAAATGGTCAAAAATCATATGGAAAAGACAGTAAAAAAAATAAACTATACCTATATTGTCTGGGCCTTAATATCTTTTTTTATATTAATTTTAAGTTTCATTAGTTTCCGCCGCTATTATTGTTTTGATTATATCGATATGGATCTGGCGGCTTATAACCAGATCATTTGGAATATTGTCCACGGATCATGTTACAGTTCTATGCTTGGGGTGAATTTCCTGGGCCATCATGCGCATTTTATCCTTTTTCTATTTGCACCGCTTTATTTTTTCTTTCAAACCCCGCTTTTTTTGCTTTTTATGCAGATTGTATTTCTCGCTATATGCGCATATCCGATCTTTATGATCGCCTCAAAAGAGCTTGATCAGGGATTGGCCCTATCTCTTGTAATTGCGTATCTGCTTTATCCGGCGATGGGCTATACAGCTCTTTATGAATTCCATGTGCCGGTTTTTGCAACTGCTTTTTTAACCTTTATGCTTTATTATTTCATAAAGCAGGATTTCAGGTTATTTGCTTTGTTTCTGAGCCTTAGTCTGCTTACTCAAGAGAATATTCCGCTGGTGATCATTCCTTTCGGCATATTCGCTTTTTTAAAGAAGAGGAGTATGAAATGGTGGCTTTTGCCTGCACTTGGAGGAAGCATCTGGTTTATAGCGGTTGTCGGTCAGGTAATGCCTTATTTTAATAAGAATACCGTTCAGTTCGTGACTATTTATGGTCATATGGGGAATTCTTTACCTGAGATAATAGGTTTTATCATCAGCCGGCCTTTGACGGTGATTAAAATGATGCTGAGCGCTCAGAAAGTAAAATTCCTTTTCCAGCTGTTTGCACCGCTTTGTTTTTTTCCTTTGTTAGATACCCATATATTGATCAGCGGATTACTCTTTGTCCAGCATTTACTTTCCTCAAGGGCGCCGGAATATATGATTGAGTACCATTATGACGCGGAAATACTGCCGTTTATTTTTGTTTCTACTGTTTACGGCATTAAGAGATTTATGAATTGGCCGCTAATAAAACGCTATCTTCGTCCTTCTGTCATTTGCGCGCTGATACTTGCTGTGAGCATTACCTGTGCTGTCAGTTTTGGGCCTTTCATTGAAATCGCTGTTAATAAATATAAGACAACAAAGGATGTTTGGGATCTGCAAAAAGAGCGTTTTCTTTCCATGATCCCAGATGATGCGAGCATCGTGGCAACATTTGAGTTTTTGCCCATGTTATCACAAAGAAAACAACTTTATTCCTTTCATCATGTGGTTCACGGATTTTATACGCTTTCCCGGGTGCCTTACCGCCTGCCGCAGGGTGTTGAGTATGCATTGCTTGATGTTAATGATCCTATTGGTGTTAATGTTTTTTACAAAAGAGGAAGATCTGAATCCAATATCGCTGATTTTTTAAATTTAAATAATTGGGGCATAGTAGAAATGCTGGATAATATTGTATTATTAAAAAATGAATATAAGAGCGATAAGAAATTCTTCCGGATACTGAAAGAGCCGCCGGTTATTGCGCAGGGATTAAATGCGCTTATAGGGACCGATATATCCTTTCTCGGATATGATATCGATAAAGAAATACAGATCAAAGGCGGCAGGAGCATTGGCGTAAAATTCTTCTGGAAAACATTAAAAAAAATAGAAACTGATTACAGAATGATCATAGAGATAAATGATGCAAAAGACAAGCTGCGTTATCAGACAATAAGGCCGTTGTGTTATCGCATATTGCCTTCTTATATGTGGGCGCAAAACGTAGTTATAGAGGAAAATTACAGGTTGTTTATACCTGAGGATTTAGAAAAAGAAAAATTCACGGTCAGTATGAAAATAATTGACGCAGGCACAGAGGATGTTGTTCCGATATTATTGAAAAATAATAGAGGACAGCCGATCAGCCTGGAAACACTGGTGATTTTAAAGAAATAAAAGAGTAGATTGCTTATGAGAGAAGTAAAATGTAATTTATGCGGTTCAAACCATAATGTTGTTGTTTACCGCTCTGCGCAGAAAACTGGAACAGCGGCTCCTGAGGCCTATTTGATAACGGAGAAGGTATTGATCCCGCCTGAGAAAATACTTAAATGTGTGACTTGCGGTCTTGTGTTTGTTCCATCAGGCGAGAGCTCGCAGATAATAATCAGGCAGTATAGGGAAATGGTTGATGCGGGTTATATAGAAGAGGAGACGGGTAGAAGAAAAACAGCATGCCTGGTTTTAAAAAAGCTGCAAAGATATCAAAAAAAAGGCAAATTATTACTGGATGTCGGATGCAGTACGGGTTTTTTTCTCGATGAGGCAAAGAAAAAAGGGTGGCAGGTGCAGGGAGTGGAACTCTCGCAATGGGCGGCCAGTATTGCCCGGGAAAAATTTTCTATAGATGTCATAAATTCTACTTTAAAGCAGGCAAAATTGCCTGCTAATTCTTACGATCTGATCGTCTTACACGACACTATCGAGCATGTGCTTAATCCCAGGGAAATGCTTATAGAAATAAGAAGGATATTAAAACCGGACGGCGTAGTTTATATCAATACCCCGGATATCCAGAGTTTGGCAAGCCGGGTTTTGAAAGCCAGGTGGTGGGGTATTAACAGACATCATCTGTTTTATTTTTCCCGGAAAACATTGAACAGGCTGCTTGAAGCAGCCGGCTTTAAAAGTATCCGCTGGGGACTCTATGCCAGAAGTTTTACTTTAAAGTATTGGCTGGAAAGAGCAAAACCTTACAGCAGGAGCATATATAATATTTTGCAATTCCTTTGCCGGATCAGCGGTCTTGATAAAAAATTCCTTACGATAAATTTCAGGGACCAGATAGAGGTATTTGCGGTTAAACGCCGTGCCCTTGAATACCTCAGCGAACTTGAAACAAAATCTGTCTGTACTTCCGAAAAAGATATGAAAACAATAGTTGTTCTGCCTGCATATAACGCTTCCAGAACACTTAAGGCAACATATGATGATATACCCAAGGATCTGGTGGATGAGATCATTCTCGTTGATGACGCCAGTGAGGATAATACTGTTGAAATAGCCAGGGAATTGGGGATAACCGTCTTTGTTCATAAAACAAATAAAGGCTATGGGGCTAATCAGAAAACCTGTTATGAAAAAGCCCTGGAACACGGGGCTGATATAATAGTAATGGTGCATCCTGACTATCAATATGACCCTTGCGTGGTTGAGGATATGATCGCTCCGATCAGGAACGGCCGGGCTGATGCTGTTTTCGGCTCCCGTATGCTTAAAGGCGGTGCTCTGCTGGGCGGGATGCCGTTATGGAAACATAATGTAAATATACTGCTGAGTGCGCTTGCTAATGTTGTGCTCAGAACTTATCTTAGCGAATATCATTCCGGGTTTCGGGCTTACAGCGCGCAGTTCCTTAAAAGCATTAAATTTAAATGCAACTCGGATGACTTTGTCTTTGATTTTGAGATCATTACCCAGGCGGTTGCAAACTATTGTAAAATAGAGGAGATTCCGATCCGTACCCGTTATTTTGATGAGGCATCAAGCATAAAACTTTTTCCTAGCATTTTTTACGGAATGGGGATTTTAAATACACTGCTTAAATTTATTCTGCATAGAAATTATTTGATAAGGTTCAAGCAGTTTGAATGAATGTAGGGTTATTTGGTCCATGGACATAAAATTGCGTATTGACTATTATTTATAATTTGTGATATTATTTGTATAAAATCATAGCAAAGGAGGGTAATATGTTTTTAGAAGGATTGCTTAAAAGAAAAGGGATTTTAATGTTGATGCTTGCAATTGCAATGCTTTGCGGAATTTCTCCGGCAAATGTGATTGCTATGCCGGTTGATTCACAAATCGCTGTAAGCTCCAGTCAGCAGGCTATGCATATACAAAAGATCCAAAGCTTTCTGAATAAATCCCTGGTTCAGAACAGACTGGCAAAACTGGGCTTAAGCAAAGAATCGGCAATGCAGTATGTATCAACTATGGATGAGGCTCAGCTGGCGAAATTATCAGAAAAGGTCGATAGTATTGACAAGGCTTCCGATAGCGGCATGGTTTTACTGCTGGTAATCTTGCTTATTGTACTGTTCGTGCTTTACTTTACCGATTATAAGGTCAAACTGGAACCTCGCCGTAATAAGAAGAGTAAATAGGTTCACGGAAAAATACAGTTTTATCGTCTTTAATCTGTGAAATCTTGGCTCTAATCTCTGGAATCAGGGTCTGATGAGTTTTTCAGCAGACCCTAAATAACGATAGATTTTAATTGATTGTGATTATAAAAAAATATATAAGAAATTGCTCAATTTTAGCAATGATTGTCTTTTTAAACGCTGGTTGTTTATCAACCAGCGTTTCTTTTCTCGAGCTCCAGATAAAGGAAAATCCTGCATCCGGTATTATTCTTGATGTGCCTTTTGTGGAACAAAAAAAAGAATTCTGCGGTCCGGCTGCGCTCTCCAGTGTATTTGCTTTTTGGAAAAGGCCTGTAACCCAGGATAAAATCGCCGAAGATATTTTTAAGCCGGAACTCTGCGGGGTTTTAAATATTGATCTTGAAAAGTATGCAAGAGATTTCGGTTTTTGGGCCAAAGGCTATGAGACGGATTTTGAGGATCTAAAAAGTCAGCTGCTTAAAGGCATTCCGGTTATTGTAATGGAAAAGCTGCACCCGTTTATTTTAAACCGCAATCATTATACAGTGATTACCGGTTTTTCGGATAAACACAAGGCTATTATTGAACACACCGGTTCCCGGGAATCGGTGGTCAGGTCTTACCAAGGGTTTAAGCGCAACTGGTATGCCGGTGGCGCCTGGATGCTCAAAGTAATGCCTTTTGATAAAGTAGGAGATATCTCAAGCAAGGAAGAAAATATTGAGCTGGGCACTGTGCTTGAAAAACATGGTTTTTTCGATGAGTCTTTGAAAAGATATAATGCCGCGTTAAAACTGGACACGGAAAGTAATATAGCGTTGTTCAATATAGGCAATATTCGTATGCGCCTTAAGGATTGGAAACAGGCAGAATTGGCTTACCAGCAATCTATCGCTCTCAATAAAACTTTTTCCGATGCTTATAATAATCTGGCCTATTTATATTTGCAAACAGGCAAATACAGCCTGGCACATGAATATATAGATAAAGCCCTGAGCTTTAATTCAACCAGGAAGTTTTATTACCTGGATACTAAAGCACAGATATTTCTAGCCCAAAGAAAGGTTTCAGAGGCATTGTGTTTCATCAAACAGGCTAAGCTTAATCAGCAAAATGTTCCGGAACAGATTATTGTGGACTTTAATAAATTCTGGATCGAAAAGATTCCCGCAACCCGGGACTTTTTGATCGGCGAATAATCGCTAACCGGCTTTAAAAACGGGCTATTCTTTTTTAGGGTGGAAGAATTTTTGTAAGATAGTAAGAATGAAGAGGCTAGATAGAAACAATAATGGACAACGAATCTGTGTAATCCTGTTTTAATCTGTGAAATCAGGTTCTTGCTGTTATTCTAAACAAGAAAGAACCAAAAAACCCGCCCAAAACCGGATTATAAAAGGTTTGACGTAACCTGAATAATTTGATATTATTAAGTATTCCTGAACTATATAGAGAGGTGGAACTATGATTGAACGCTATACCCGCCAAAAAATGGGTCAAATCTGGGAAGAACAGGCAAGATGGCAGAAAATGCTTGATGTTGAGATTGCGGTTTGTGAAGCCTGGGCACAATTAGGCAAGATACCTAAATTATCACTGGAGCGGATAAAAAAGCGCGCTAAGTTTGATCTTAAGCGTATAAAAGAAATTGAGAAAGAAACAAAACATGACATTATTTCCTTTCTTACCAGTGTTGCGGAAAATGTAGGGGAGGATTCGCGCTTTATCCATATGGGTCTGACGTCTAATGATATTATTGACACAGGAGCAGCATTACAGCTCAAAGACACCTCGGATATCCTTATCGAAGATATGAATTTGCTTCTGAAAGTATTGAAAAAAAAGGCAAAAAAATATAAATATACAGCGATTGCAGGGCGTTCTCATAATGTGCATGCCGAACCGACTACCTTTGGCCTGAAGATGGCACTCTGGTATGAAGAAACAAGGCGTAATCTTAAAAGACTTTATGATGCAAAGGAAAGTGTTTGTGTGGGCAAGCTTTCAGGCGCTGTCGGCACATACTCCAATATTGACCCCAGAGTGGAGAAGGTCGTGCTTAAGAAATTAAAACTAGGACTTGAACCGGTAGCCTCTCAGATCGTTCAGCGTGATCGCCATGCGCAATACTTAACGACGCTGGCAATTATCGGATCGAGTCTGGAAAAATTTACTACAGAAATCAGAAATCTGCAGCATACAGAAATACTTGAGGTTGAAGAGTTTTTCTCCAAAGGGCAAAAAGGATCATCGGCAATGCCGCATAAACGCAATCCCATAACTTGTGAACGCATATCGGGATTAGCCCGTGTCTTGCGCGGAAATTCCCTGGCGGCAATGGAGAATATATCACTTTGGCATGAGAGGGATATCTCGCATTCTTCTGTTGAGAGGATAATTCTGCCTGATTCCACGATCCTGCTTGATTATATGCTTAGTCTTTCTGTTGAGCTTATAGATAAGCTGATCGTGTATCCTGAAAATATGTTAAATAATTTGAATAAAACAAAAGGACTCATATTTTCGCAGAGGGTTTTAATCGCTCTTGTGGAAAAAGGACTTACCCGGGAGCAGGCCTACGATATTGTTCAGAGGAATGCTCTGAAAGTCTGGAAGGAAAACGCTGATTTCAAGACATTGCTTTTTAATGACAGCAGTCTTGAGAATGTGCTCTCTTCAAAAGAAATCGAAAGATGTTTTGATCTGAAATATGTATTGAGAAATATTGAGGTTATTTTTAAGCGAGTAAATATCTAAATCCTGAAATTATGGTAATAATTTAAAAATATGTTTTGGAGAATAGAAGTAAAAAATAAATCTTCCGTAAAAGATCCCGTCGGAGAAGCGATCAAACGTGATATTATCGATCTCGGCATCAATAGCGTCCAAGACGTTAAAATGGTGCAGATTTATATCATCGAGGGAAAGTTTTCCAAAGGGCAAATCAAGAAAATCGCTGATGAGCTGCTGGCTGACCTTATCATCCAGAGCAGCCGCTGCGGCCGGTTGGAAGATAAAAAATTTTCCAGTGTTTCTAAAAAAGATGAGTATGTTATTGAGATCGCCTATAATCCGGGAGTTATGGACCCCTGGCAGGAAAGTACCCGTAAAGGGATAATGGATTTAGGCATTAGGGATGTCGCAGATGTTACTACCGGCCGCCAGTACATAATTTCAGGTAAACTCAGTAAGTCACAAATCAGCCTGATCAGCGAAAAACTGCTGTATAACAAAATTATTCAGCATGTAGTACAGATCAGGAATTTAAAAAAAACTCTAGAGGCACATAAAGATATAAATTATGAGTTTAAAAAAGTAGAAGTGGATTTGCTGGGCAGCTCGGATAAACAGCTTATGCAAATAAGCAAACAATGGTGTCTTTCCTTAACCTTAGAGGAAATGCTGGCCATTAAAAAATATTTTACTCACCTTTTACGAAATCCCACTGATTGCGAACTGGAAACTCTTGCGCAGACCTGGTCAGAGCATTGTGTACATAAAACAATGCGTGGTGTTATTGATTATACCGATAATTCAAAGGAGGGAAAAGGTAAATCCCGAAAAATCAAAAATCTGCTTAAAACCACAATTATGAATGCCACTAAAAAACTGAATAAATCTTGGTGCGTATCGGTTTTTAAGGATAATGCCGGTATTATAAATTTTGATAAGGATTATGATATTTGCTTTAAAGTTGAAACGCATAACCATCCTTCCGCGCTTGATCCTTACGGCGGAGCCGGTACCGGAATTGGCGGTGTGATCCGCGATGTTCTTGGGGTAGGCCTTGGCGCAAAACCGATATTAAATACCGATGTGTTTTGTTTCGGAATGCCTGATATGAAAACTGAAGCTGTTCCTCAGGGAGTACTGCACCCGAAAAGAATAATGAAAGGGGTTGTGGCCGGGGTTAGGGACTATGGAAACAGGATGGGGATCCCGACATCGAACGGAGCGGTTATTTTTGATGAAAGATATCTTGGCAATCCTCTTGTATATTGCGGCACAGTAGGTATTATGCCCAAGAGATTTGCTTTCAAAAAAACAAATCCGGGAGAATATATTGTTGCTTTTGGTGGAAGAACCGGCCGTGACGGTATTCACGGGGCGACATTCTCTTCTATAGAACTTACCCACGAATCTGAGGAGATATCAAGCGGAGCAGTTCAGATCGGCAATCCGATAACGGAAAAGAAAGTTCTGGATACTCTGCTGCAGGCGCGTGACGAAAAACTTTATACAGCTGTTACAGATTGCGGTGCAGGCGGGTTTTCCAGCGCGGTCGGGGAGATGGGGGCCCAAACAGGAGCGCGGGTTGATCTGGACAAGGCATTATTGAAGTACAAGGGTTTAAGCTATACGGAGATCTGGATATCGGAAGCACAGGAGCGCATGGTTGTATCTGTTCCCCGGAAAAAACTGAAGCGCCTGCTTGAACTTTTTGAAAAAGAAAATGTGGAAGCGGCTGTGATCGGCGAATTTACAGACACGAAAAAACTGGAGATTTTCTCAAACGGAGTTTGTGTCTGCAACCTGGATATGAAATTCCTGCATGAAGGGGTGCCTGATTCTGCAAGAAAAGCTCTCTGGCAGCCTCCGGTTATTAAGGAAAGTAAACGGGAATGTATAAAAAATCTTAACAAGGAATTATTAAAAGTTCTGGGTGATTTGAATATATGCTCAAAAGAGTGGATTATCCGCCAGTATGACCATGAAGTGCAGGGAATGAGTGTTTTAAAACCATTGTCCGGAGCCGAAAACGACGGGCCTCAGGATGCGGCAGTGATAAAACCTCTGGCTGATTCTAATAGAGGGATTGCAATTGCTTGCGGAATCAACTCCCGTTACTCTGATATTGATCCTTACTGGATGGCTGCTTCGTGCGTTGATGAGGCACTGCGGCAGATAATAAGTGTAGGAGGAGATCTAAAACAGATAGCGGTGCTGGATAATTTTAGCTGGGCAAATACCGCGAGACCCAAGGTGCTGGGTGAACTAGTGCGTGCATGTCTGGGTGCACAGGACGCTTCTTTGGCTTACGGGGTACCGTTCATCTCAGGTAAAGACAGCTTGAATAATGAGTATAATATCGGGAAAAAAACAATTTCTATCCCATCTACACTTTTAATCTCTGCCATGGGGGTAATTGATGATGTGGAAAAAGTAGTATCAAGCGATTTAAAAGTTTCTGGCAATCTTATCTATTGTATCGGCACGACTGCAAATGAAATGGGCGGAAGCAGTTATTTTGCAATGAATAATTACACCAGCGGTAATGTGCCTAAGGTTGATTTTAAAAGAAACCGTATGACTTTCGAGCAGTTAAGTGAGTGCGTCAATAAAGGACTTATACGTTCATGCCATGATATATCCGATGGAGGCTTAGGGGTAACACTGGCTGAAATGGCTTTCTCAGGGAATGTGGGTATGAATGTGTCTCTCTCAAAGGTTAAGCACAGGATCAGTAAAAATGAGCTGAGAGACGATATAATTTTATTTTCAGAATCAAACGGCCGTTTCGTCGTGGAGATCGAAAAAAATAAAAAGAAGGAATTTGAAGGGATGATGGAAGGAGTTCCTTTGTCCTGCATTGGACACACAATACAGGAAGAGAGGCTCACTGTGGCTGGTATTGATGATTCTATAGTAATAAACTGCGACTTGTCTTGCTTGAAGCAAGCATGGCAGAGTCCTTTGAAATGGTAAAGTTTTATAGACTATAACCCTAAGAATACAAAATTTAAAAACAAGTGAATATTAACGCTTTTATCCCATTCATGTTAGGCTTGTTCACCCTGAGTTCAGGGGCCTATATTTTAATTAAAGTCAAAAGATCGTATCTTAGCCGTCCGTATTTCATCTCTTCACTGGTGATATCTTTTTATCTCTTTATGCATTTCGGCCTGGTGCAGTTTGCCGGGAATGACAGGGTATTTTTACCGTGGCTGAAGGTGTGTTTGGGCGCTATAAGTTTTGTTGCTCCTGCTTTAATAAATCTGCTCTTATCTATGCGCAGGTTAAAAACAGGATTGATCAAAGTGATCTTGTTTATCTCTTGCGTGCTTTCGCTTTTGGTTTTTTATTTTCTGTTGCATGATTATAAATTGGAGGTAAATACATTTGCCTGGGGCAGTACTCTGAGTGTAAGTAATAGCGCTTATTTTCTCTTCTTTATAAATATAGTTTTGTTCCTGCCTTTGGCTGTTACTATCTTTTTGGTGCAAAAGTCATCAATGGATACATCTATACTTGCTAAAAGACAGATCAGTTTTATTGTTTTGAGTGTTTGCGTCATCTGCTTTGCATTAGGAATAAACTTTTTAGCAGGCTTCGGACTAAATGTCTATCTTTTCGGCTCCCCATTACTTTGTGCCGCTTTTATTTTCATGTCTTATTCTATTACGCGTTATAGGTCATTAGAGCTGGACTTGATTGTCAATAAAACAATATTGTCATTAATGTTTATCGGTCCCTTGCTTGTTTGGCATATTCTGATAAGCGCTTTTTTTCTGGAAATGCTCGGCTATTTGTTCGCAACAACTTTTTCACTGCTCCTGGTGGTTTCCATGGTCCTTTTTACGCCGTATAAGAAATTAGTAGAAAAATCAGTGGAAAGGCTTATATACCGGGGTAAGTATGACTATCAAAAAGTATTAAGCGAGCTCTGTCAAGGGCTTAATGCGATACTTGATTTTGATCAGCTGTTTGACCGTATTATTCATATTGTTGTTCAGACTCTTGATGTGGAAGAGATGGCGATTTTTTTAAAAGATGATACGGCTAATATATTCTGTTTGAAGGCAAGCTACGGCATTGATCAAGATCTGCACAAAGACTTTACCTTGATTCTGGATGAGGCTATAGTCAAAAGGATGAAAAAAGAAGCAAAAATACTGCTCAAAGAGGAACTGCGCCAGTTTGAGGATATTGAAACCGTTGAACAGGAATTCAAAACGATATCAATTTTGAGAGCAGAGTTGGTCTCGCCCTTGTTTTTTAGAGATCATCTTCTTGGTTTTATTGTTCTCAGCCGAAAAAAAACCGGAAATATTTATAACCAGGGAGATATTGATGTTCTGAATACATTTGCTCTTGAAGCGGCCAAGGCGATTGAACATGTCAGGCTGTACAGTGAAGCAATCGTCGATAATACTACCAAGGTATTTAATCAGAACTATTTTCTTATGCGTTTAAGAGAAGAAATAGCCCGCTCAAAGCGGTATGGACACCCGATATCCTTAATGTTCCTTGATGTGGATACTTCCGGTGAACCGCAGTTTAAAGTTGATCCCCAGATGCAGGAATTATTGCTTAAGGGATTGGGATTGCTTTTAAAAACTAAGGTGAGGAACGTTGATATCCTGGCCCTTTATAAAAAACAGCAATTTGCGATTATTCTGCCGGAAACGGCCCAGTCTAAAAAAGGTAATGAGAAAGAAAAATTAAATCAGCATTATAAGGATACAATGCTTGTGGCGGAGCGTTTATGTAAAAGCGTTGAGGATTTTAAAAATGAATATAAAGGGAAGACGATAAACGTGAATTTTAATATGGGTGCGGCTTGTTTTGACGGTGCTAATAAGCTGCTTACAGAAGAGACGTTTATAAATTACGCTCAAAAGGCGCTGGCAAGTTCGAGAGAAGAAGGAACTAATAGAATAGTTTGTTTTAGTGAGGAGAAATGAGCAATATTAAAGTTTTAATATTAAGGACTGCGGGAACTAACTGTGACCAGGAAACCAAAGTGGCTTTTGAACTGCTTAAGGCGCGAGTGAAAATGGTCCATGTAAATGAGCTCATTAAAGGCAGAGATAGGATCTGTAATTATCAAATAGTTGCAATTCCTGGCGGGTTTACTTACGGGGATGATATTGCCGCCGGAAGGATACTTGCCAATGAGCTGAAAATGAAACTGAAGGAAGAACTGGAACTTTTTCTTAATAAGAACGGAATGATGATAGGTATCTGCAACGGTTTTCAGGTTCTGGTCAAAACGGGAATATTGCCCGGAAACAGAGACTGGCGGCAAAAAGTTACGCTTACCTCTAATGATTCTGGTAAATTTGAAGACAGGTGGGTGTATCTTAAAAAACCAGTAACCAGACCCCTCGAAAATTTACCTTTGGTAAATATTCGAGCTGGAGTCCCCGCAAGGGGAAGACCAAAAATAAAAGATATATGCGTTTGGACAAAAGGAATGGATGAAATTATTTATCTTCCGGTTGCTCACGGTGAAGGTAAATTTGTCCCGGAATCAAAGGAAATTTTAGAACAGATAAAAAATGAGGGGCAGGTAGTCTTTGAATATTGCAATAAGAAAGGTAAAATGCCGTTCTACCCGGATAATCCTAATGGGTCTGCTGAACATATCGCAGGCATTTGCGACAAAACAGGCAGGATATTCGGGCTGATGCCTCACCCGGAGCGCTGTGTTTTTAAAACCCAGCATCCGCGCTGGACAAGAGAAAAGTTCAGCGGAATTCCTGACGGATTAAAGATATTTAAAAACGCCATGGAGTTTTTAGAAAAAGCATGAAAACAGTAATAAGGGTTAAGCTGTAAGGATTCAGATTTTTATGGTTTTTTTATATTTTTAGCTTAGCACTTATCACTTATAACTATTATGGAGGAAAGATGCCAAGAGGATTAACTTATAAAAAAGCCGGAGTAGATATCGAGGAGGCAAACAAGTTTGTTAAGGATATCCAGAGCCTTGTAAAAAAAACAAAAAGACCGGAAGTACTTAATAATATCGGCGGTTTCGGCGGTTGTTTTGAACTGAAAAAGGCTCAGTATAAAAACCCTGTGCTTGTTTCCAGTACCGACGGAGTTGGGACAAAGATCAAGGTGGCTATGCTTGCAGGCAGGCATGACACCGTGGGTATTGATCTTGTGGCCATGAATGTTAACGATATTCTAGCCATGGGAGCGCAGCCTTTATTTTTCCTCGACTATATTGCTACGGGAAAGTTAAATAGAAAAAAAATGGTGGATATTGTGCGTGGTGTTTCCCGGGGATGTTCTGATGCCGGGTGTGCTCTTATCGGGGGAGAAACCGCGGAAATGCCGGCGATTTATAAAAAAAATGAATATGATCTGGCTGGATTTTGCGTAGGCGTTGTAGAGAAGAACAAGATTATTACTGGTTCTGGAATTAGATCCCAAGATGTGCTGCTGGGGCTGGCTTCAAGCGGACTGCATTCAAACGGGTTTTCTCTGGTGCATAAGGTTTTCACGAACAGTGAGATAAAAAGAAAAGCAAAAGAGCTGCTGGTCCCGACCAAGATTTATGTCAAGGAAGTACTATCGATCTTAAAGCACTTTGATGTACGCGGTATTGCGCATATTACGGGAGGCGCATTTTATGAAAAACTAATGAAAATTTTCCCTAAAGGCTCATCTGTTGTTATTAAAAAGGGGAGCTGGCCGGTGCCGGCAATATTTAAAACTATCCAAAAAAAAGCAGAAATAAAAGAAGCGGAAATGTACCGTACTTTCAATATGGGTATCGGGATGGTGCTTGTAACCAGCCAAGACCAGGCCAAGAAGATTCAGATCCATTTGCGCCGTTTTAAACTTAAGTCCTGGATTATCGGGCAGGTTTCCATATCTCGAGGCCGCTCAGGTATTAAATTTACAGGAGAAGATTAATATGAAAGTTCTGGTCATAGGCTCAGGAGGACGCGAACATGCACTTGTCTGGAAAATCGCACAGTCTCCTTTGGTAGAGAAAATTTATTGTGCCCCGGGTAATGGAGGCATTGAAGATATTGCCGAGTGCCTTGATATAGCTGCAGATGATATTAACGCTTTGCTTAATTTTGCCATTCGGGGAAAAATTGACATTACTGTTGTCGGTCCGGAAGCCCCGCTTGCTGCGGGCATTGTTGACCTGTTTGAAAATAAGGGTTTGAAAATATTCGGTCCAAGTAAACTTGCCAGCCGGTTGGAATCAAGTAAGGTATTTGCAAAGAATATAATGAAAAAATATAATATTCCTACCGCGGGTTTTGAAGAATTTACAAATTACGAAGATGCTCTTAGCTTTGTAAAAGATGTCAAGAGACCTTTAGTGATAAAAGCAGACGGCCTATGTGCCGGTAAGGGAGTTTTTGTCTGTGCAACGATAGAGGAACAGGAGCAGGCCATAAACTCTATATTAAAAGATAAGACTTTTGGCGATTCCGGCGGCAGGATAATTATTGAAGAATGTCTTGTCGGTCAGGAGGCTTCTATCATTGTTATTAGTGACGGCGATAATGTAATAACCATGGCCTCTTCTCAAGATCATAAGCGCATATTTGACGAAGATTTGGGGCCTAATACCGGAGGTATGGGGGCTTATTCCCCTGCGCCTGTAGTTACGAAAGAAGTTTTAAAATTCATAAAGGAAAGAATAATAATGCCGACAATAAAGGGGATGAAATCTGAGGGTACTCCTTTCAGCGGGGTTTTATATGCAGGCGTTATGATAACCGAAAATGGACCTAAGGTCCTTGAATTTAATGTGCGTTTCGGTGATCCGGAAACACAGGCAATCCTGCCCAGGCTAAAAAGTGATCTGCTGGAATTGATCTTAAAATCCGTTGATAAGAAATTAGGAAGACATACTCTGGATTGGGACACAAAAAACTGTGTTTGCGTTGTTGTCGCCTCAAGGGGCTATCCTGGAAAATATGAAAAAGGAAAACTTATCAAAGGCTTAAGTGATGTTAATTTCCCTAAGGAGGGAATTGTGTTTCATGCCGGGACAAAAAAGCAGAATGGTAAAATTTTAACCAGCGGAGGAAGGGTGCTTGGGGTAACCTCAATGGGAAATGATATAAAATCAGCGATTGATAACACCTATGCGGTACTCGATAAGATAAGCTTTGAGGGCATGTTTTTCCGCAGGGATATCGGACAAAAAGCACTGAAAAAAGTTTTTTCTAACTAATAGTATATCAGTGTAAGCTGGTTTTTAATCGGTGAAATCAGGTTCTTTTATTCCATTTAAACAAGAAAGAACCTTAAAGTTAAGGAGGATATCAGAAATTATGGTAAAGAATATAAAAGTTGCAATAATGATGGGAAGTAAATTCGATCTGGATACAGTGCAGGAAACAATAAATGTGTTAAAAGAGCTCAATGTGTCTCATGAAGTAAAGGTTCTTTCTGCGCACCGCACGCCGAAGGATGTTGTTGTCTATGTAGAAGGGCTTTCGAAAAGGGGAACACAGGTTGTAATCGCTGCAGCCGGCATGGCGGCTGCTTTGGCCGGGACTGTTGCTGCACATACTGTTTTGCCGGTTATCGGTATCCCTATAGAAACAAGCACGCTTAAAGGGCTTGACAGCCTGCTTTCCACCGTTCAAATGCCAAAAGGAATTCCTGTTGCCTGTATGGCTATCGGAAAGCATGGGGCGCAGAATGCGGCGATCCTTGCCTGTCAGATCCTGGCATTGCAGGATGATAAGCTGCGTAAAAAAATGCTTAAGTTTAAGGAGAAAATGGCAAAGGCCATAAGAAAAATAAAGATCAGTTAAACATGAAAGATACAAAGATATTCAAGATAAACTCTGAAAATCCCGACATAGATAAGATAAAAGAGGCGGCATTAATATTAAAAACAGGCGGGCTGGTGGCTTTTCCGACAGAAACAGTTTATGGATTGGCTGCTTTGCCTTATGATATAGCTGTGGAAAAACTGCGTTATATAAAAAATAGATATGAAGTGAAGCAATTTTCCTTTTGTATCCACAGCATTGAACAGGCCGAACATCTTGCAGGGTATATCTCACCCTTTGCCTATAAGCTTATGAATAAATTCTGGCCGGGACCGCTGACATTGGTATTGGATAACCGGCAGGGAGAAACTGTGGGATTGAGAATCCCGGATCATCCGGTAGCACTGCTATTTTTAAAAGAAATCGGCGAGCCTGTTTTTGCTCCGTCTGCCAATTTTGCCGGGGAAAAAGCCCCGGTTAATGCTCAGGAGGTATTAAAGGCTTTAGATAAAAAAATTGATGCTTTGATTGATTCAGGAGAGTCAAAGGTTAAGGTCTCTTCTACGGTATGTAAGGTTACTGATGATAGTTTTGAGATACTCAGGCCGGGGGCGATAACTAAGGCCATGATCGAGCAGGTTTTAAAAATGAAAGAAGTGCTTTTTGTCTGTACGGGAAACAGCTGCCGCAGCGCAATGGCTGAGGGACTGATGAAAAAAATAGTTAAAGGCTCTGTAAATATCCATATCAGCTCAGCCGGGGTGGCCGCATATGAGGGAATGCCGGCCTCACAGGAAGCTATTCTTGTTATGCAAAAATTAGGCGTAGATATATCCGAGCATAAAGCAAGGAGAGTAACTGATGAGATGCTGAAGCAGGCGGATTTTATCCTGGTTATGGAGCAGGGGCATACACAGTATATCTTGAAGCAACGAAGCGAATTAAGCAAAAGGGTTTTTCTTTTAAAAGAGTTCTCTGTAGATCAGTCCGGAGGGCTGTCGATCGGGGATCCGATAGGCATGAGTATTGGTTTTTATGAAAAGGTGGCTGATGAATTGCAGAAATCAATAGAAGGGCTGGTGGCAAAAATAAAATGAAAATAGCTATGGGAAGTGATCATAGAGGGATTGACCTTAAAAAGTCTTTGATTTTATATCTTCAAAAAAACGGACATCAGGTTGAAGATTTCGGCGCCTATAGCACGGAATCCTGTGACTATCCTCAAATCGCTTTAAAAGTCGCTCGCGCGGTAGCGAAAAAAAAAGTGGAAAGGGGAATACTTATCTGCGGCAGCGGGCTGGGTATGACCATGGCCGCCGGCACGGTAAGAGGAGTAAGAGCGGCAAACTGCCTTAACCTTTCACTCGCTCGGTTTTCGCGTGAACATAATGATGCGAATGTTTTGGTTATCGGGGCAATGTATGTGGGAGGAAATTTGGCTAAAAGGATAGCAGGCAAATGGTTGAAAACCTCTTTTTTAGGCGGCAGACATGAACGCCGAGTAAAAATGTTTTCTAAGTGAGATTACAACTTACGGAACGAAGTGAACGTAAGTTGTAAAATCGAACTTATCCCGAACCTGATGAGTAAAAATTTAGTATAAATTTTTGCGAAAGTTTTAGAGGTTCGGGGAAAGTGAATATAAAGTTATAATACGGAACGAAGTGAACGTAAGTTGTAAAATCGAACTTATCCCGAACCTATGAGTAAAAAATAAAAAAATTTTTACGAAAGTATTAAAAGGGCGGGAATAACGGAGCAGGAAATCTTGTAATAAATTTGGATATGGCCTAAAGGCCTATAATTTATGCCGGGCATAAATTATCTACTCATTGAGGAGGAAAATAATAAATGAGTGAGTTAAAAAAAACTGATATTGCAATATATAACGCGATTAAAAAAGAATTAAAAAGACAGAGAGAGCATATAGAATTAATTGCCAGTGAGAATTTTACCTCACGCGCGGTTATGGAAGCGCAGAGTTCTGTTCTTACCAATAAATATGCCGAAGGATATCCGGGAGCCCGCTGGTACGGAGGCTGTGAACATGTTGACGTTGCCGAACAATTGGCGATCGATAGGGCAAAGGAGATATTTCAGGCCGAGCACGCAAATGTTCAGCCGCATTCAGGAGCTCAGGCGAATATGGCCGTGTTTATGAGCTGTCTTAAAGCAGGGGATAAAGTGCTTGCCTTGGATCTTGCCTGCGGAGGACATCTGTCGCATGGCCATCCTAAAAATTTTTCCGGTTTATTTTATGACGTAAAATTTTACCAGGTTAATCGCCGGACTGAACAGCTTGATTATGATGAAATTTCCTCTTTAGCAAAGAAACACAAACCCCGGCTTATTCTTGCCGGCGCTTCTGCGTATCCGAGATTTATCGATTTTAAAAAATTCCGTAAAATTTGCGATAGCGTCGGAGCATATCTGATGGTCGATATGGCGCACATTGCCGGGCTTGTTGCCGCAGGCGTGCATCCCTCTCCTGTGCCTTATGCTGAGTTTGTAACGACCACAACGCACAAAACACTGCGCGGACCAAGAGGAGGCTTGATACTTTGCCGCAAGGAATTTGCCAAGAGTATTGATTTAAATGTTTTTCCGGGTACTCAAGGCGGACCGCTTATGCATGTTATTGCTGCTAAGGCGGTGGCTTTGAAAGAAGCTTTAATGCCTGGTTTCAAAAAGTACCAGATACAAGTAGCTTCGAACGCAAAAGAACTGGCTGGTGCATTAAAGAAAAGAGGATTCCGTATTGTCGCCGGTGGCACGGATACGCATTTAATGCTTGTCGACTTAACAAACAGAGATATCACAGGAAAAGAAGCGCAAATAGCTTTAGGTGAAGTGAATGTTACGATCAATAAAAATCTTATTCCTTTTGATAAAAAATCGCCGTTTTTGACCAGCGGTATAAGATTGGGAACTCCGGCTGTGACTACAAGAGGAATGAAGGAAAAACAAATGCATGTTATTGCTGACATTATTGATCAAATTCTACAAAAAGATCAGACTATTACAAAGGAAAAACAGCGTGAAATGAAAAGCCACGTGCGGCTTTTAACGCAAAAGTTTCCCTTATATTGAAAAACAGTTACTAAGGGTTACTAAAAAGTTAATAAAGGTTATAATGATTAAAGGTTTTTTAGTTTTGGAGTAACTGATAGTAACTGTTTGTAACCAATGGTAACAGGATTAAAATATTATGAGCGAAAAAATTCTAAATAAAAAAATTAAACGGCCAAGCTGGGATAAATATTTTTTAAGCATAGCTGAATTAGTTGCGGAACGTTCAACTTGTTTGCGCAGACAGGTAGGGGCGGTAATTGTAAAGGATAAAAGGATTTTGACTACCGGATATAATGGAGCTCCCTCTGGTTTGGATCACTGTGATAAAACCGGGTGTCTGCGTGAGAAGATGAATGTCCCTTCAGGACAAAGGCATGAACTTTGCCGGGCACTGCATGCGGAAATGAATGCAATACTTCAGGCAGCACAATATGGGATAAGCTTGGGTGGAAGTATAATTTACTGTACTAACCAGCCTTGTATTATCTGCGCAAAAATGATCATAAATGCCGGGATAAAGCGGATTGTTGTCCTTTCCAGCTATCCGGATGAATTTGCCAGGCAGTTTTTAAAAGAAGCTGATATAGAGGTAGTTGTAGCCGAAAACAAATGATATATTAAGCTTTTGGGTGAATCAAAGAGAAAAGCTGTCAATAAATCAGAAATAATCCTATTTTTAACTAAAATTAATCATTGACATTACACTATATATAGTATATTATCATTTTACAGATACAACATAGTGTGCATCTATTGAGTTTAAACTAATCAGGGGTAAAACGTATATGAAATGTCCTTTTTGTGCTAATATCGAAGATAAAGTAGTAGATTCAAGAATTTCCTCAGAAGGAGATACCATCCGCAGACGCCGCGAGTGTTTGAAATGCCAGCGCAGATTTACTACATATGAGTATATTGAAAAAACAACGCTGATGATTATTAAAAAAGACGGACGCCGCGAACCGTTTGACCGAAATAAAATTCTATCTGGTTTTTTGCGGGCATGTGAAAAACGTCCGGTTAGCATGGAGACAATAGAAGAGGTTGTTGATTCTATTGAAAGATCATTGCAGAAAAATTATGACAAGGAGGTGGTAAGTTCAGATATAGGAGAACTTGTTATGAATCGCTTGCACGGTATTGATGAGGTTGCTTATGTAAGATTCGCTTCTGTTTACCGGCAATTCAAAGATATAAATCAGTTTTTAGGAGAGTTAAAGGATTTGTTGAATAAGAGGAGGGAATAGGAGATGTTGGCAAAAGAAAAGATTGATTCCAGGGAAGGACAAGGACTTAAAAGTATTCAAAAAAGAGACGGCCGGGTTGTTGTTTTCGATAAAACTAAAATAAGCAATGCAATTTTTAAAGCAGCTCAGTCGGTAGGGGGAGAAGATAAACTTCTTGCAGATGAGCTGGCAAACGCAGTTGTTTTGTTCCTGGAGAAGGAATACAAGGATAATGCTCCTGGTATCGAACAAATTCAGGATATTGTGGAAAAAGTGCTGATCGAAACCGGACATGCTAAAACAGCAAAGGCCTATATACTTTATCGCGATAAGAGATCTAAAATCAGAACCAGCCTCAAAGTAAGAAAAAGAGTCAAAAGCCGCTCAAATTCCACAGATCTTGCTCTTATGGTCACTCCATCTGCTAAAGATGATGTTTTGACCTGGGATAAAGGGAGGATCGCTCTTGCCTTGCAGAAAGAAGCTGGTATCAGTGAAGACATAGCTATGGATGTAGCATCCTCCGTTGAGAAAAAAGTGTTTAACTCCGGGATGACCCAGATCTCAACATCTTTAATCCGCGAGCTGGTTGATAATGAGCTTTTTGACCGCGGTCTTGATAAAACGCTCTCTAAACAGACCTTGATCGGTATGCCGGCGTATGATTTAGATCAGCTGTTTTTTTCAAAAAGCTGTGAAAATTCTAATATCTCGGCCAATAATCCGGAAGCGGTTAATCTCTCCATTGCAGAAACGGTATTAAAACAGTATATTCTGCAGAATGTTTTCTCTGACGATGTGGCTAATGCTCATCTGCATGGAAGAATCCATATTCATGATTTAGGGTATCCAAGGGCATACTGCGGATCGCATTCTCTGGAATATATCAAAAAATACGGACTTGAATTAGGGAATCTTTTTACTGCCAGCGGTCCGGCAAAATACGCAAGAACACTTACCGGGCACCTTAATACATTTCTAGCCTCTCTTCAGGCCTATTACGCGGGAGCATTAGGAATAGGCTATGTCAATATTATGTATGCGCCATATCTTGAAGATATGTCTGAAAAAGAGATGAAGCAGGAAGCACAATACCTGATTTTCTCTGCCTCACAAAATGCTTTTTCGCGCGGTTCTCAAAGCCTGTTTATTGATTTTAATGTCCATACAGGCGTGCCCGGATACCTGAAAAACATTCCGGCGATAGGGCCAAATGGTAAATATACGGGAAAGACGTACGGAGATTATGAGGATACGGCTATAAGATTTGCCAAAGCTATGCTTGATGTGTGGCGCGACGGAGATAGGGACGGTCGTGTGTTTGCGTTCCCGAAATGCGATCTTCATATCGGTGATGATACATTTAATGATCCCAGACAGCTGGAATTGCTCAAGTATGCATGCCTTATTGCCAGTGAAAACGGCACGACATATTTTGTTTTTGACCGCGGCGATGAAGCGATATTGTCACAATGCTGCCGTTTGCGGCAGAAGATCGATGATAAATATATGATCGAGCATCCTGAGAGTATGAGATTCTGCGGTTTTCAGAATATAACCATCAACCTGCCGCAGGCTGCGTACCGGGCAGGTAAAAATAATATGGATGGTTTGTTAAAAGAAATCGAAGGGGCGATGGACATTGCTGTAAAAGCACATCTTCAAAAAAAAGATTTTATTGCTAAGCTCATGAGTGAGCCTGGCAAGCCTATGTGGGAAGTAGGAAAGCCGGCCAAGGACGGTCGGCCCTATATAGACCTTGAGAAAGCGACTTATATTATCGGTCTGATCGGGCTTAATGAGTGTTTACAGTTTTTGACCGGATATGAGCTTCATGAATCAGAAGAAATATTCAAAACAGGCTTGAAGGTTATATCGTTCATGAACTACAAGACAAGAGAATATGCCAAAAAGTATAACCTTAAGTTCTCTCTCGAAGAATCACCGGCAGAATCTGCCTGCCGTCGCCTGCCGAAAGTGGATATGCGGCAGTTCCCGGAAGCGGCTAATGTAATCAAAGGAGATCTTGATACAGACCAGTATTATTACACAAACAGTATTCACTTTAGAGCTGACGCGCCGATTGATCTGATTACAAGAATACAGAAGCAAAGCAAATTCCATACCATGATCGAATCAGGCGCTATTATCCATGCTTTTGTGGGAGAACAGAAACCGTCAATGGAATCAATCCTCAATCTAGTAGAAAAAACATTTTCTCAGACTCAGACAGCACAGCTTACTATTTCCCCTGAGTTCACCTATTGTAATACCTGCCGTCAAACAGACCGAGGTATTGAGGAAAAATGCGGATCATGTTCTTCACTTGACGTTTACAGTGTAACAAGAATTGTGGGATACTTTAGCCGGGTTAACAACTGGAATCCATCAAAACTTGCAGAATTAGCTGACCGGCAGGCCGGCGATTATGCAGTAAAGGAAGAGAATAAATAATGAAAATAAAAATTTTCGGCAAAGAAGGCTGTGCCAAATGCCAGACGACAAAAAATAAATTCAAGCATTTTATCACTAAATTGGAAGTCGATGAGAAAGTAACGCTTGATTACCATGATATGGAGTCTATAGACGGCAGGGCTGAAGGGGCTTATAACGATGTCCTGCAGATCCCGACGACAATTATCGAAAAGAACGGAGAGGTTATTGCCCGCTGGGAAGGCGAGATCGCCTCAGATGAAATTAAAGCGCATCTAGTACAATAAGATTTGCAATAAACACCCGAGAAGACAGGCCGCAGATTATAATGCCTGTCTTCTTGGTATTTTAACCGGGCTTTCTGATGAACAAAGAAATTATGTATCCGATCAAAGGTTTTAATCCTCATACATTCCTCGACTGGGAGGGCAAGATTGCCAGCGTTATCTATCTTCCCGGATGCAATTTTAGATGTCCTTTTTGTCACTCGAGCGCTCTTGTAACTGCCCCTGAATCACTTACTACTGTTGATTATGAATATATAAAAAGGTTTTTCCGTGAAAAACGCGGATGGATGGACGGAGTTATAATCGGAGGGGGAGAACCGACATTATATGAAAATCTTCCCGCGCTCCTGAGGGATATTAAAAATGAAGGGTTATTAACGAAATTGGATACCAACGGGACCAATACAGCGGTATTAAAAAAACTGATAGATGAAAAACTGCTCGATTACGTTGCCATGGATATAAAAGCTCCTCTTGATACACAGATGTATTCAAGTATAACTGCCAGTGATGCTGATGTGGTTACGATCAAACAAAGCATTGATTTGCTTATGAGTGCAGATATTGATTATGAGTTTCGGACCACCGTAGTGCCAGGTTTTCTTCAGCGAAAAGATATCCTGAGCATTGCTCAAACAATAAAAGGTGCTAAAAGATATGTGCTGCAGCAATTTTCTCCCAAGGATACACTGGAAAACAGTATGGCCCAAGTAAAACCGTATTCTGCAGATGTTTTAAAACAATTTGTCCAGCTGGCAAATGAATTTGTAAAAAACTGTTCTGTACGGGGTATATAGATAAACATAGGGTGTAGGGATTAGGGTGTAGGGGGTAAAAAAATAAAAATCAACTCCCGTCCCCCAAACCCTATCCCTTGAATTTGGGGGATATATTGCAAAAAGAAGCCGCATATTACGAGAAGCAAAAATCAGGCAAGGTGCAATGTTTATTATGCCCTAAGAACTGTATTATAGCCTGCGGGAAGCAAGGTTTCTGCCGCGCGCGCAAAAACATAGACGGGACTCTCTATAGTCTTGTTTTTGGCAAAACCACTGGGTTGGCTGTTGACCCTATCGAAAAAAAACCTTTATATCATTTTCATCCGGAAGAATTCATACTCTCTCTAGGGACGCGGGGCTGTAATTTAGCTTGTGTTTTCTGTCAGAACTGGAGGATTTCCCAAAATCCCAATGCGTATCTTGAAGATATTACAAAAGAGGAAATTGTTGCAGAGGCTATCCGCCGCAAGACTTTTGGCATTGCCTACACATATAATGAGCCGTTTATCTGGTATGAGTTTGTAAGAGAAACAGCTATGCTGGCGAAGGGGAAAGGACTGGAAAACGTGCTGGTTACGAATGGATATGTGAACCCTGAACCGCTTGAAGAGCTGTTGCCGTTTATCGGAGCAATGAACATTGATTTAAAGGCCATGGACGATCAATTTTACCGCTCAACATGCAAAGCGACTTTGGATCCAGTGCTCAATACCATAAAAAGGGCAAAACAAAGTACGCATGTAGAATTGACTAATCTTATTATCCCGACACTCAACGACTCAAATGTTCAAATAGAAAAATTAACAGAATGGGTTTTTAATAACACCGGCGCGGATACACCGCTTCACTTATCACGCTATTTCCCTTGTTACGAACTGAATCTGCCGCCGACACCGGTAGAGACATTGCTGCGCGCAAAAGTGATCGCCGAAAAAAAATTAAAATATGTTTATCTGGGAAATGTTTAATCCAAATTTTTAATAAATATGGAAAAAAAATCAGGCGTAGTAACTACAGAAGATAAACAGAAAATATATTTTGATCATTACCAGGACGGCCATGATAAAGTTGCGGTTATTGCGCACGGCTTTTTTAACAGTAAAAATTCTGAGCTTATTAAAGAATTGGCAGAGGAACTTACTGAATTTATTGATGTTATAGCTTTTGATTTCCGCGGCCACGGTGCCAGTGAAGGGCTTTTTCATTGGACTTCAAAAGAGTATCTTGATCTTGAGGCCGTATTGAAGATAGCCAACGCAAAATATGAAAAGACCGGGCTGATCGGTTTTTCTCTGGGGGCGGCTACAAGCATTATAACGCTTAAACACAAACCTAAAGTAGACAGTCTTATAGCTGTGAGTGCGCCTACTGAATTTGAGAAAATTGATTATAAGTTTTGGAACCTGAATGTAGAGAATGATATTTTTTACAATTTAGGCGAAGGCAGAAAGGGAAAAGGGGTGCGGCCGGGGCCTTTCTGGCTTAAAAAGGACAAGCCGATAAATGTGGTCAAGGATTTAAAAATTCCGATTTTATATATTCACGGAGATGCTGACTGGGTTATTTTGCCTTGGCACTCAGAAATGCTCTATAAAAATACAACATCCAACAAAAAGCATATTGTAATCATACCCAACGCATCGCATGCCGAATACCTCATGAGATTCCATGAAGTTGAATTTATAGAGGCTGTAAGGCGATGGTTTGAAGAAACTCTATAAGCATTACCATGCCTACACCCCGTAGGTGTATGCATGGTAATATATTGGTAGCATAAGAGTTATTTAATTTTTTTGTTTCATCATGAATAACTTGTGAATGGGATTTTATGCGTGGCTTAAGACGGTTTTTAAACAATCCGTTCTTGTTTAATACCTATTATTATTTTTGAAACAAAATTATCTATTTGACATGGTCTTAATTTTATGATAAATTACAACACATTCACTTGAGCCGGGGTAGCTTCCCGTCACTAGCGTAAACGGATGGGATTTCAGCCTTAAAAAATTGGCTGATCCGCTAATCTTTGTGGTGGAAATTCGACTAAAGATTTTTGAGCGCTACGCTCCAAAAACCTAAGTCTTATTATCAGGCTCCGCCTTCACGTTTTAAAGAAGTGTGCTTGAACAAAGTTAAGATTTTTTGTAGTAGAAATAACTAATGACTTGAGCCGGGGTAGCTCAGGCGGTAGAGCGAGGGACTGAAAATCCCTGCGTCGGCAGTTCAACTCTGTCCTCCGGCACCATAAAAATCCCTTCTCCTATTTTTTGGGAGAGGGGATTTTTAATTATAGAGAAGCAGAGT
>JAZDHG010000032.1:0-8053 GCA_043806135.1 Candidatus Omnitrophota bacterium
TTTGATATGTATTCAGCTCAAGATAGCATCGTAACTAAATACATGCAGCCTAAAGCAAAATTTCATATTTTAAAAAAATGGATAGAGCCCAATCCATTTGTTTTTAAAACAAAAAAAAGGATAGTCAAAATACATAATATCCCATTGAGATTTCTTATAAACCTGTCTTCTTTTACGCAAGATATATATGAAAGATTTTTCGCATTTATATTTACCGCTGAAGGAGTTTTTTTTGAGCTAAAGGTGGAGAAATAGAAATATGAATATATTAATTGTCGCATGGGATTTTAAACCCTTAGGAGGAGGGATAGCAGAGTATACGCATTATCTTGCCGAATATCTTTCAAATTCGGGGAATTCTGTATTAATTTATGCGCCAAGATTACAAGGAGATAGTGAGTTCGATAGTAGCTGCAATTATAAAGTAATAAGGTATGATTTTAAAGAGCACATGCATCATTCTAAAATTTATAGATTAAAAAATGAGTTTAAAACTTTTAAGTCTATTTTTTGTGAATATAATATTGATTTAGTAATAGGGAATTCTCTTTGTGTAAACCCTTATTCTTATTGGTTGTTTGCGAAAATTTTCAAAAAACCACTGGCAATCTTTGCTCACGGCAGAGATATTTTTGAAAAAATTCGTGGTATTGATGGACTAAAAAGATTATTGGTTTTAAAAAATTCTGATTTAGTTTTTTGTAACACCAAATGCACGCAACAAAGAGCAATTACTCTTGGGCTGCGTTCTGAAAGAACTTTTGTTGCTTATCCAGGTATAAAAGCAGAAAATTTCATCATTGGTAACAGCAAATCTGAGTCTAAAGTAACTAAGAAATTTTTACTCCAGGATAAAAAAGTAATATTTTCTTTAGGAAGGCTAATAGAACGCAAAGGACAGGATACCATGATTAAGGCAATGTCGATTATTGCTCATCAAGTTCCTGAGGTTATTTATTTAATTGGTGGTGATGGTGGTCACGAAAAAGTGTTGAGAAAACTCACCAAGGAATATTGCGTGGAGGACAAAGTAATTTTTACCGGGATAGTACAAGAGAATGAACGGCAGGCATATTATGATGCTTGTGATATATTTGCCATGATTAATAGAAAATTAGATAATGGTGACGCTGAAGCATTTGGAATAGTGTTTTTAGAAGCTAATGCATGCGGGAAACCGGTAATTGGAGGACTTTCAGGAGGTGTGCCAGAAGCTATTGTGGACCAGAAAACAGGAATTTTAGTTGACCCTGAAGATATCGAGTCAGTAGCTGATAAAGTAATTTTTTTACTCAAAAATAAAGAAGTTGCTAAAAAAATGGGGATTTTAGCAAGAGAGCGGGTAGAAAAAGAATTTGATTGGGGAATTTTAGTCCCTAAGATTGAGGCGCAACTTGAAAGAATGATTAATTAAAATGAAAATATTAAGTCTTTCAAATTCGGATATCTGGCCCTGGGGGCAAAATAAAGGGATTCCTTCTGTGTTTTATCCTCAGAAAGGTCTTGCGGATAAAGGACACGAGGTTTTCTTTCTTTGCCCAAAAAATGATAAAGAACAGAAAACAGAGGAAGACTGCCAGGGGATAAATATAGTGCGTTTTTCAATGCCTTTTGGCTTGAATTTTAATTATGCTAACTCTTTTGCCATAAAGCCGTTCTGGAATCATCTCAGAGCAATATTTATTTCTAATTTGAACTGGTATTTATATCAGCCATATTGCTTGTTTGCCGGGATCAGACTGGCTAAAAAGATCAGACCGGATATTATATATGTGCATTTTTTAACGCCAGCTTTTTGCGGATTTTTGATCAGTAGAATGTTTAAAGCAAAACTCATAATAAGGGTTTACGGGGTAAAGGACCTGTATCACAGATGGGATGATCTTTTGTACAGAATAAAAGAATTCAGGGGATTATTGGCTCTTAAAATGCCGGCGGATTATTTTATTATCACCAATGACGGTACAAAAGGGGATGCTCTGGCCAAAAAAATGGGTGTACAGCAAGAACGCATCAGATGCTGGCGAAACGGTATTGATTTTAAAAAAGCAACTCTATCTGAACAGGAAAGGTCGGATATATACAGGAACTTGGGTATTCCAGAGAATTCCAAGGTAATCATTTCTACTTGCAGGCTCGCGCCTATTTATAGAACAGACAAAACGCTTGAAATCATCCTGAAAGTTTTAGAAAAAAGGCAGGATGTATTCTTTATTATTGCCGGTGACGGACCGCAGCGAAACGAGCTTGAGGCTATGTCAAGACAAAGCCGTGCCGGAGGGCAGGTAAAATTTTTAGGTGTTATTGAACGCCAGCGTATAAACAAACTTTTGCATATTGCCGATCTGTTTGTTTTCCTGCCGCAAAACCATAATTGCACAAATACCATGTGGGAGGCGATGATGAGCGGCTGTTGTATTGTAACCACAGAAAATGATGCAATAAAAGAAGTTCTGCAGGATGAGGCGGTATTGATTCCAGAATCTAAAATAAATTCGGCATCAGAGATAATATTAGAACTTCTGGATAATGACGCGCTGCGTAAAGAATATGCGCAAAAGATCATTAAAAAGGCAGATAGTGTGCTTGAGACATGGGATAAGCGGATTGACAAAGAAGTAGAATTGATAGAAGAACTTAAAAGGCGATAACCATGGGCTATAAAAGAGTATTACTAATAAATCCTCCTTATAGAGGCAGCAGGGTCAAAGTTGTTTTCAGTGCTGGCCTTGGATATATAGCCGAAAGCCTGAAGTATTCCTCTATTGTTTATGATGTTATTGATATGAGCCTGGGATACGGCTATGGAGATTTAAAAGAAAAAATTGGTGCATTTAAGCCTGATCTTATCGGTTTGTCTGTGATGACATACAGGTATAAGCAGACTTATGCGCTTATAGAGACACTTAAAAGTGATTTTTCGGATATTGATATTGTTGCTGGAGGTCCTCACATCTCTCTTTTTAGGCAGAAAGTTCTTGAAGATTGTCCAGCGTTGGATTACGGAGTGGTTTTGGAAGGAGAAGAGACGATAGTTGAATTATGCACTGGTAATAGCGTAGATTCGATAAAAGGACTTATTTGCAGAAAGGGTGATAAAATAGTATTTAACGGACAAAGAGAGTTTATGCTTAATCTGGATGAAGTTGCTTTTCCCCGATATGAAAAATTTGAAATGGATAAGTCATTTTCTAAGCAGATAAACGCGTTGCCTATAGTATCCTCTAGAGGCTGTCCGTTTGACTGTATATATTGCCCGGTGCAGTTTTCTATTGGCCAGACTTTTCGGATGCGCAGTCCTGAAAACATATTTGAAGAATTGCGTTACTGGCATGAAAAAGGATATAAACGTTTCAGTTTTGCTGATGATAATTTTACGCTTAAAAAAGAACGTGTTTATGCACTTTGTGATTTGTTGAAGACAAAAGAATTCCCCGGGATTAAGCTTAGCTGTGATAACGGTATAAGAGCGGATAAAGTGGATAAAGACCTGCTGCGTTATATGAAAGAGGTTGGTTTTTACAAGATTGCTTTCGGGGTAGAAGCAGGCAATGACAAGGTTTTAAAGAATCTGCATAAGAGCGAAAGCATTGAAACTATAAAGAAGAGAATTCAGGAAGCTGTTGATCTGGGCTATGATGTAAGTTTGTTTTTTCTTGTCGGATCTCCTGGCGAAACATGGCAGGACCTGCAGGATTCCTTTAAGATTGCTCTAGGGTCCTCAGCCGGAATATCTTTTTTTTACAATATCATACCTTTTCCGAATACAAAGCTTTTTGAATGGATAAAAGAAAATGGCAGGCTGCTTGAAACCCCTGATGATTATCTTGATTATTACCCGATCGCGGACAATAAACCTTTGTTTGAAACAAAGGAGATGCCTGTAAAGTTAAGAAAAAAAGCCCTGGCTAAAGCATTTTCAGTTATGCGTAGAACAATGCGCAAAACATGGACAAAGAGACTGGCGCATTTAGGAGCCTTAGGTAAGTTGCTTGCTTTTCTTTATGCTTCAAAATTTGTGCAGGACATAGTTTTGCGCAATAAGATTTTAAATAAAATAGTTCATAAAACAGCAAGAAAGGTTTTAAAATAATGTATCTATGTTGATATCAGTTATTGTGCCATCTAAGTATGAGAAAACCGATATTAGCGCACTTAAGTTTGATATATCAAAGCAGAAAATAGCCTTTGAAACAGAGGTTATTAAAAGCTGCGGTATTAATCCTCCTGGAAAGGTCCGTAATCAGGGGGTGACTAAGTCAAAAGGAGAAATACTTGTTTTTATTGATTGCGATATTCGTTTAGGCAATGAATTGTTTCTGGCTAATCTTGTGAACCCGCTGCTTGAGGATAAGCATATTGGCATTACCTGCGCTTCTATTCGTATTCCGCCTGATTCATCCAGGTTTCAGAAACAATATGCCAGTCAGATGCTGCATGCCGAATCCCCGATAGTCGATAAAATAACTGATGTTTTTGTCGCATCATCTGCTTGCTGTGCGCTTAGAAGGAATTTATTCCAGGAGAATAAAGGTTTTAATGAGCACATCATTAGGGGGGAGGATTCTTTGATATCATATGAGATAAAAAAGCGTGGGTACTGCGTAGTTTTAATCCCTAATACCTGGTGTTACCATCCGCAGCCTCGAAATATATGGGAGGTTGTAAAGATAAATATTAGAAATGGCAATGGGGTGGCTTTTGTGGATACTTTTTATCCGCAATTGAATATAGACGTGAATCCTGAAGGTATAGTACATACGGCCACAAAACAAAATATATCACAGAGAATAAAACGCTTTGTTAACGCGTTTTTAAAGGCTGTGTTTAAGCTGAAATTTCTGCTGATAATATCAAAAATAACATATGCGGTTGGATATTGTTACGGTTCACTAAAGTGTAAAATTCTAAAAAGATCAAGATAATATGATCTTTTTTTGCTTGAGATAATATAAATACCTCAGACCTTTTAAAAGCATATTGCTGTGGATAATGGAAAGAATTGGATTTATGGAGCGTATTATTGTTTATGCAAAAAATACTGATAATTAATATTGTAGGACTTTGCGATATTCTGCTTTCCATGTCTACAAATATTATGAAGGAATTCCGATGGAAAATGAGCCAAGAGCTAAATCGCTGTTAATCACATTTGACTATCCGCCGATGGTAAGCGGTATAGGTACTTTTTTCGCTAATGTCTGGAAACATTTACCTGAAGAGAGTCATGTCATTCTTGCTCCACGGGCTGTGGGATTTGAAGAATTTGATAAAGTGAGCAATCGCCGGGTTATTCGCTATCCTAACGTTTTTCGTTTTCGACTGTTACGTATTTTGGGACTTACTTATTATGGTCTTAAACTGATACTTAAAGAAAAGGTTGATGTAGTTATCTGCGGAGTTCCTTTTACTCTAGGGCTGGTAGGACTTATCTTAAAAAAGATCACAGGAAAACCCTATTATGTTTTCTATTACGGGGGAGAATATGAAAAGTTTCTAAACAAAAGGAGTTTGTTTTTTATTTTAGAATTTATTTTAAAACAAGCGGAAATAATCATTACTAATAGCGAATTTACCTCAAGTGAGGTTAAAAAATTCAATATCAATCCAGCGAAGGTAATAGGAATAACCCCGGGCGTTGATATAGAGTTATTTAAACCAGGGCTTGATGCTCAGGATATCAAGAAAAGATTCAGTTTGCAAAATAAAAAAGTTCTTTTAACTGTTTCTAGACTTGCCAAAAGAAAGGGTATAGATACAGTGATTAAAGCCCTTCCTGAGATGATAAAGAATTATCCGGATATTGCTTATCTGATTGTTGGCGATGGGAAAGAAAAAGAATATCTGCGGAAAACAGCTGAGGAGGCAAATGTTTTACAATATGTAATATTTGCCGGGCGTGTAAAAGACGATGAGTTGCCGCTTTGTTATAATGTCTGTGATATTTATGTGATGCCTAACAGGCAGACAGATGACTGGGATGTTATGGAGGGATTTGGGATCTCATTTATTGAGGCTTCGGCATGCGGCAAAGCTGTTATCGGTGGAATTGCAGGGGGTGCAGCTGATGCAGTAGAGCAGGGTAAGACAGGTTTTCTTGTCGATGCCAGCAATGTCAATGATGTTAGCCAAAGTATTCTAAGTCTTCTGGGAGATGCAGCTAAAGCAGAAGAGCTTGGCCGAAATGGACGAAAAAGGGTCGAAGAGTCTTTCCAGTGGAAAGATCGCGCCGGTCTTCTTATTAGTCTTTTAAAAAAGACAAATAACAATAAAAAACAATGAGAATAGTATTTTTAACAAATTCATATACCTATACTTCAGCTGCTTATATTAAGAGCTTGCTTGATAAAAACATGGAGATTGCCGGAGTTATATTGCTTAATCAGTTAAGTATAAGCAGAGTTATCAGCAAGGCTAAGAAATACGGATTAGGGCATGTCATTAAAAGGGCGGTTGAGGCAGTAAAAATGCTTTTAACAGATATTACAAGAGGGAAAGAACAGGTAAGCGGGAAGCCAAAAAGCATTGAAGCGCTGATAAAAGAGAATTCTCTGGTCTGTTATAAGGTAAATGATATAAATGCAGAAAGAACACAGAATTTAATAAAATTATTAAATCCGGATATAATATTTGTATGCACTCTGAGCCAGATATTAAAAAAAGATATAATAGAAATACCTAAGCTTGGCTGTATAAATATACACGCCGGATTGCTGCCTAAATACAGAGGTCCGGCTTCTAATTTCTGGGTTTTATATAATTCAGAAGAAAAAACTGGTATCACTTTTTATTATTTAAACACAAGTATTGATAACGGTGATATTATTTTACAAAGAGAACTAAATATTCTCCCAGGTGATACAGAAGAAACATTGGATATCAGACTTTCAGAGCTTGGGGCTAAGAGCATTGCCGGGTTTATCAGTGATATAGCGCAGGGCAAAGCACAAAGGATACCTCAGGATGAGCTGGAGGCGACTTATTTTTCGCAACCGAGCTTTAAACAAAGAAAAGAACTTTTAAAAAAGAGAAAAAAATGATCAGAAAAATTCCTATAGTCGCGCATCCGATAACCTTTAATGATTTGCTCAACGGGTTTAAAAAATTCCCCAAGGGTAAATTATCGAAAAAATTAACAGAACACATAAACGGCAGATATATATACTTTGCCTCATCCGGCAGCGCGGCACTATATCTGATATTAAAGGCGATATCTGCCGGTGATAACAGAAAGGAAGTAATTATTCCGGCTTATACAGCATCATCTATTGTCTTTGCTGTTGAAAAGGCGGGCCTGAAGCCTGTTCTTTGTGATATAAGTCTGAATGATTTTAATACGGATATAGATCAGGCGGTGCGTTTGTTAAATAATAATACTCTGGCCCTGATCGGAGTGCATATGTTCGGCATTGTTCAAAGCGGACTGCTGCAAATACAGGGGAGCTTTCCGGGAGTATATATATTAGAGGATTGCTGCCAGAGTTTCGGCTCTAAGGTTAATGATAAAAATACCGGAGGACTGGGCAAAATAAGTTTTTTTAGTTTTAACAGAGGGAAAAACCTGCCGGTTTTCGGGGGCGGAGTGATCGCGACAAACAATATCAAACTTGCCGGAAAAATAGAAAGCCTTGCAGAACAACTTGAATCTCAAAGTGTGCAGAGCAAGATCATGACCATTGTGAAAATATTTGCCTTATCTGTTGCTGTAAATCCGTATGTTTACGCTATGCTTAACCCGCTTATCCAGCAGTTCAGAGAAAAACCTCCTTCAAGTGATTTTGCAATAAAAAGATTTACTAATTACCAGGCGGCAGTGGCTCTGTCCTTGCTTGAGAATTTTTATAAATCCGCTCAGAAAAGATATGATAACACCATGCGGATAATTTCAGCTCTAAAGGATGTCACAGGCATCAAGGTTCCGCAGATAAGTCCAGACACCCAGCCTGCTTTTAACCGCCTGCCGCTTGTTTTTGAAGATCTGGAGAAAAAGGAAAAGACAGCCCAAGATTTATTGAAAGCAGGTATTGAGACATCGCAAATGTATTATAAGCCG
>JAZDHG010000033.1:0-62056 GCA_043806135.1 Candidatus Omnitrophota bacterium
CTGTAAACAAGCCCGTAACAAAAGGGCTTATTAACGCAGATCTGCTTTAAATACATGATCGAACGCCTGATAAGCTTTCTGATCACATAACCTCTTGCTTCGTTAGATGGGGTTATCCCGTCCGCTATGGCAAAGGTTGCCGCTCTGATATGATCTGCGATAGCTCTGGCTTTTGTAGTCAACCAATCATTATCCGGTGAAAGCCCCTTTTTTCGCAATATTTTCTCAAGAGACTCCAATATGGGCACGAAAAGGTCTGTTTCGTAATTGCTGTGCACATTCTGCATTACACTCGCAATGCGTTCGAGTCCCATCCCGGTATCTATATTCTTGCTGGGCAGCGCAGTGAGCGATCCGTCCGCCTGGCGGTCATATTGGGTAAAAACTAAATTCCAAATCTCGGAAAATCTTTTGCAATCGCAAGCCGGGCTGCATTCAGGTTTCTTGCATCCAACATCTTCACCCCAGTCGAAAAATATTTCAGAACAGGGACCGCAAGGACCATTCGGCCCTTGTTTGGGCGCATTGGCAGGCCAGAAATTATCCTTATCCCCAAGTTTAACGATCTGATTTATATCTATGTTAATTTTTTTTAGCCAAATATTATAAGCCTCAGTATCGTCCTGGTGCACTGAAACCCAGAGTTTTTCTTTGGGCAGTAATAAAACTTTCGTAATAAATTCCCAGGCCCATTGGATAGCTTCAAGTTTAAAATAGTCACCAAAAGAGAAATTGCCGAGCATTTCAAAAAAAGTATGATGCGTAGGGCTTTTCCCGACATTTATCAAATCAGCGGTTCTTAAACATTTTTGTGAACTGGCGGCTCTTCGGAAATCAGTAATATTTCCCATGAACTGCTCTTTAAATTGATTCATGCCCGCAGATGTGAACAAAACAGATTGATCGTTTACAGGCACCAGAGAGTCGCTTGCAACTATTTTATGACCATGGCCTGCAAAGAAATCTAGGAATTTTTTTCTTATTTCATTACTTTTCACAGTTCTTCCAATTCATTTATGATTTTAAGGCAAACGCCAGTGGAAAATCCGCGTCTGCACAAATAACCGCTTAAGCGTCTTTTTTGAGTTTCTTTTGGTAATCCTTTTAGTTTCGCAACCCTTCTTCCAACTAGCTGTCTGGCCATCTGTTCTTCTTTTTCGAGGGTTAACTCTGCAAGTGACCTTTCAATCATACTGCTTTCTATTCCCTTTTTTTTAAGCTCATAAGCCAGCAGTTTTCTGCTGCGGGGTTTTGCCTGTAACCTGCTGTTAACCCAAGCTTTAGCAAAGATTAAATCATTAACATACCCTAAATCGCTTAATAAATCAAGTACTTGTTCTATTATTTCCTGTGAAAAGTGTTTTCTCTTTAAACGGCTTTGCAGTTCATACTTTGAACGCATCCTGAATTTTATTAACCTCAAAGCAAAAATTTGGGCAACCTCTAATTCCTTTTGCATTGAATTTTAACAAACCTTTCTTATTGCTCCTGAATCATAAAATACGCTCTGTTCGTCTTAATCAGCACCTTGCCCGAAGCCTTAGATATGGCAAACAGATAGTCTTCAAGTGTCTGAATATTAAAAGTGTTGATTTGGGTAATGATATCTTTTACTTTTATGCCTGCTCTTTGAGCAGGAGTTTCCTCAATTACCTTAGTCACGACAACACCAATGTCAGTTTCAATCTCAAAATTATCGGCAAACTCCTTGGTTATCTCGGCAACCTTCATTCCCCGCCAAGTTTTAAGCTGTCCCACTGAAACTGCTTTTTTGTTTTCTTCAGCAGACATGGACTCATCGGATGTTTCCAGGTTTTCTTTTTTACTGTTTAAAGGTTTTTGGCTTTGGGCTAAATCAAGTTCTTTAGGCAACTCACTGAGTTTTAGCCTAATCGTGCGCAGCTGAGAGTTCCTGATAATCCTGAGTTTTACAATATCACCTGCCTTAGACCGGCTGATTTTTTTTATAAAATCAAGGGTGTTCTCCACTTTTTCGGAGTTAAACTTTAAGAGGATATCCTGAGCACGCAACCCCGCAGCCTCACTCGGGCTGTTTTCTAAAACCTTAATTACCAACACCCCCTGTCCCTTTTTAAGGTCAAATGATTCTGCAAGCAGGTGGTTAATATCCTGGATTCCTATTCCAAGCCATCCGTAAGTAACTTTTTCGCCCCTTAACAGATTTTCCAGTAGTAATTTGGCATCATTTACGGGGATAGCAAAGCCAATTCCCTCAGAACCGTTTCCGCCGCTTAAAATAGCTACATTTATTCCGATTACTTCACCATGAATGTTTACCAGCGCACCTCCGGAATTACCGGGGTTTATTGCCGCGTCTGTCTGAATCAGGTCCAGATAAGCCCTGTTTCTGCTGGAGGTACTGGGCAGAGAACGCTGCGTAGCACTGATCACTCCCAAGGTAAGCGTTGGCCTGGGGTTGTTAAGCACAAAACTGAATGGACTGCCCATTGCGATTGCCCATTGACCTGTTTTAAGTGTTTGTGAATCCCCAAGCTTGGCATATGGCAGATCAGGGGCATCAATTTTTAATATGGCAAGATCAGCCCGGCTGTCAGCACCTTTCAATTTTGCCTCAAACTCACGCCCGTCAGTAAGGGTAACCGTAATTTTGTCTGCACCGGCTATGACATGCTCATTTGTAATTATATAGCCATTGCTGTCAATAATTACTCCTGAACCCAGCCCGAATTGATTAAATTCAAGCTGTGTGTAATCTCCCAAAAGGAAATTCTGGGCGAATTCATTAAAACCGCCGTCACCATAACTTTTAAAATAAGATGTTACCTGCCTGTTTTTATCCGTACTGATTCCAACTACTGCAAGCCCAACGCTTTGGGCAATATCTGAAACCGCATCCTCTATCTGTAGCATGAGGTGCATCGAACTGTTATTTTGTTTAAGATTTTCTGCTAATGCGTTATCAGGGATAAAACAAAAAAATACAAGGGACAATAACAAGTAAATTAATTTATAGGAGTTTTTAAGCATTGCTAATCGCCGCCTTCCAAGAATATCAGAGACTTACTGCTTGTTTGATTTTTTTCTCAAGTTCAGACGCCAGCTTCTTATTTTCTTTTAAGAACTCCTTAGCGTTTTCTTTGCCCTGGCCGAGTTTTTCTTCGCCGCTTGTAAACCATGCACCTGATTTAAGAATTAAACCATGTTGAATGCCAAGCTCAAGCAGGTTTGACTCTTTGGATATCCCTTCTGAGTGCATAATATCAAATTCTGCCTGTTTAAAAGGTGCGGCAACTTTGTTTTTGACTACTTTTACGCGCACTCGTGAACCAATAACACTTTCCTGAATTTTTAGGGTTTCGATACGTCTTATGTCCAAACGAACTGAGGCATAAAATTTCAGGGCATTTCCTCCGGTAGTTGTTTCCGGATTTCCGAACATTACGCCGATTTTCATGCGAATCTGGTTTATAAAAACAACGCATGTTTTAGACTTTGATATGGCGCCAGTTAATTTTCTTAAGGCCTGCGACATCAATCTCGCGTGAAGCCCCATATGTGAATCACCCATATCTCCTTCTATCTCAGCTCTAGGAGTTAATGCGGCCACAGAATCAATGATGATTATGTCAACAGCATTGCTTCTTACAAGAGTTTCCGCGATTTCCAGTGCCTGTTCTCCTGTATCAGGCTGAGAGATAAGCAGGTCATCAAGATTCAGGCCAAGCTTTTTTGCATAAGTAGGGTCAAAGGCATGTTCCGCGTCAATGAAAGCAGCAACCCCGCCCATTTTCTGGGCCTGAGCAGCTACACTTAAAGACAAAGTTGTCTTACCGCTTGCTTCCGGCCCATAAACCTCAACAATGCGGCCTCTGGGAAATCCGCCGACGCCCAATGCGATATCAAGGCTTAATGCTCCGGTCGGGATAATCGCAACATCTAATTTAGTGTCCTGCCCCAGTTTCATGATTGACCCTTTGCCGAATTGTTTTTCAATATGACTAAGCGCCAGTTCCAAGGCCTTTAATTTTGCTGTGTTTTCCGGAGCCTTATCCTGGGATTCATTTTTAATATCTTTCTTCTGCATTTTTACCTCCATAGGTTATCTATTATATCGATAACATCCATATTTTTCAACTGGTTATTTAATCCTTTGACAGCGTTATATATTTCATCCTCAGCTCATATAACATCGTCTCAATCACATTGGCTTCCTGAGTGTCTAAATTACCCTTTGTTTTATTCTGCAGCATTTCAAGCGTATCGATTAAATACTTTGCCTGCGGCAGTTGAAGGTCTTTTTTTTCGGTCATCGGATTTTCTATTTCACCGAGGGCCATTAAGGCCTGCATGCCTAGGCTGCTGATGAACAGGTTAAAATCAACAGGCGGCATTTCGAAGTTGTCATCTTCTTTGTTAATATCTTTTTCGGAAGCCTGCGTTTTATTTGCAACATCTTCATGCGCAGATGTTTTCTGTTCCTTTGCAACTTTTTCCTTCCAGCTTTCGTCTACTTTTTTTTCGCTCATGTTATCCTCCTTAAATGCCCATAATCTTACAGCTGATTTGTAAAATTAAAGACAGGTTTTATTAGAAAATTGCCGGTGTAGTTCGCAATGCTTTTATGTGCAGAAGTAGGTAGAACGTTTTTATTTGATAATTAAGCCTGCATATCCAACAACACTGGAAAAATCACCTGAAGTATCGCCGCTTGTTTTATAATCAATAAGCTGTGTTTCATTTGCTCCGAGTTTCTTTGCCGCGTAAATACCTACACAAGCCGGAGCGCAGCCGCACATGGAAATCTTACGCGCATTTACCTGTTTATATAATTTCTCAACATCTAGTTCCATGATCGCCTCAATAACATGCTGGTCTTTTTCTTTTGCACTTTCATGCGATTCATAATGCGTCAGGTCAGAACTGATAACAATAAGCACAGGTTTTACGAATTTCTTTACCGCATCGGCAATTTCCTGTCCGGCCTTTCTGAAATTATTCAGGTTAAAGTCGGAAATAATCACAGGCACAATAGAAATATTCTTATTGAAATACTGCAGAAAAGGCACCTCGACCTCGACTGCATGTTCTTTTATATGAGGAGATTCATCTTTTTTGAAGTACCCGGAGTTTTCAAGGATCAAGGCCGCTAATTCTTCCTGTATGTTGATATTACCGAAAGGAGTCTGCCATGAGCCTTTACTCATCATGCTGTAGGGAGAGCCAATTCCTGTATGGTTAGGTGCCAGGATGATTATCGTATCCGGGATATTAACACAGGAGATTGTCTTTCCGCATACAGATCCTGAATAGAAATAACCTGCGTGAGGGAGCATAACCGCCTTGCAGTTCTCCTTTTTTTTCGAAGTATCGACAAACCCTGTTATAGTCTTTTTTAATATCTCAGGATTGTCCGGATAAAAATTTTTCGGTCCTGCCCAAACAGTTTTTCTAATCATATTAAACCTCTTTATTAATTGTTATCTATCCCCAAATCATTTAAATAAGAAACCGCAGCTTTGACCTGTTCCGCATTAGCCGGCGGGTGGATTTCCAGTACCTTTATTGTATTCTTTTTTAAGTAAGGTTTCAAGACAGTAAAATCAAAATTTCCCATACCCGGGACCAGATGATCCTGGCCTCCGTCTATATCGTGAATATGCATGCCGACTATGTATTGATGATATTTCTTAAGAAATTCAGAATGCTTTTCTAATCCCAGATTATCATTGACCTGCGCATGTCCGACATCATGCCAATAACCGAAATTCTTACATCCTGAAAATTCCTGAATAAATTCCCCGATCTCTGTTATTGAGGGAATTTCACGGTAATAATAGCGGTTTTCAACGCAAAGCATTAAATCCAGGGTGATGGCCCTTTTGATCAACTGCGCAAGCGAGCGTTTGATAGCCGACAAATAAGGTGATTTATTCTGCTCGCGGACTGATTTAATATTGCTGACAAATTTTTTATAACCGGGTTTGTTTTTTTTTCCTTGCGTATACATCTTAATAAGTTCTTTAGTGCGTGAAGGTATTTCTATTCTTCCCGCATGAATTATGAGCGCTTTTGCATCCACTTTTTTTGCCAGCTCCATTGAATTAAGCGTCAAGTCAACGGCCTTTTTTCTCTGGTGTTCATCAAGGCTAGATAGCGAGAAAGCGTCCGGGAGAAACTTGTTCGCGTCATATCCCCTTGGTACCGGGCAGAAATTATGCACACTGGAAATATTCAAAGAATTTAGACGGCTGATTTTAATAATATCATCTATAATGTCCTCAGATAAAGAAAAACCCAGTTCTAAACTTTTAAAACCAAGTTCGCCTATTTCCTCTATTAGATCACGGCCGTTTTTATGCTGTGCCCAATTCCATGATGTAGACAAGCTGAACATCAGAGTTTATCCTTTGTAATAATAATTACACTCTTATCAAGATCAAAATAACTGTTAGCTGCATTTTGGATCGCGCTTTTGTCTATTTTTGAGATAAGGCCCTCATATTTTTTGTGATAATCTGAGCCTAACCCGTAAAGCTCATTTAAGGCCACAGTGAAACCTAACGCGGAATTTGATTCTAAAGCGACTCTTTTCTGCGCTATAAGCGATTTTTTGGTCAAATCAAGAGCAGTATCATCTATTTCACCGCTCTTCATTTTATTTATTTCATCAAAAACGATCATTTTCACTTGTTCAATGACCTCAGTTGTAGTGGCTACATAAATGTAAAAGAAGCCGGTATCTAATCCTGAGACGGAATCTCCTCCAAGTGTATAGGAAAACCCATGTTTTTCACGAATGTTTTTATACAAGATCGAACCCGAGTCGCTAAGCAGGGAGCTGATAAATTCAAGCTTTACCCTATCGGGACTTTTTATATCGCAGCCGGGAAATCCGATCATGAATATCGTTTGTTTTTTATCGCGCCAATTTTCTATAAGCTTATGCCTTTCTGATTTTTTTTCATTGAATCCCGGCTCGGCCGGCAATTGTACTATTTTTAATTTCTCGAGTTTCCCTTTTACCATTTTCTCAACCTTGTTTTCATCAAAATCACCAAAAACACTTAAAACAATGTTATTTGCATTTACGAATTGATTATAGACCTGTCTGAGCTCATCCGGCTTCAGCGCTGCCACTGCCTTTGAATTCCCGCGTGGATTTAACCGGTAAGGGTAATTGATGAACAAGTGCTTCTTCAATAGATTAAATGTACTTTGAAAAATGTCATCTTCTTCAAGTTCAAGACTTTTTAGCGCTAAGCGTTTCTCAAGGGCAAGTTCCTTAATGGGAAAGTTGGAATTTAAAAGCAAATCTGAAAATATATCAAAAGCATCTGTGATATCTTTACTCAGAAAATTCATACTAATGCCAAAACTGTTATATCCGCTGAAAGAAGAAATTTCCGATCCCATCTGCTCGCATTCATTAGCGATGGCAGAAGCAGAGCGTTTTTTTGTGCCCTTTAGGAGCATTTCACTTAGCAGGTTAAAAATACCGTTGTTTGAATCATCTTCCCATCGTACGCCTCCCCCAAAACTGGCCTGCATGGAAACACCCGCAATAGAACTGTCTTTTTTTAACAGAAGCCGTACTCCGTTGTCTAACGTAATTTTTTTTACAGCTGACTTCTCTTCTGTCCCTGCCCGCTTTTCAGAGGTTTTTTCGGAAAATGGTTTTAAGATCACAGTGATGAAATCCTCCTCAGATAAATATTTTTTTGCGCACCTTTGTATATCCGCTGGAGTTATGGAAGCAATATCTTTTAAATAGTAATGAGAGAAGTAGGCATTATTAGTATAGGCCTTGTCCGTAGCTAAGGTCTTGGCTAATGAAGCTACAGTCTCCTGCGAGAAAATATAATCGCTCATATAAATATTCTTAACTTTTTCCAATTCTTTTTTTGAAACAGGTGTTCTTTTGAGATCATTAATGACTTTGAATATCTCTTTTATAGCTGCGTCCTTGTTTTTAAAATCCAGAACAGAGGCGATGGCGAATATCCCGCGGAACCCGGGAGTATAATTAAACGCGTTAATCGAGTACACCAATTGCTTTTGTTTTAAAACAGGTTCATAAAGACGAGAGCTCTCACCTATACCTAGAAGCGTGGCCAGAATATCAAGAGGAGCAGAATCTTTATCAGTTAGAACTACGCTGGGAAAACCCATCAACATGTGTGATGTTGTTACGTCATATTCTTCTTCAAAATACAATCTGGTTTTTAGAGGCGGAATTTGCGGCAGAGCAGCTTCAGGAAAATTTCCCATAGGTATGTCCTGAAACTGTTCCTTTACTGCACTAAGTGCATCTTCAGGATCAATGTTGCCGGCTACAGCAATAATTATGTTGTTGGGAATATACCATTTGCGATAAAAGTCCTTAAGATCGACCCCCGTCAGCTGTACAAATAATGGTTCAATCCCGATTACGGGAAGAGCATATGGATTTATTATATTCGCGTGTTTCCAGAATTTAGTTTGAAGATAACACTGTGCATCATCACGGTTCATCCTGATCTCGCTCAGGATCACGTCCTTTTCCTTTTTAAGTTCAATTTCGTCAAAAACAGGATCTATGAGGATGTCACTTAATATCTTAAGGCCTGCCACAAAATTTTCCGCCGGCAGAACAAGCGTAAACCCTGTAAACTGATGGGAGGTGTAGCCGTTAATTGATCCACCAAGTGCTTTGATTTCATCATCAATTTCAAGCGCGTCCCTTTTTTGCGTGCCTTTAAAGATCATGTGTTCAACTAGATGAGCCAGGCCGGAGCCTTGTTTATTTTCTTCAAATAAACTGCCTGTTTTTACAATAATTTCAAAAGCAACCAGATCACTTTGATGCTTTTCCAGTATTAAAACATTTAAACCGTTTTCGAGATTATGTTCAAGTATTTGAGGAAATGATGAACCAAAATCAAAGAGGGACGTTTGCGCACAATTTCCTGTGCTAGTGTTCAGACATAAAACAAAGCACAGGAAAAGCGCGCAGATGAATAAAGATATTTTTTTGCACATATTGGCATTTTAATTTACTATCTTCGACCGCTTCTAGCATTTTTCGCTTTTCTTTTTTTCTTTTCGCTGGGTTTTTCATAATGCTTTTTAGCCCTCATTTCTTTTAGAGTGCCTTCTCTGTCCAGCTTTTTTTTGAAAATTCTCAGCGCCTTTTCCAGCGGTTCTCCTTTTGAAACTTTTACTTTTGCCACCTTGCTCACCCCTTTTTAAGTTATTTTAATAGTTGTTGGAATAATTTTAAAAAACACAAGTTGAATGATTATAACAATGAACTGCCTATTTGTCAAGGACATCAAAGTCTAGATCACCATAAGCGCCCATTTTTGAAGAGGTTATGATGATAATACCCTTAATGTCTTTTTTTCTGCGCGCTGATTTTAAAGCAAAATCAATATCATCATCACTATTTACAATATTGCCGAAGGCTGTTGCATAGCCGTCAGCTAATGCAGAAGATTTTGCTAAAATTATTGTTGCGCAGGTGTTACCAAGGCTTAATGAGTGTCCGAATTGGCCGCTTGAGGTGCAGATGCCGCAAGGGCTCTGAGCAGGATTGATCTTTATTATTAACTGGTTATAAACATTGCCTATTCCGGCAAAAATGCCGACTTTTCTCGTTTTGGAAACAGCGATAAAAATATCCCCTCCGTTTTCTATTATTATTTCTTTGCTATGTTTCAGCAGCTTTTTACCTACAGACTCTGCAATGGCTCCGGCAACTGTAGCCATGGGCCCGACTCCGGCCCGAATCGATGCTTTATGCATGATCTTGATTATTCTCGGCGAATTGTTTGCGATATCAACAGGTTCCAGGGATTTTTCAAATTCAGGATGGTTCTGACAATAATCACTAACCTGCCCATGAATGCGTTGTAGATATTTGAACGAGAGTATACTTAATTCAGAATGTGCATATATAAGCAGATCGCTTTCGAAACGCTTGACCTGAAAAGAAACCAGATCACTATTAAATGTATTCGTACGGTACAATCTTTTTTTATACATAAATCAGTTCGAAAATTACGAAACAGTATCTGTTGTTTAGCTGCTTTCTTTGAAACAAAAAACTATATTAAATGTCAGCTGTTTTTGTTGCAGGTTTTTCGGAAAAGGCGGAAAAGGCGATGCTCTTTTTACGATCTGCATTGCGGTTTCTTTGAGGTGCTCATTTTCAAATGAGGCGGTTTGCATTACCTCAACATTTTTTAATTTTCCTTCGGAATCTAAGACAAAACTGAGTGATATTTCTCCTTCAGAAAAATGCGACGGATAAATAACCGCCTGCCGCAATTGTTCATTAATAAGCTTGTAATAGCTTATGTAGCTTTTGTTTTTGGCCAGTTCTTTTTCGGGGTCATCGGTTGCTGTAAGTATTTGCTGCTTTTGCTGCAGTTCTATAATATCATTCCCTGGAATGTTAAGATTTTTTACAGTCTGCGGATTAGTTATTTCAATATCCTGCTTTTTAACAACGGAATTTTGCGGAAGTTCTTCAGAAAGCTTTTTTCCCTGAGCAACCTGCTTATCATTAATGTTCATCTTTTTATGCTTAAATTTTGCCACCTTTTTTTCTACGGGCATTTTAAGCGTTAGATAGTTAAAATCCATCTGCTTTATTTCTTTTTGTTCTGGTTTTTTTATCTCAGGTATCGGCAGGAATAAAACGGCATGAACTACTAAAGAAGCCAAAAAAGTTATTTTGAATAAATTGCTATTACTTCCCATCCTTGAGATATACTCCTTTTGTTAAAAGTATACATCTAAGTTTATACCATGTCAATAGTTAAATTGGCACTTTTTATTAAAAGTAAGATTTGTGATATTTTAAATTCAACTCCATCAACAATACCTTGCTCCTGCTAAGCGCTGGGCAGGCTCAGGTTTAAATCAGGGAAAGTTACTTGAACTATGAGAAAAAATCCGCATGTTGAATCCAAAAGGGTTGCCTCGCTTGGAAGTATTGATGTCCGCAAGTGATACAGTTCAGGCGATAGCCAATATATAAACAGCTTAGGATAAATTAGACTTAACTGGCTCCAAGATCTGTTCCTACAGATGGGACAGTGCCTATCTCCGATGCAGTTAAAAAGGCTTTAATAACAACAGCCCTTTCCCCTGTTTTCTAAATCCAGATTTAAAAACACCCTAGCTAAAACGGTGGCGCTTTTTTATTGACATTAGCTCCTTAAAAATTCTATAATATACCCTTAAATAATAAACTTTAAACAAGGAGGATAAAGGTGAGTGTGAATCCATTCGTTTCTATTATTATACCAGTTCGCAATGCTGAGCGTACACTGGAGAAAACGTTTGAGTATATACTTAATGTTCATTACCCGCGCGAAAAAATGGAAATAGTAATTGCGGATGGAGGCAGTACGGACGCTACTTTGGAATTAATTAAAAAGTGGCAAGCTAAACACCCTTTTATTAAACTCGTTGAAGTCCCAAATTGTCCATCTCCTGGATTTGCCAGAAATAAAGCGCTTGATATTGTAAAAGGCGAATATATCTTTTTTACCGATGGTGATTGTGCTCCCTGCAAAACATGGATAACTGATATGCTGTCTGTTTTTGACAAAAACCCTGAAGTGGGTATTGTCGGCGGGGAAATATTCACTTTAGTGGTTGAACCGGACAATCTCACGGAGTTATACTGTGAGCATTTCCGATTTAACATGGTCGCGCCCAGGTATGGATTCACGATACAAGAAGGTTACTTCCCGCTTCTTACTGATAAATCCCCTACACAGATTGCTGGACACCGTGCTTATTTCTTTGTTACGGCAAATGCGGCTTACCGGAAAAAAGCTATAGATGAGGCAAAGGCTAGTTTTTGGAGTGAAAAAACAGGTGAAGATATGGAGTTTGGACTGCAGATACAGCAGAAGGGCTGGAAGCTTTATTTTGAACCTAAAGCTAAGGTCGATCATATGCATCGCGCTGACTTTCCTGCGCTTAAAAAGGTATGGGTCACTTACGGAATGGCACATGCTCCGCTACTGGCAAAACATGCCAGCCAAAAGCTTGATATTGTTTTTCAGATCTTTGGCGCCTGGCCGAAACTTCCTTTAATAAGCATTAACTCACCCGTAAAAGGATTCATATATCTCGGGTATTTTCAGATGATGCACCTGAGCGCGCTGCTTGCGTTCATTGGTGCAATTATGCTGCTTAGCGGGATTGGCGGTATGTTTGCTATCGGATTAACCGCTATAATGAGCGTGCTTACGCTTTACTTTGTGAGAAAATACTTTGATGTTTGCTTCTTGATGAAACCGCATAAACACTTTTTTACTTGGTGTAAAATGAAATATATGACTAATCTAATGTTTGTAATCGGCGGTTTGAAGCGTTCTAAAGAGTTCAAAACATTCTGCATCGAGCCGAGTTTTTAAGGGCCCTTCTTATTTAGGGTGAAAGAATTTCCTTAAAACCACAAGAGTGAAGTGGTTAGATAAAAACGAGAATGGCCCATGATTACACCGATGAAAAACAGATTACAGCGATTATCTAGGTTTAAAAAAGAACGAATCTGTGTGATCCAGTTTTAATCTGTGAAATCAGGTTCCTTCTGCCGCCCTAAACAAGAAAGAACCGTTTTAAACCCAAATTTTGCGTTAGAATGTAGATGAATAGCTGCGGCATACGCTTTGTTGTATGCAGAGGCTGCTTGGATCTGTTTCACCCAAAAAATTGATTCTATTCGCCTCGGGCTAATTCAATTTTTGGTTTTATACATCGATTGCTTGAATACCTATCTGCATACCACAATCCTTTAAACAATTTTATTGTTTTTTAAATTGGGGTCTGTTTAAAGAGTTTTTGTAAAACTTCATTATGTATGGTATAGTAAACCCCGTTAGAGACATTCGTTTTTTACTCCGTTTGAAAAAAGTTTTCTAACCGGGCGAGCGGTAGACGCCGACGATAGCTTTAAATCACCGTCGGCTTTATAAGGTGCATTTCACTACTGATTAAAATCGGTGGCTTTCTCCAACGTGGTAAAGCCTTACGATTAAGAGGAAAAAAATGCTTAATTTAGTAAAATTAAAGCTGTTTTGGGCATCACTTATTGATATAATTTACCCTAGGTATTGCCTGATATGCTCGAAATCAATTGAGGATAGCTCATATGAGGGCGCTTGCAAGACTTGTCTGGAAAAGATCGAAGTGAATGTGTCTCCTTTTTGTAAAAAGTGCGGCTGTAGTCTCAAGGGCGTTAGAGGAACAAATGATTCATGCATTAAATGCCTGGATAAGCAGTACTATTTTGATAGGGCTTTAAGTGTATGTGAGTATACTGGTATTGCCAGAAAATGCATTCAGCTTTTTAAATATAAACGCAAATTTAAAATTGGCCGGAATTTGTCAAGGATAATGCTGACGTTTCTCAGAGAGCATTGCAGCGTAGATAGTATTGATCTAATTACAGCGGTGCCCCTGCATAGCTCTAAATTAAAAGAACGCGGATTCAACCAGGCAGAAATTTTTGCGGAATTTATTAGATTGAGTTTGAATTTACCCGCTTCTTTTGATAACCTTAAGCGCATCAGGAAAACAAAGTCGCAGTATCAGCTGCCTCTGGCAAAAAGGCAAGTGAATATACTAGGTGCTTTTGACTGCACGGATAAAGTTTTTTTTAAAAATAAGTCCATACTTATTGTTGATGATATTTTTACGACAGGAGCGACTTTAAATGAGTGCTCCCGTGTATTGAAAAACGCTGGAGCAAAAAAAGTGCTTGCATTAACTATGGCAAGGTAAAATATGCGGATATTAAAAAAATACGTACTTTCTGAATGGATCACCCTTTTTTCACTGGCGCTTGTTATTATCAGCTTTATTCTTGTAATAGGAAATATGATCAAGCTGGTTGAAATGGTTATAGCCAAGGGAGTGAATCTGCTTATAGTTTTACGGCTGTTTGCATATCTTTTACCCAGCCTGTTTGTATTTTCTATTCCTATCTCCATTCTTTGCGCAAGCCTGCTTTGCTTTGGACGCATGGCTTACGACAATGAGATTACGGCGATGCATTCAAGCGGTATAAGCCTTTACCCTATTCTCGGGCTTATCCTGCTAATCGGTATTATGTTCAGTCTCCTTTGTCTTTATTTCAATGACACGATCATCCCGAGAGCGCATTATTTGATGCGTTCTACTTTACAGGAAATCGGGGTAAAAAATCCGACTGCATATCTTGAAGAAAAGACATTTATCAAGGCCTTTAAGGATCACATTATGTTTATTTATAAGATCAGGGGTGAATATTTAGAGGATATCAGAATATACCAGCCGCAAACCGATAAACCGACCAGGACTATCGTTGCCCAGCGTGGTGAGTTCATTTCTATCCCTGAGAAAAGCGCCGTCAAACTGGTACTCAAAAACGGTTCTGCCGATGAGCCGAGTTTTGATGATCCGAGTGTGTTCTATAAGCTGAATTTCAAAAACTATCATATTACGCTGGATCTCAAAGAAAAACAGGAAATACAAAATCTGGATAAAAAAGTTTCGGACATGACGATTAAGGAGCTGGAGACTGATATTGAAAAAATGAAAAAACTGCAAATTGATTACCGTCCCTTACAGGTCGGATTGTATAGAAAATATTCGCTTGCTTTCAGCAGTTTGATCTTTATTTTTATCGGTATTCCTTTGGCTATACGCGTCAAACGGCGGGAAAAATCTCTAGGTTTTTCTTTGAGCATAGCAATTTGTTTATTATACTATTTTCTCATGGCTTTTGGGGAAAGCCTTGCTTTGAGAAATAAAATATTACCTTTAATCGGTGTTTGGATACCTAATATAGTATTCCTTTTTGTCGGTTTGTGTTTGAGCTACAGAGTTCTGGAAGAGTAAAACATGAGAATAATCAGAGAATATATACTTGGCGAATTCTTAAAGCCATTGGTCGGCTGCTTCATACTATTTATCAGCCTATCTTGGATAATTGATCTATTTGACTCACTTGACGAAATAATGAAGGCTAAAGTGCCGCTTTTTGTGCTCTGTGACTATTACTTTTCGCTGACTCCTTTCATATTTGTTAACATTTCCCCGATTATAATGATTCTGGCAACAATTTTTACCCTTGGTTCACTTAACCGCCATAATGAAATAATGGCGATAAAGGCGATCGGGGTCAGTCTCTGGTCCATCATCTGGATATTCCTCGGACTTGGCATCATTATGAGCGGGGCTAGTTTTAGCGTAAATGAACTTGTAAAGCCTGATTCGTATCTGCATTCGATAAAGCTCAAAGAAGAGTATTTTAGGCCGCAAGCGAATAAAGAAAAGAACTATATAATGAATGACATCGCACTGCACGGGACAAAAAACAGGATATTCATTATTAATAATTATGACGTTAAAAGACAGCAGATGACAAATGTAACTATTTCTGAGAACAGCAGTACTAATGAATTAACCCGCCTTATAGTAGCTAAAAAGGCGCAATGGGTTGAGGGGTTCTGGATTTTTTACGATTGTATTATCACCGATTACGAAAAGGGCAAGATCCTAGCAACACCGCAGAATTATACAGAAAAAGTGATCTTGCTCGATGAAAAACCTGAAGACATCCGCAGGGCAAATCTGCAGCCCGATTTAATGAGTTATTGGCAGCTAAAAAAATATGTCCGAAGATTGAAAAGCAGCGGGTTTAATGCTCATAAGGAACTGGTTATACTTTATAATAAAATAGCATTTCCGTTGGCAAATTTTATTATTATATTCTTTGCCGTACCTTTCACCTTGACCCGCAGTAGAAGCGAAAGCCTTTTCCTTGGGGTTGCCACAAGTATTGGTATCAGCTTCAGTTACTGGGGTATTAATGCCGTAAGCTTATCTTTAGGAAAGATCGGTTTTCTTTCCCCCATCTTGTCTGCCTGGATAACTAATATTGTCTTTCTTTTCATAGGAATCGGGCTTATTGAGTCGGTAAAAAAATAACTCCGCTATATGCTGCGTAACGGAGTTATTGAATTAAACTGTATTTCTAAGCTTATACTTTATTGTTTGATCCAAGTACATACTCATTCTTATGCTTATACATTTCTATTAATGCAACCCTGGCCGGGCCTAAATATTGGCGCGGATCAAAATCAGATGGCTTTTCAGCCATATGTTTTCTTATCGCTGCCGTCATCCAGAGCCTTCCATCGGAGTCAATATTTACTTTACAAACAGCGGATTTTGTTGCTTTTCTCAACTGTTCTTCAGGGATACCCACAGCATCTTTTAACGCTCCCCCGTTTTTATTGATTACTTTTACTGCTTCCATAGGCACAGATGATGCACCATGCAAAACTATGACAAACCCGGGTATCTTTTTCTCTATCTCTTCCAAAATATCAAATCTCAGTTCCGGAGGGATATAAACACCCTGCGCATTCTTTGTGCACTGTTCAGGCTTGAATTTATTTGCTCCATGTGAAGTGCCGATAGAGATCGCTAGAGAATCTACACTGGTTTTATTGACGAATTCTATAACTTCTTCCGGATGCGTGTAAGTTGACTTTTCCGCGACAACAGTATCCTCAATACCGGCAAGAACTCCTAACTCTCCTTCAACAGTAACATCTCTTTCATGGGCATATTCAACAACCTGCTTTGTCAAGGCAATATTTTTTTCAAAAGTGTGATGCGAGCCGTCGATCATTACAGACGAAAAACCGCTATCAATACAGGATTTGGCAAGCTCAAAAGTATCACCGTGATCAAGATGCAGTGCGACCGGAATCTCTTTTAATCCTTTTTCTCGAGCCAGTTCTTTCATCATGGCCACCGAGCCCTGCGCCATATATTTAAGCAGAGTTTGATTAGCATATTTGCGCGCTCCGCCGGAAACCTGTAAAATCACGGGTGATTGGGTTTCCACACAGGCAATTATGATTGCCTGTATCTGCTCCATATTATTAAAATTATAGGCAGGCACGGCATATTTGCCCTTCATTGCCTTCTTAAACATGTCCCTTGTGTTTACTAATCCCAGCTCCTTGTACGAAACTATCAAGTTACCTCCATTTTATTTCTTAAATTGGTTACTAATAGTTACAATCAGTCTTGTTCTGCAATAGTTGACACTTTTAAACACAGATAATTTAATTAACCGCCCGCTTCGCTTGATAAACGCTGATTAACACCGATACGTTATGCTATTTTCGGAAAATCATATGCTTATTTGTGGCTGCGCTCCAGCCGCATGCCTTCATCAAACCAATACTCAGCAAGGAAAATGTATTTTCCTTCTGAACTTGGTTTGTGAAGGCTTAACTTGACAAAGTCAAGTTAAGCATATGTTTTACATCCGCGTTTATCTGCGTCCACCCCATTAGATACAACAAAGCTATTATCTAACGGGGTAAATCTGCGGTTAATTTATTTTTCTGTCAACCTATTTCAGGATAACACAAACTTTCCCTAACCCCTAATCCCTAAACGCTATACGCTATTTTAGCAGCGTAAGCACACGATCCTTCGCAGTATTGTCATTGTCCAGGTCGATTAACCGTACTGATGCTTTAACCTTGAACCAGTCCGTTCCTTCTAAAATTTTCGGCCTGGGTTTTAAAGTAGCGCTGCCGGCATCATAACAGCGGGGTATGCCCCACATATTGTTATGGCTATTACCTTCGTGGTTATGGCCGAAAAGAAGCGCGTCTATGGAAATTCCCCTGTTCATGACCTTGGTCAGAACTTTTTTCAGCTTATTGGCATCCTTAAGCTGGTTCAAAGGCCGGAATTTAAACGGATGATGATGCAGATAAACCACTCTTTTACGGCACGACTTTACATCGCGATCATCAAGAAGCAATTTCGAAAAAGCCCAAAGCTGCTTCTCTCCTAATTCCCCTTCGGCAAAAAGTTTGTCATACCAATGCAATTCCTCTGTCATGGAATCAAGGCCGATAAACGCGATATCGTCTATAATATCTTTTTTGGGAAATTCAATATTACCTTCAAAAAAAACTTCTTTAAATTTGCGGATGAATTTCTTATTCCCGCGGCTGCCTGTTCCGTAATCATGGTTTCCCGGCACAAGCAGGATATCCAAAAAACCATTTTTTTTCAAAATATCAATAATTGCTTTTGCACTTTTAAAGTTATCCGGGTTATTAGCATCCTCAACAATATCTCCGGTAATAACAATAACGCAGTCTGATGCCAGTACCTTTTTATCCGCTATCAGTCGCTTCGCGATCCTTCTAAAACGCCGGTCAAAGTCAAGGAACCCAACGTGAATATCGCTCATATGCACAATTTTTTTCATATATAGAATCTATCTTGTAAAGTTAGCGAGTTGCGCGTTTACGCGTTATCGCGTAAAAACCATGTTATAATTCCTGGGGTTATAATCTGGTTACCTTATTAGATACTATTGTAATATTTTAAGGAGTACTTGTCGACATAAAATGGGATTGTGCCCAGAAAAAACAGCGTATAGTGAATAACGCGGTTAGGGTTCAGGTTTTCAGGGGCTTTGCCTGCCCCTGCCTCAAACATGCACCTCAACACATCAAAAAACTAGACCTAACTCTGACCGCGGGGGTCAGAGTTAGGTTTTGCCTAAAATAAAAAAAGGCAATCCCCTTAATACCATTGAGAAAATCGCCTTAAAATCAATTTTTATAAGTCCTCATTAATTTTATCTACTCCGTTGTAGCCTTATTATGAGAATTCTATATTAACCTATCAATTATCCTACATCTTAATATTATACCTGTCAACAGGTTTGGGAGAGCAAGCTCTAGACACAAAAAAACCCACCCTAAGGGTGAGTTTTTTTATAAATCTAAACGCTAATCGCTATTAAAATTACGCAAGCTTGACATCAATTCTCTCTATCAGTCCGGCCCTTAGCTTTTCCGCCCAAGGCGCTGGGATTACTGCCCCCTTGAGCTTAATGGATTTATCATCCTCGAGTTTGAGCTCTATGGCATACGGCTTCACCGCGTCTTTGCCATAGGTATTTTTTGCTTTAGGGTTATAATATACCACAAGAGTTGAACTTAAGAAATTAAAAGCATAAGATCCTTTAGGCAGATCGATCATAACACGCTTTCCGGAAGCTTGGCAATATTCCATAACCGATTTATTTTTTGTAAACATCCATCCGGGTAAGACAGGCTTAAATTCGGCAATAAGCTTTTTATGTTCATTAAGCCGGAACGGGGTTTTGCCCACATTCATCCATAACCACATATTTATAAATTCAGCCGTAGAGCCGCTCAGCCGCGCTACAAATCCATTGCCATGCAATGAGTTATCAGGAAAGGCACTGCTGACAATAAAAGAAGAATTCTCCAGAATGCTGCGTCCGTATCTTTCAGGCGGCTGAAACGGAATTAGTACGTTCTTGAATTCCGTAAAAAACTCATCATACAGTCCGGCGCTGAGAAGCTCCAGAATGAATTTATATTCCATATGCAGCCAGACAGACTCGTTCTCCAGCCAGCCCGGAGTAAAAACCCGTGCTCTTCCAATATCACCGCTCATTTTTTCCAGCGAAGTATTTACCTTATACATTTTTAAAGCCTTGTCATATAAAGCACTTTTTTTAGTATTCAAATAGAGCTTTTTTATTTCAGATTTCTCCTTCTCTGTCCTAAACGCGTGAACCTGGGCTTCCAGAAACAGCGGCAAGGGCTTTTGTCTGAATTTTTTCGGCCGGACGCAAACCAGACCATCCTTGCTTGTTTTAAAAGCGCCTTTAATTCGAATTTTATCAAAGCTGGTTACTTCGTTTATAAAGTAGGTATGGTAAAGACCGCTTTTCTTGTCTTTTGATTTTTTAGTAGCGATTTCAAGTTTATCAACCATTAGATTCAGTATGGATTCAAGCCGGGATATCTTGATATTAACAAGGTTACCTTCGATGCCGCTGGATATTTTCCTGCGGTAGGATTCTTTTAACGTATAGGATTTGTCCCAATAAATCATATCCTTGTTAGCGCTTTTGTTTTTTAGATTTTCATTAATAAGCACTATAAGGCCATCCATAAAATCATACAATTCTTTTGGCAGGCTGACCGGGTGATTTAAGTCGACATGAAGTTCTTCTATAGCCTCTAATATAAATTCTATTAACCGCTTAAGCTCAAAAGTCTCACACATTGAAGAACCGAAAAGACCCGGCAAACCGTTCAAGGCATCATACCAGCCGGGTTTATTGGCTTCCATTTCAATCCCGCAGCCAAAGGCGTCAAGAGATGCCATCTTATTCGCGATTAGACAGATCATCTTAACTAAAAGCGTTGTTTTGTAAACTTTACCCTTTCCGTTTTTAGTTCTCACTGTCCAATCATTACTGCTGATTTTTTTGCTCAGAGCAGAATCCTCCTCTATCTCTTCAAGGGAAACAGAATGATACTGCCTGACACTATCATTATATAGTATATACTTCTCATCACGCGGTTTCACTTTTACGAAATTATTAAAAAATACGCATTTCTTTTTTTCTAAAAGAATATTCCTTAACCTTTCCGGGTAAATCGCCAGGTAGGCTTCCAAAGCATCCAGATTATATGTCCAGTGGTCTACCCAGAAACCATCGCCGTGCTCAGCGTTTTCAAGCCTATTGCAGCCGGCAAGCAGTTCGGTCAGGAACTTTTCCTTGCCTACCTTTAGGTTTATCTCGTTGTTTTCAAGGAACATAAACAGCGCCCCCAGAGAAAACTGCTTCTTAATGAAATCTTTCACAAGAGAAAGATCACTTTTATCTCTAAACATAACGCCGATATTTTTAAACGCTTGATCATCTCGAAGTTTGAACCTGTCACCAAAAACTACCAGGGGGTTGAACCCGTCAAGCTGTATGAGATTAAAGAAAGCAATAACATTACTATCCTGAACATCTGTATTAAACCAGACATCGTTGCGCCGGTTTTGGTTAACATCGCGATAATTCCCGTTACCCTGTGAAAAATATGTTGCGTCGGTCTGAAAATTATTATAGTCACGTTCGAGGTCACCGTGCTTGCGGGAATACACATGATAAATATGCTTCTTTTCTCTACCCTGCAGCGTTATGGGAAGACCTCCTCTTAAAACATTATCAAGGTATGTCTGCCTGCAATAGAGATCATAAGTGGAATTTTCGCTTCTGGTGAATACATTGTTCATAATTTTTCTAACCGACCACCTGTATTCAGAACCTTTATTTTGCAAAAACATTTTATCCTGACACTTATTGATAAGCGTCTGCAGATGCCTTTCATCCCGTGCATACCCGATCAAGCTGGTAATGGTAACTTCCTCTTGTGGTTTTAGGGTTACATTAGTATAGCTGAATGCCGATGATGTTTTGCTCGATGTCACCTGATATTCAGGCACCTGAAATTCTTTTTTCCAAAAAAGCTGCGGATAATTCAAATTGTGCATGTGTCCGAAAATCACCTGCGGATCCACAATATACTCGACTTTTCTTTTCAAGTTTTTTACGTGAGCGTAACCATAATAAAAATTCCCACCCTTAATATAAAGCACCTGCGGTCTGTCCGTAGGATCAACGGCAAGTTTATAAAACGGCACTTTAAATTTAGTTACAAATCTTACCTGCATCCAGGCTTCAATCGTCCGGCCCAGCTCTTTCAGGAATCTGTCATTCGTACCATATGGAACTACCTGCGGCAGGCCGTCTAAAACCTCAAAGCTTTTAACAGCTTTAGAGGTATTTTTTATGGTCAAATTTCTTATCAGACAGGCAATAGGCTCATTGGACAAAGTAAAATAATCCGCATCGATCTTTAAACCCATTGTCTGATTATCTTCACTTATACTGAAATCCTCAGCACCGATCAGCATTTTTCTCTGTAGATTTAATTTATCAGTTTGCGGACCGATATTCCGGAAAGGTTCATAATATTTATTATCTCTAACATTTTTCATTTTTATGAATGTCCTGAATCCGCGTTTTGAAACAAACTGCCATGCCCTGTTTGCGGGAAAAAATTCCAGGATTGCGTTCTTTTTATTTTCCGTCCCGAGACTTACAATACCCTGCCCCCGGTTCACATAAAAAACCCACATAGGAATCCCGTACAGGCCTGCAATACCAGGGAAAAAACTGGCAAACGGTTTTGCCAGATCATAATTATCAATCACAAATCTTCCGCAATCCTGTAAATAATACTTGACCCTACGCGGTTTATTCACTTTTTTCTCCTATTTTTTTCACAGTGGAAGCTATTTCTTGATCTTTCTATGATAAATACCGTATTTTTAACCCTAAATATCAACCAGCTTAGATCCCGGTTTTAATCAACTTTTATACATTTGGCAGTACCTGTGGCAATAATAAGACCTTCCTTATTTTTACATACTGCTTTTGTATAATAAACTCTTTTTGCCTGTTTTTCAATGCAGGCAGTAAATATCAGTTTTCCCCCCACATACGCGGGATTTTTTAATCGCATAACAAACTCAGACGTAACCGCCTTAACCCCGAGTTTCCAGAGCAAATTTACCATGGCTTCGTCCATAATTAACCCGATAATACCGCCATGGACAATATTAAAAAAACCCTGATGCTCTTTTTGTGCAACAAACTCACAGATAATTGTCTTGTCAGTTTGCAGCCGCAAATCCAATTTAAGCCCCAGCCTGTTATTTTTTCCGCACACAAAACAATAATTATCATCTTTAAGTATAATCTTTTTCATTATTATAAATTTATTGAATTAACTGGAGGATGGTTATAACTATTACTCTTTCAAGATGGTATTACCATTTATTTGAGGATTCCCTTTAAGAAAATCATATATCCAGCATCAAAATAATTTAAACAATATACACTTAATTAAGCCGTCTTTTGCATCTGAAGATACTCTTCCAGATATGCCTTGTCCTGCCTGTCAATAAAAGTAAATTCCACCCCGACAGGAAAAACATCTCTGCCGATATCATCCTTTTGATTGAGCACTCCAACCCAGCGCACACTTGCCTCGGCAAAAGTCATATCCGGATTATTAGGCACATCGATACTTAGCTCTAAATTTTCATTCACCTTAGGTCTTTTTAAGCTGAGCAGCTTTGCCCCGCCAAGGCTGACATCCTGTGTAAACCCCTCAGATTTCATACCCCGATCTGCGCCAGAAGAAAATTTCATAAAAAGCGCGCTGCCTAATCTTTGGATTTGTCGTCTTTCTTTCATAACAACCTCCTGGTATAATCTTCAGATATAATTATAATGATTATACCTGATTACTAAGATTAATAAAGATTACAGCGATTAAACCATTAATCGCCTTACGTTACAGCTTTTATTACCAAAGTTATCAATAATCCGATTTTATATCCTGATGCCTTTAAATAAGACATCCTCGCTTCTTTCTCCTTATAGGATGTCTTGATTATGACGTAAAATTTTAAATTAATCTCTCTGAAATTAATATCCGCTTTTCTAATGCTTTTATTATACCATTGCCGTATTATTTTATCAAGCCGATTTCAAAAATAGTGCTCCAGCGCTCTAGTCCAAAAGTTTATCTGCCAACTCCCTCATATTCCTGAATAAACCATCTTCAACATCAGACTCGGATAATCCCGCCCCCAAGGCAATAAACCTGGCCTTCTGAATTGTTATGAGATTCTCAGGAGCATGAGTATCTGTATTAAGCACAAGTTTAGCACCGGTTTTTAAAGCGGTCTTAACTACATGTCCATTGCTGTAGGAATGCCCATTCCTGGCAGTAATTTCCAGCGATACCCCGAGGCTAGCCGCTAAAGCAGCATCCTGTTCTGTAATCAGTCCAGGGTGGGCAAGAATATCCACTTTTGCGGATATGGCCGCTTTGTTTGTGCCTCTTATCACCGACTCAACAATAGTCTCCCCATGTCCGACCACAATACGCGCTCCATTCCTTCGGGCATATTTAACCAGATCTTCAAAATCAGAGGGAGGAATATGCGTAAGCTCAACACCCGGGATTAATTTAACTGTAACCTTTGGCTGCAGATCCCGGCAAACTCGCACAATTCGCGGCAATACATGATCAATATTCGATGCGTCCGTATGATCTGTAATCCCCAGAACTTCGTACCCGATCACTTCTGCTCTTCGTATAAGTTCAGCAGGCAGCAGAACACCGTCGCTTAATAATGTATGTGTATGCAGATCAATCATCTTAGCGCCTTTTTATGTTACTATGGGTTAATAAAGGTTAATAAAGGTTACTAATAGTTACTTCTAAAAATCAATATCAGCCTTCAGCTTATTAGTCTAGAAGTTTACGCATTATTAGCTTTACGCTTTTTCGTCCTTCGTTTTTTTCTCGCTACTTGCTTCTTGCTACTCGCTACTTAATTTCAAGCTATCAGCTATGAACTATAAACTAGTTATAATCCTCTTTTACGTTCTCATCGTCTCAAAGTTGCTTTTACTTTTTACCTTTAACTTTTTACTTTTAACTTGAATTTGGTGCCCCTGAGACGATTGCGCCCATGTCGCTCGGCACTGCGCTCCACTTTAAATCAGTGGAGTCTCCGTTGCTTCGCACTAGGACGGCCTCGCTCTTTAAGGGGCAACCCTTATGGCGTGAGCCACGTTGTGGCAACGCCACTCACGTGGTTTCCCCTTAATATTCCCCTTCCTTCCGGCTGATGTTCCGGTACGCCGATTGCGATGGAATTCTTATCTGTAGAATTCCATCCTGCATCCTGTGGATAAGGGAAAACAATCTTTCCCCTTATTATCCTCTTTTACGTTCTCATCGTCTCAAAGTTGCTTTTACTTTTTACCTTTAACTTTTTACTTTTAACTTGAATTTGGTGCCCCTGAGACGATTCGAACGTCCGGCACATGGTTTAGGAAACCAATGCTCTATCCTTCTGAGCTACAGGGGCACTTGAAAATTACTCTATCTGTAGTGTCTCGTCCGCCGCAGCTGTTTTTCAGCGAAGGAGGAAGCTACAGGGGCACTTAAATTAATTTTAAGTTAATTAAAAATCTTTGAGGTTTACCAAACAATTATAATACCAGCTCTTATTTCCCGTTCTTTAATAGATCTTTTTGGCTAAGATATTTATCTTTTAGTTTCCCCAATTGCAATAAATCACGGTTAATTGATGTCTTTTTATCCTCAGAGGCAAACTCTAATGAAAGTTCCAAGTATTTTTGCGCGTTATTTAGATAATCAATATAATCTTCCGGCGCAGAATCAAAAAACAGATTAATTAACTCAAAATTATTCTTAGCCAGATCAACAATTACCTCTTTCTCCTCCGGGTATGTTTTTAAGTACTTTTCCAGTTCTTTAATGGATTTTTTATACGAAAAAAATCCTGCGCCGCTGAAATTAACAAAAATTTCGTAATGCGTATTTTTTTCAATTATCCCTCCCGATATGTACTTCCGATAAATTTCATCACGAAAAGCAACTCTCAAAAACTGCTTGTAATAATCAAACATTTTTTCTTTCTGGTTAAGATCATAGTGCAAAGCAGCTAACTCAAGAAGAGTTCTTTTAATGCTTCTGTAATCCGCGTTATCCTGTAATTTTTCGAAAAGCAGCTTTCTCCTGGGAACATTAAGGAGAACAAGCTCATAATTCTCTATTGCTTTTTCAAACTGACCGTCCATATAAAACAAAAATGCGACCTTTTGGCGGATATTGATGTTAAAAGGGTCTATCTGAAGGATAGAATCGCCCTTTTTGAGAAGTTTTTTCAGTTGATCATTATTATTAAAGGTAAAAAAAATCCTTCCAAAAGAAGCAATCACAGAAGCTAGTTCGGCTTTTGTATAATCTTCATTGTTTTCATGTGATTTTTTCCCTGCGGAAACAGTTGTTTGGAAGATCAGGCTTAAAAACTCTTCCGTCTTGGCTGTAATAAATTCATCCAGCTGTTTGTATTTTGGCACAATTACAGTAAAAAACAATACAATTATCACCAGAGCAGCTAAGCATTTAATCAGGAATATAAACTTTTCTTGATCCATTTTTGCTCCCCTTTTCCAGAGATTGATCTGTTTGATATTATTTTAAACTTAAAACACAAAGCAGGCAATAAATTTCATCTAAAGTAGATTTAAAATTTATTGTTTTATATTATTTAAAAAAGGGTTCTTTCTTGTTTTATGGTGGCAGAAAGAACCTGAGTGCACAGATTAAAACATAATTACCCAGATTCGTTCTTCTTTAAACCTAGACAATCGCTGTAATCTGTTTTTCATCGGTGTAATCATGGGCCATTATTGTTTCTATTTAAGTACTTCACTCTTATTGTGTTACGAAATTCGTTCACCTTAAATAAGAATGGACCAAAAAGAGCGAGGCTGCACACCTCGCTCAAAATTGAAATAGGAATAAAAATCAGCTTTAATATTTGATTATCGAGCTTATAGGGTATTTTTGCAGTTTTTTCCGCCCTCTAAGGAATAACAGTTCTATAAAAAATCCAATACCGACAATTTTGGCCTTGCATTTATTAAGTAGTTTGCATACAGCCTGAATCGTTCCGCCAGTTGCCAGCAAATCGTCAATTATTAAAACACGTCCGTTTTCCCTAATTGCATCCTGGTGAATCTCAAGCGTATCTTCACCGTATTCTAAAGCATAAGTCACGCTATAGGTCTTATAGGGCAGCTTGCCTTTTTTTCTAATTAACACTAACCCGGCATTCAATTTATAAGCCAGCGCGGAACCGAAGATAAATCCTCTTGCTTCAACACATACAATATAGTCTATCTTTTCCCCCTTATACTGTTTATAGAGCAGATTCACAGATTGCTTAAAACCTTTAGGATCCTGAAGTACCGTGGTTATGTCTTTAAATAATATACCTTTTTTAGGGAAATCCGGAACATCTCTTATTATTTTTGCCAATCTTCCAACTGTATTCATTCAATCACTCTCTGTTAAATAAACCTTCAGTTTCTTTAATGCGTTATTCTCGATCTGCCGGACACGTTCTCTGCTGATATTAAAGCTTTTTGCTGTTTCTTCCAAAGTACGGAATGCCCCGTCTTCAAGCCCATATCTAAGTACCAGGATCTGTTTTTCTCTTTCAGACATCTTTTCCAGAAGTTCAGCTATCTTTTCCTGACGCAATAAGCGGCTCAATTCTTCAAAAGGTGAAGTAACTGATTCATCCTCGATCAAATCCATGAATTCCCCTGAAGAATCCTCTCCGATAGGCTGATGCAATGATGTAGTTCTGGTGACGATCTCGCTCAAACCCCGTGCCTTTTTAACCGGAATGCGCATTTTTTTGGCAATTTCTTGAACGGTTGGAGATCTGCCAAGTTTTTGTGTAAGCTTTTCAGTTGCGCGTTTCCACTTAGTAATGGTTTCCGTTAAATACACAGGCACTCTAATCGTTTTGCTTTGATTGGCAATTGCCCGTGTTATATACTGTCGGATCCACCACGCAGCATAGGTACTGAATCGATATCCTTTTTTAGGCTCGAACTTCTTAACTGAACGCATCAAGCCAAGATTACCCTCTTCTATTAAATCCGTAATCGGCACGCCTAAGAAGCTGTACTTTTTAGCGATATTAACTACCAGCCTCAGGTTTGAACGTATCATCAATTTACGCGCTTCTGTATCTCCTCTTTTGGCTTTTTTGGAAATCTTCAACTCTTCCTCCGGAGTCAAAAGAGGAATATTTTTAATATCTTTAAGGTATAATCTTATCGGATCTGCCATATTTAGCTCACTTTTTTCCCTCTATTACAGCCTGTGCTGCTGCAAGCCTTGCTATTGGCACTCTGTACGGCGAACAGCTTACATAGTTAAGCCCAACGCGATGGCAGAATTTTACGGATTCCGGATCACCGCCGTGCTCACCGCAAATTCCGCATTTGAGATTATTTCTGGTTTTTCTGCCAAGGGTTACGGCGGTTTGGACAAGTTTTCCAACGCCATTCTGGTCTATCGTCTGGAACGGATCATCCGGCAACACTTTCTTTTCCAGGTAATCGGGCAGAAAAACACCGGCATCATCGCGGCTGTACCCAAAGGTCATCTGGGTCAGGTCGTTGGTACCGAAAGAGAAGAATTCTGCATTCTCCGCTATTTCATCAGCTATAAGCGCAGCGCGCGGAATCTCGATCATAGTTCCGACCAGGTATTTTATTTTTGTTTTTGATTTACTGATTAGGCTATCAGCTGTCTGGCGTATGATCGGCTCAAGAAAATCAAACTCAGCCTTTGTGCCGATTAAGGGAATCATTATCTCCGGCATGACCTTAATCCCTTTTTTAGTCATATTACACGCTGCTTCAATAATAGCCGTTGTCTGCATTACACAAAGCTCAGGATATGTGATCGAGAGCCGGCATCCGCGATGACCAAGCATAGGATTAAGTTCATGAAGCTTAGTCACCAGCTCAGTAACCTTAGCCACAGAGATCTCTAAACGCTTGGACATTTCTGTCTGTCCAGCAACGTCATTCGGCAAAAATTCATGCAAAGGCGGATCAAGTAAACGAATTGTAACCGGCAATCCGTCCATTTCCTTGAATATTCCCTCAAAATCCTTACGCTGATAAGGAAGCAGTTTCTTAAGTGCTTTTTCTCTTGATTCCTTATCCTGTGAAAGAATAAACTCTCGAATAGCCCAGATCCTCTCTCCTTCAAAAAACATATGCTCAGTTCGCGTCAATCCTATGCCTTCAGCTCCCAAGCGGCGCGCAGCAAGAGAATCCCTGGGGGTATCGGCATTGGTACGGACATTAAGTTTGCGATACTCATCAGACCATTTCATTATCTGCATAAACATCTTGTAGATTGGACTTTTTTGAGCCGTCGCGTTATTCTCTACAACCCCGGCGATTACAGGGCTTGAAGATGTATCAATATGACCCAGCATGACCTCACCCGTAGAACCGTCCAGGGATAGCCAGTCTCCTTCTTTAATCACCACATCGCCTACGGTTGCCTCTTTATTCGCATAATTAATATTTAAAGCACTGCAGCCTGCGATGCAGCATTTGCCCCATCCGCGGGCAACAACAGCAGCATGTGATGTCATACCCCCGGTTGAAGTTAGAATACCTTCAGCCGCTGCCATACCGGCAACATCCTCAGGGGATGTCTCATGCCTGACCAGAATAACTTTCTTGCCCTTTTTTTTCCAATCTTCCGCAACAACAGCCGTAAATACTACCTGGCCTGATGCGGCTCCTGGCCCGGCCGGAAGACCTTTGGTGATTGTCTTTGCCTTTGCCTTTGTTTTCAGATCAAAGATCGGAAAAAGAAGCTGGTTTAACTGATCACCTTCAATACGCATTAAAGCTTCTTTAGGTGAGATCATTTTCTCATTCACCATATCTACAGCTAGTTTTACTGCGGCAAGCCCGGTACGTTTTCCGGTCCTGGTCTGAAGCATGAACAATTTGCCTTCCTGAATCGTAAATTCTACATCCTGCATATCCTTATAATGTTTCTCAAGTTTATTGCGAATATCATTCAGTTCTTTGTAAATATGCGGCCATTCTTTTTTCAGGTCGCTTATCGGTTCAGGAGTTCTTATCCCGGCCACGACATCTTCACCCTGAGCATTGATCAGGAACTCGCCAAAAAATTCTGTGTCTCCTGTGGAAGGATTTCGTGTGAAAGCAACTCCGGTACCGGATGTGTCACCCATGTTGCCGAAAACCATTGCCTGCACATTAACGGCAGTCCCCAGTAATCCCGTAATCCTGTTTATTCTTCTATAAGTTACTGCACGGGGAATATTCCATGAACCGAAAACTGCATTTATCGTCGCTATAAGCTGGTCTTTTGCCTTGTTTGGAAAAGGCTTTTTCACGTGTTTCTGATAAACTTTTTTATATTCTCCAACAAGCTCTTTAAGCTGATCTGCGTTTAGATCATTGTCAAGTTTTGCCTTGTATTTTTCCTTTATCGCGGTAAGTTTTTCCTCAAAATATTCGTGATGAACTCCCATGACAACATCGCCAAACATATCGATAAAGCGCCTGTAAGAATCCCATGCCAGCCTTTCATTATTTGTCTTTTTTGCCAGGCCCATAACTGCTTCGTCATTAAGACCAAGGTTAAGAACTGTGTCCATCATACCAGGCATTGATGCTGCTGCGCCGCTTCTTACAGAAACAAGCAGCGGATTTTGCGGGTCGCCAAGATTTGTCCCCATAGCTTTTTCCAGTTTTTTGATATTCTCATCTATTTGTTTCTGTAATTCTCCCGGGTATTTTTTACCATGTTTATAGTAGTAATCACATACCTCCGTTGAGATGGTGAATCCCGGAGGAACCGGCACACCAATCTTTGCCATTTCAGCAAGGTTAGCTCCTTTTCCGCCTAGCAAAGCCTTCATTTTTGCATTTCCTTCAGACTGCCCTTTACCAAAAAAATAAACGTACTTTTTAGCCATTTCTAAAAATAACCCCTTTCATACATTAATAATTCATTTAACTCAATTTATTCTGAAAATACTCATCCAGCTTGTCTACGCTTACCCTGTCCTGCAGCATAGTATCCCTGTCTCTTACTGTTACCATTTTATCTTCAAGAGTCTGAACATCAACTGTAAGGCAGAAAAGAGTTCCGATCTCATCCTGTCGTCGATAAAGTTTGCCGATTGAAGCTGTATCGTCGTATTTTACCACAAAGTATTTTTTTAAACCACTACTAATTTTTTTTGCAAACTCTACAATATCACTGTTCTTTTTGAGCAATGGTAAAATAGCAATTTTATAAGGACTCAATTGCTTATTAAATCCTAATACCACTCTTTTCTCTCCTCTCACCTCCTCTTCCCGATAAGCGTCCACTAAAAATGCCAGTGTCGCCCGGTCAACTCCTCCGGATGGCTCAACAACATGGGGTAGATATCTTTTATTCATGGTCTGATCAAAATATGTCAGGTCCTTGCCGCTTAATTTAGCATGCTGCGCTAAATCAAAATCTCCGCGGTTTGCTATCCCTTCAAGCTCAGACCAGCCAAAAGGAAAGTTATATTCAATGTCCGTACATCCGCTGGCATAATGAGCCAGCTCATTTTTAGTATGAACACGCAACTTGAGTTTGTCTTTCTTTATTCCAAGTGTTTGATACCATTTAAATCTTTCTTCCACCCAGTCCTTATAGGCAGTTTCCGCAAATTCCGGTTTTACAAAATATTCTATCTCCATCTGCTCAAACTCTCTCGTTCTAAAAGTAAAGTTACCCGGTGTTATCTCATTGCGAAAACTCTTGCCGATCTGAGCGACCCCAAAAGGAAGTTTTCTGTGACGGGAATTAACAATATTGGTGAAATTAACAAAAATTCCCTGCGCAGTCTCAGGCCTGAGATAGGTAATTGCGCTTTCATCCTCTACCGCCCCCAGATATGTTTTGAGCATTAAATTGAATAACCGCGGCGGGTTGATTTTAAGATCAATATCCGCCTTGCATTCAGGACATTTTCTATCATCTCCCTCGCCCGGCAAATGATCAACGCGAAAGCGCTTCTTACAAGTTCTGCAATCAACAAGGGAATCTGTGAAGCCATCGATATGCCCGGACGCCTTCCAGGTTAAAGGATGCATAAGGATAGCTGCATCAAGGCCCTCCATATCCTCCCTCTGATGAACTACAGAATTCCACCATGCTTGTTTTACATTACGTTTCAGTTCAACACCAAGCGGTCCGTAATCCCAGGTGCTTCCAATTCCGCCGTAAATTTCAGAGCTAGGAAAAATAAACCCGCGCCGCTTACATAATGAAACAATTGTATCCATACTAAACTCAGACATAGGAATACCTTACCTTTTTTAAAAACTCCAGTGATTTAAAATCCCCTGCTATATGATAATCAATAAATGTACGCAGTATTTTCTCAAGCTCTTTAAAGACACTGGGAATGATTTTAAAACTGCGTAACTTTTCTAATTCCAGCTTTTCAATATGTTTTAATGTGGCAATTGTACCCTGCATCAGTTTTTGCGCATTTTTCTCAAAACCAAAGCATTTTTCGCACAAAATACCTCCCAGGACATAGCTAAACCTGCTCTTATCAAATATTTGACCATTACAATGCACGCAACAATCAAGACGTGGCTTAAACCCGGAAAGATTTAAAAACTTAATTTCAAAGATTTGCACAATATGAGGTATTTTATCCTCTTTATCGATAAAATTCAAGAAATTCTTAAGTAATACGAAAATTTCTTTATTCTTATCTCCCAGGCCCATAGTGGCATTTATGAGTTCAAGGAAATAACTGGCATAGGTATACTTTTCAATATCCTTATCAATCCCGCTGAAATGCTCAAGCAGATCAGCCTGGCTGATGATATTTAAACTTCCTTGAATGCTTTCATAAAAAACTATATTATTATAACTAATCGGCACGAAATTGCTGCCGAATTTATCGATCTTTCTTTTTGCCCCCTTGGCCTGGGCATGAATTTTACCGAAATCTGCCGTAAAAAAACTCAGCAAATAGCTTGTCTCTCTGTAATCTTTTCTGTCAATAACGATTGCTTCTGTTTTATGTATAGCCATTTTATAAATGCAGTATAAAGAAAATCAAACTTGTTAAACCAAGCCCTACAAATGCGCCTGCGATAACTTCCTTTAAACTATGGAACCCGGGGCGGATTCTGCTCTGAGACAGTAGAATTGCTAAAATCAGCACCAGAGTAATAAGCAGCTTGCTCGGCGAAAGAAATAAGGTAATTGACCATACAGAAAAAGCAATTGCCGAATGGCCTGAAGGCATGCCTCCGCGCAAAGGTTTGCCGCTACCTATTTTTGCTTTGGAAAATATTACTGTTACCAGAACAATGATCATGGAAACAAAAGTAATATGCAGCGGCTTTTGCCTGATATAATCGATACTTGTCTGCAGCGTGTCCACTGGAAAATCTGTTAGGAATAGCAGATATCCGACAAATATGGCATTTATCGAGGCAACCAGCACAGCACCGGCTGTGATATCCTTGATTATGCGTGCCAGCGGATGAAATTCATCAGTAATCAGATCAATGATCAGCTCAACTGCGGTATTGAACATTTCCGCGATAAGTACAAAAGATATCGTCAACAGCAGCAGAATTAATTCAGTTTTAGTGAAATTATAGTATAAGCCCAGAAGGAGCACAATAATAGCCGCCAGAAAATGCAGCCTCATATTTTTCTGTGTTTTTAATACGTAAAGAAATCCTTCTATTGCATAATTAAAGCTTTCAAACAATCTTCTTCTATGCATAATTCTCCATGATTTGCTTTTGAATTGCTGACATCTTGTTGCGGTCTTGAGTGGTTAGATCATCGAAACCAAGAAGATGTAAAATCCCATGCACAAGATAAAGCTGACTCTCATACTTAAAGTGAGTGTGGAATTCTTCTGCGCGGGAGGCAGCTGTATCCAGTGAAATAATCACATCGCCTAAAATTTCCTGATGCATGTGGCCAAACTCCCCGTCCTGCATCCTGAAAGCGAGAACATCGGTTGGATAATTTTTCTTTAGATATTGTTTATTTAGACCGGTAATGGTTTTATCATCTACCAAAAGAATACTTATCTCTTTTCCATCTACGCCCTGATGTAAGAGAGTTCTATTCGCCAGTTTTTTAAGGTCTTGCAGATTTACCTTTTTTTTCTGAAGATTCTTTATTTTTATTTTGTTCATTTTGCAGCTGTTTAATATCCGGATATTCAACCCTTGAGTGGAATATCCCGTTAAGAATATGTATGAAAACCCCGGCGATTGTATGCAAGTCCTTTAAAGTCAGATCGCATCCATTCAATTGTCCGTCTATAAACTTATTGTTAATAATTCTGCTGACTACTTCATTGATCTTGCTGGGATTAGGCTGCGGCATAGATTTTGTGGCTGCTTCCACAGAATCAGCCAGCATGACTATCGCCGCTTCTTTAGATTGAGGTCTTGGACCGGGATATCTAAAATCTTCCTGCTGGACTTTACTGTTCTCCTCTCCGTGCAATTCAAGCGCCCTATGATAGAAGAAATGCACGACATCATCGCCGTGGTGCTGCACGATTATGTCATTAATAGCTTTTCCAAGCTTATATTTTTTAGCAAGATCAGCCCCTTCTTTTATATGATTAATAATAATAAGACTACTGATCGTCGGGCTAAGATTTTCGTGTTTGTTCTCAATATGACCCTGGTTCTCGGAAAAATAATGGGCCATACGCAATTTTCCGATATCGTGGAAATATCCTCCCACTCGTGCAAGCAGGCTGTTGGCACCTACCGCCTCCGCCGCTGATTCGGCTAGGTTTCCTACAACCAGACTATGATGGTATGTACCCGGTGCCTTAAGCACCAGTTCTTTTAAAACCGGCTGGTTCAAATCAGACAGCTCAAGCAAACTGATGTTTGTTGTTATCTGGAATAAAATTTCAAAAATCGGCAGTAAGCCGGTCACGATTATCGCAGACAATATCCCATTAGCAAGCCCCCATGCCCCTTGAACAATCAAATTGTTTATAGAGACAAAATTAATAAGCCCCATAGAAACTATGGAAACCATGTGCGTTAATCCGATCAAAAAACCTGCTTTGGTAAGATTTCTTCTGCGCCGCACATTAAGCACTGAATAAATACTTACTATACCGCCTGACATCATCGTGACCATCACGTCAAAGCTCCCGCCCGTTAATACAGAAAGAAAAATGCTGAGCAGTACCGTAAGCATCAAAGCCACGCCCGGTTCAATAAGTATGGCCACAAGCATGGACACGCTTGCCAGAGGTATTAAATAAACTGACCATGCTGAGAACAGGATCGCCTTGGCGCCTAGAACGATCAGCAATATCAGCAGGCACAAAAGCAGAACATTTTTTTCCTTGAACAGAATCTTTGATTTATGAATAGCATCGTAAGTGACAATAATTACGGCAAATATAATCAGCAGCAGTAAAATTCCGAGAATATAGTATATGTTTTTCGGCTGCTTTTGAATCTTATGGAGTTCTCCTGAGGCAAGCTCCTGGTTTTTATTTATTTTCTCTCCTCTTTCTACTATCAGCTCATTCTTTTTTATTTTTATTTCCAGTCCATCTTTATTTATGAACGAAAAATCAAAAGGAGAAAAAATATCGCGTGGACTGATCTGCCCCTGCTCAAAATAATAACCTGTCCAGATAAAATCCTTTCCTAAAAAAAAGACAAGGCTCAAAAGCAAACAAAGAAAAATCGCAATAATAATCCCCAGCGAATTCTTTTTCGTAGTATTATCCTGATTTTCCACCTTTGGATTCATATTATTTATTTCCTGTCTGCACTTCGAAGTTCGCGTAAGCTTTAATTATATCTCTGACTAATTTATGCCGCACGACATCAAGCTCATTTAAATAAACAAATTCTATACCCTCAATACCTTTCAAAATTGACTGTACCTGCACCAAGCCGGAGCGCTTATTCATTGGTAAATCCACCTGTGTTATGTCACCGGTAATTATAACTTTCGAGTCAAAGCCAAGGCGCGTAAGAAACATCTTCATCTGTTCCGGTGTACTATTTTGCGCCTCATCAAGTATGATAAACGAATCATTTAGTGTCCGCCCGCGCATATAGGCAAGCGGTGCTACCTCAATTATGCCTTTTTGCATATATGCTTGCACTTTTTCTACGTCCATCATTTCGTATAGAGCATCGTATATGGGGCGCAGATAAGGATCTATCTTTTCCATTATATTGCCCGGCAAAAAACCCAGATTCTCTCCCGCTTCAACCGCAGGCCGCGTAAGGATCACTCGTCCGACTTGTCGGTTTTTTAAAGCGGAAACTGCCATGGCTATAGCCAGATATGTTTTTCCTGTCCCGGCAGGACCGATACCAAATGTAATATCGCAATCGCGAATTGTATCAACATAACTTTTCTGGCCTTTAGACTTAGGGGTTATAAACTGCCTCTTGCTCATTACGTCTATGCGATCAGAACACATCCCCTTCGTCTCAAGACTACCGCTTTCTTTTAAGGTCTTTATAGCACAATCAATTTCCTGTCTATGTAAATGCTTTCCCATACGAATGATCTTAATCAATTCTTCTAATAATTTTTCAGCACGGAGCACATTATCTTTTTTTCCCAGAAGGATCAGCTTTTCGCCGCGAGCAGCAATTTGGATGGTGAGTTCTTGTTTTATAAGCTTAAGATTTTCATCATGCCGGCCAAAAAGTAGATTCGCTTCTTCATCATTATGAAGTTTTATTACTCTTTCCATACTCGCGTGCTTTGATATGCTCAAGAGAATCAATCTTGAGGAATCAAAATTTTCTGACCGGGATAAATTTTATTAGGACTTTTTAAAATTCCTTTATTGTATTCAAAAATTTCCTGCCACCTTTTACTGGTGCCATACACTTTTGTTGAGATCTTCTGTAATGTATCACCCTTTGTTACATTATAGGTAATAAACCTACTCTCTTTTGCTGCCGGCTCCTTCGCTTCAACCGGCCGGGGAGGCTTGATCGCAGCAGGTACTTCATAGACCTCCTCAGGCAAAATTATCGGCCTTAGCTCTTCTTTTTCCTGTTTTTGGGGAGTTACAGCCTGAGGGCCGCCGTAAACATATCCGCGGTTTCCCCAAAGCTCTTTATCCTCTGTACGCTCAGTGCGGAAATTTTTCCACTCAGCATAAGGAGGAATTTCTAAGGTTACCTGGTAAATCTTTCTGGTCGTCTTTTTTTCTTCTGTAGTTTCAGATGGCGGTTTGGCCCCGGTTATATATCCTTTATTGCCTGATGTTGTATCCTGGTCAACACGTTCTTTTTCAATGGTTTGCATAGAAACACGTTTTACACATCCGCTAATATTCAAAGCAAATACAAATATTACAGTAATAGCAATCAGTATTCTTCTCATAATTCAGCCCCCCAAAAATTCCATACTTATTTCCAATACCTGCATTATTTAATTTAAAACATGCCTTATTATAAAGCATTAGTCTTTTATTGTCAAATGAAGCTCATCAAGCTGTTTTTTAGAAACACCAGATGGCGCCATAGTCAACGGGCAAAATCCCTTCTGAGTTTTAGGAAAAGCAATCACATCTCTTATGCTAGAGCTGTTACTCATAAGGCAAAGCAGCCTATCTATCCCGGGAGCAAAACCTCCATGCGGAGGCGCACCATAACTGAAAGCCTCAAGTAAAAAACCAAATTTAGTCTTTATTTCATTTTTGTCCATTCCCAATATATCAAAAATCCTTTGCTGCAATTGTTCCTCATGAATACGGATACTGCCGCTACCCAGCTCAGTACCGTTTATAACCAAATCATACGCGCACGAACGCACTCTGCCCAGGTCACTATCCATATATTCTATATCTTCCGGCTTTGGAGCTGTAAAAGGATGGTGTTCTGAATCCCAGCGTTTCTCCTCAACGTTGTATTTAAAAAGAGGAAAATCCGTCACCCACAGAAAATTAAATTTATCATTGCTAGCACAATTTAAAGCATCAGCAACACTCACACGCAGTGCCCCCAGCACGCTCTTGGCCACAGACGCTTGATCGGCTACCAGCAAAAGCAAATCGCCGCTCTTAGCTTCAAATTCACTAACCAGACTCTGCAATAACTTTTCACCTAAATGCTTTTTTACAGGCGAATAAAAGTCATTGTTCAGAACCTTTATCCAAACAAGCCCTTTAGCTCCGCACTCTATAGCCTGTTTGGTCAAATCATCAAGCTGCTTTAGTGTAAACCGGGCACCGTCAGCTACTTTAATACCCATAACTTTACCTTTAGACTCGACTACTTTTTTAAAAACCATAAACTCGCTTTGCTTTACCAGATCGCTTAGTTCATGCAGAAGCATATCATAGCGCGTATCCGGCTTATCCGTTCCATAGCGTTCCATAGCCTGTTCATGAGTAAGGCGCAAAAAAGGGATCGGGATTTCCATATTCATGGTTTTTATGAAAATTTTCTGGATAAGCCCTTCCATAAGGGCATAGATGTCATCCTCATTAATAAAAGACATTTCTAAATCAAGTTGTGTAAACTCAGGCTGACGGTCCTTTCTCAAGTCTTCATCACGGAAACATTTGGCAATCTGGTAATATCTATCGAATCCGGCTACCATAAGGATCTGTTTAAACAACTGCGGAGACTGCGGCAAAGCAAAAAAAGTTCCCGGGTTGAGACGGCTGGGAACAAGATAGTCGCGTGCGCCCTCAGGTGTGCTTTTGGTCAGCACCGGTGTTTCAACTTCTACAAAACCCTTTTCATCGAAAAAGTCACGTATAACCTTTATTACTTTGGATCGCAGCATAAGATTTTTTTTCATACTTTCTCTGCGCAGATCCAGATAGCGATAAGTAAGTCTCAGGTCTTCCCCCACCTCTTTACTGTCATTGACCTCAAAAGGCAGCGCTTTTGCTCTGTTTAAAATCTCAAGTTTGCTGACAAGGATCTCTATTTCTCCTGTGTCAAGTCTAGGATTTACTGATCCCTGCGGCCGCAGGCAGACAATTCCCACAACACAGATAACAAACTCATTACGCAAGATTTCAGCGGTTTTGTGGACATCTTCGCTTGTTTTCGGATCGAAAACTATTTGTGTCAGACCTTCCCTGTCGCGCAGATCAATAAAAATCAATCCGCCATGATCCCTGCGGGAATTCACCCATCCGCAGAGGGAAACGCTTTTCCCTGCATCAGCCAGCTTTAATTCGTTACAATTATGTGTTCTTTTCATATTTTAAATCTGTATTTCCAGTTTACCAGTTAACCGGTCTTATAATTTCTTTTCCTGTTAACCGCTACCTGGCCTCAGAAGCCTTAGCGAAGGAGGATGCGCTATCAACTATTTGAGTTTTAGTATGTAATTTTTCACGCGATACGCTCGACTCAAAACACAATACTGTTTTTTCGTCCTTCATCCTTCATCCTTATCAGCTTAGGAGCTCATGAGCTTATAAGCTAATCAGCTATTTGCCCATGCCCACGCGCTGTACCTGCTGGAATATTTTTCCCTCGGTCTGAATTGACGGAGCAATAATTATCTCTGTAAGATTCATTTCTTTAATGTTCTTCGCACCTAAAGATCCCATGGAAAGCTGTAAAGCTCCTACAAGGTTCTGTGATCCGTCATCTAATCTGGCCGGCCCAAACAATATTTCTTCCAGGGTTCCGGTAGTGCTGACATATATTCTTGTTCCTCTAGGTAAATTGGCGTGCGGAGTTGCCATACCCCAGTGGTATCCTCTACCCGGAGCTTCCTTAGCTCTGGCAAAAGCAGAACCAACCATCACCGCATCAGCACCGCAGGCAAAAGCCTTGCATATATCGCCTCCGCTGCGCATACCGCCGTCAGTAATTATCGGTACATATCGGCCTGTTTTTTTAAAATAGAACTCCCTTGCCTCAACAATATCACAAGTGGCTGTTACCTGCGGTACTCCAATACCAAGCACGCCGCGTGTGGTACAAGCTGCCCCGGGCCCAATGCCCACAAGCAATCCGCTGGTCCCGGTTTCAAATAATTCAAGCGCTACATTATGCGTAACGCAATTACCGATAATAACCGGTATTTTCATTTTTTTGCAAAACTTAGTCAGATCAAGAGCTTTGTATTCAGTTGAGATATGATGAACAGATGTAACTGTGGATTGAACCACAAAGATATCCGCTCCCGCGTCCTGCGCTAAAGCACCAAATTTTTCGGCTCGCTGCGGTATAGCACTTACAATACAAGGAACTTTTTTCTTTTTTATCTGCTCAACACGAAGGCCGACAAGTTTTTCCTTAATCGGTTCATTATAAATCCCTTGTACCAGTTTGGTTGCTTCCTCAGGTGTCGCATTGGCAATAGCATCAAGCACTTCATTGGGGTTTTCATACCGCGTTTGAACGCCTTCTAAATTAAGTACTGCAAGGCCTCCCAATTTTCCCATTTTAACCGCAAAATCTACATCAACAACGCCATCCATTGCGGCAGCTAAAATAGGCACTTTATATTTTTTATCCCCCAGGGTAAAACTGGTATCAACTTCATGGGGATTTATAGTAACCAATCCCGGGACCAATGCTATTTCATCAAAACCATAACATCTACGGGCTTTTCTCCCCCTGCCAATAAACTGAGCCATTACTAAAGAACCTCCATTTTGCCATTAAACCAACCCTAAAAAATAACTCTAACATATACTTAATAATTAAGTAGTGAAAAATTAATATAACATAAAATAATTACTATGTCAATTAATTAAAAACCCGCAGGAAGTTAAATTCCTGCGGGTTTATTTTAATAGGTAAAACGGTATTAATACCCGCCCATGCCGCCCATTCCGCCCATTCCGCCAGGCATACCCGGAGACTTTTCCTCCTCCTTGATGTCAGTAATGATCGTCTCTGTTGTCAGAAGCAGCCCTGCGATACTTGCCGCATTCTCAAGCGCGGTGCGGCTGACCTTGGCAGGATCCACAACACCTGCTTTGATCATATCCACGAACTCATCGGTATTAAAGTTATATCCGATATTACCTTTTTCTGATTTTATTCTCTGCAGAATGACAGATCCCTCAAGACCCGCGTTTTCCGCCAGCTGGCGCAAAGGAAATTCCAGAGCTTTTCTAACTATATCAACACCGATCTGCTCTTCAGGGTCAAGTTTGAGATCGTCTAATCCTTTTGCAGCGCGGATTAAAACAACACCGCCGCCAGGCACTATACCTTCTTCAACCGCAGCACGTGTTGCATGCAAGGCATCTTCAACTCTTGCCTTTTTCTCTTTCATTTCAGTTTCGGTAGCTGCACCGACATTGATCACAGCAACTCCGCCGGCTAATTTAGCCAGACGTTCCTGCAGTTTTTCTTTGTCATAATCAGAATCGCTCTCGTTAATCTGGTTTTTGATCTGATTGATCCTTGCTTTAATATCGCTTGTTTTTCCAGAGCCTTCTACGATTGTAGTGGTTTCTTTATCAATCTTAATCTTCTTTGCTCTTCCCAAATCGCTGATATCAATATTTTCCAGCTTTTCACCCAGCTCTTCGGTAATCGCGCGGCCGCCGGTCAATTTAGCGATATCTTCAAGCATTTCTTTTCTTCTATCGCCATACCCCGGGGCTTTAACCGCACAGCACTGCAATGTCCCTCTGATCCTGTTGACTACTAATGTTGCCAGCGCCTCGCCATCAATATCTTCAGCTAAAATCAAAAGCGGCTTTCCGGCTCTTGCGGTTTTTTCAAGCAAAGGAAGCAGATCTTTTAATGCTGATATCTTTTTTTCGTAAATTAAAATGAACGGATCATCAAGCAAGCATTCCATTCTGTCTGTATCTGTGACAAAATAAGGAGATAAATAACCCTGATCAAACTGCATTCCTTCAACAACATCAAGAGTTGTTGACATAGATTTGGCTTCCTCTACAGTGATCACTCCATCTTTACCTACTTTTTCCATTGCCTCTGCAATAAGCTCTCCGATTGCCGGATCATTATTAGCTGCAATAGTTGCAACCTGCGCTACTTCGTGTTTATCTTTTATCGGCTTGGAAAGTCCTTTTAATGTCTTTACTACATTTATAACAGCCGCATCAATACCTCTTTTTAAGGACATCGGATTTGAACCTGCAGTCACATTTTTCAAACCTTCTCTATATATTGCCTCTGCTAAAACAGTAGCTGTAGTTGTTCCGTCTCCTGCTATATCGCTTGTTTTTGATGCCACTTCTTTAACAAGCTCTGCTCCCAAATTCTGATACGGATCCTGCAGCTCAATTTCCTTGGCTACAGTAACACCGTCTTTTGTAATAGTCGGTGATCCGAATTTTTTATCTAAAACGACATTCCGGCCTTTGGGCCCCAAAGTCACCTTTACTGCTCTGGCAAGTAATTCGACACCTATTAGGATTTCGCGTCTTGCCTCATCACCAAATTTAAGCTGTTTTGCCATAATTCTCCTCCGTTTTTTTACGAGATAACTGCCAATATGTCTTCTTCTCTTAATATAAGGTATTCATCGCCTTCTTTAGTAGTAACAGCAGTTCCGGAATATTTCCCAAAAAGAACTTTATCTTTTACTTTTACTTCCGGAGCCTGAATCTTTCCGCTCTCAAGAACTTTGCCCTGACCAACAGCTACGACCTCTGCCTCTTGCGGCTTTTCCTTGGCAGTGTCAGGCAAATAAATTCCACTTTTTGTCTTTTCCTTTGCATCCAGAACCTTTACTAGTATACGATCACCTAAAGGTTTAATCGCCATACAAACACCTCCTTTTTAGTTAACATTTATTTATCAGCACTCTCGCTCATTGAGTGCTAATTTCTTTGTTTATAAAAGATAACACATTAAATAATTAAAATCAAGCCTTAATTTTAAATTGTTTCAGGAAATTATCAAGAATTTTCAGGGGTTTTTACAAAAATCAGCTATTTTGCTCCAATTACCATCGATTTATAAGCTATTTCTATCCCTTTTAAGGTTAGATTTTTCTGATAATGATTAACTTCCTGGCAAAGGGGTTTCATAATTTTAAGATTTCCCCCGGTTGCGACCACCACAGGGGCACCACTTAGAGTTGTCTTAAGCTTTTTGATCAAACCATCCACAAGGAATGAGTAACCATAAAAAATTCCGCTTAAAATGGAATTTTCCGTATCCTTACCTAATACTGTTTTGGGTTTTCTTGGGTTTAAAAGAGGCAGTAAAGCGGTATTCTCATAAAGGATTTTCAAAGAAAGGTTTATTCCCGGCACAATCACTCCTCCCAGATAATCGCCTTTCTTTGAAACAACATCTATGGTAATTGCCGTACCGAAATCAACAACAATTACAGGCAGTCTGTAAAAAGATTTAACGGCCAGGGCATTCACCAGCCGGTCTTGCCCCACCTGTTCAGGCCTTTTATATTTATTGTTTATGGGAACCTGGATATCTTTACCTATCATAAAAAATCTGCTTTTTACGAATATATCTTTACAATGTTTTTTGATTGACTTATTCACTTTAGGTACCACAGAACAAATTACCACCTCACTTACGCACTTTGGATCAATTCCGCATTTCCTAAGATTTTTAATCAGTGCTTTTTGAAAACTGAACTTTTCCCGGATAATATCTGTCGGGATGTACCAGCGGAAGTATTCTTTCTTTCCATGACTTATTCCAAATGTCGTACTGCTATTACCGATATCCACCAAAAGCAACATATCTCACCTCATTTATTTAATTTATTCCATCTACAATAATAGTTTACATATTTTGGGTGTGAATAACTGTTTTTGCGGATTTAAATGTTGATTTTAGCATGGATGAGTAAAATCAGCATTTCCCTCGGAGTTATACACGGATGTAGAACGAGAATGAGTAAAAATAGTTTTCACAACCAATAATTCCCTGTCTTTTTTATTAACACATCATGTTTTTTACATTCAATTTTTAATTAGAGTTACATCACCACTGAGAATGTGATGCGAAAAGCCAAAATCATCCCTTACTATCAGAGCGCCTGAGCTATCGATATCCATAGCCTGTCCCTCAATCAGATTCGACCGCCATTTTACTTTTATACGCCGCCCTAGCGTTATCGAAAGATCTCTCCACTGCGTAATTATATCTTCAAACTCTGAATTTTTTATTTTAAAATAATACCGTTCAAGTTCGCAAAGCAGCTTTTGTAAAAAATGTATTCTATTAATCTGCTGTTTAGTCTTAGACTTCAAGGACGCTGCTCCTTTGGGCAGCTTGTTGATATCAGTATTCAGATTAATACCTATGCCGAGAATTATGAAATTTATGCCGTCCTGCTCCGCATTCATCTCGGTTAAGATACCGCAAATTTTATCCCGGCCGACATATACGTCATTAGGCCATTTAATAACCGCCTCCAGCCCGAAACTGTCTCTTAGAATTTTTGCAATACAAATCGAGGCCATCAAAGTGATCTTTCCTGCCTCACTAGGCGTTATCTTTGGTCTTAGAATCAGAGAAAAATAAAGCCCTCCACCAGACGGTGAAGACCATTGCCTGCCCATTCTCCCTCTGCCTTTAGTCTGTTTTTCGCTTAATATCAATGCCCCCTCCTGCATTGATTGTTTCGCAAGCATATAAGCGACATCGTTAGTGGATGTTGTTGAAACATAGGAAAAAATCCGCTTGCCGAAAATTTTAGTCTTAAGGCGATAACCTATCTCATCAGGCAGCAGCCTGTCCGGTATCCCCAGCAAACGATAACCATAATGCGGTTGAGCAATGATCTCGTATCCGTTTTCTTTTAGATTTTGTATGTGTTTCCAGACTGCAGTCCGTGAGACATTAAGCTTGCGTGATATTTCTTCACCCGAAATATACGTTTCCTTATTGTCCTTTAGAAACTCTATTATTTCTCTTTCCATTTTTTTATTTTTCTCTTTAAAACCAGTATCCTGTCCCTTATAATGATCGCTCTTTCAAACTGCAGGTTTTTTGCCGCTTTGGCCATTTCTTTTTCCAGCTCATCGATCAAATAATAACGTTCAAAAGTTTTTAAGTCCTTGGCCACGACATTGCAGACGATTTTTTCTGCCTCCTCTTCAATCTCTATCCAGTCTTTTATGGCTTTTTTTATTGACGCAGGAGTAATATTATTCTCTTTATTGTATTTTAACTGCTTTTCCCTTCGCCTTTGAGTTTCTTCTATTGTCTTTGACAATGATTTAGTAATCGTATCCGCATACATGATGACTTTTCCATTCACATTGCGTGCGGCCCTGCCTGCTACCTGGATCAAGGATGTTGCCGAACGCAGAAACCCTTCTTTGTCCGCATCCATCACACATACAAGCGATACCTCAGGAAGGTCAAGCCCTTCCCTCAAGAGATTAACACCGACCAGACAATCAAAATTTTTTTTTCTTAGATCACTTATTACCTTCACCCTCTGGAATGCATCCAGCTCAGAATGTATATAGTTTGTAGCAATTCCCGTATCCTTGAGATACTGCGACAGATCCTCAGCCATACGCTTTGTCAGTGTCGTAACCAGAACCCGTTCATTTTTAAGAGCACGCTCTTTAACTCTGCTGATTAAATCATCCACCTGATTCGAGGACTTGATTAGGATTATTTCAGGGTCGATCAAACCTGTCGGTCTGATTATCTGTTCAACCACCGCCCCTTTGCCCTTCTCTAATTCAAAATCAGCCGGTGTTGCTGATGCGAAAAGCACCTGATTAAGCAGGCCTTCAAACTCATCAAACTTTAAAGGCCTGTTATCAAGGCATGAAGGCAGCCTGAACCCGTAATCGGTCAAAACCTGCTTCCTTGCTTTATCTCCGTTATACATTCCGCGCACCTGCGGTAATGTAACATGTGACTCATCAATAAATGTCAAAAAATCCTTCCCGAAATAATCAATAAGGCAGTACGGCCTGCTTCCTTTGGGCCGGTGGCTTAAGTGACGAGAGTAATTTTCAACTCCATGGCAGAAGCCTGTCTCACGCAGCATTTCCAGATCATATTTTGTGCGGGATTCCAGCCGCTGCGCCTCGAGCAACTTTCCCTGGGAAGTAAGCTCCGCTAACCGCTCCTTTAACTCCAAACTTATTGATTTGAGTCCAGACTCAAGCTGATCATCATCTACCAGATAATGCTTTGCCGGATATATCGCGATTTCTTTTTCCGGCCTTATTTTCCTGAGACTTACCGGATCTATTATAGAGATTCTCTCGATAGTATCCCCAAAGAACTCTACACGCACGGCCGTCGTCTCATAAGCAGGAAAGATCTCCACTGTATCACCGCGCACACGAAAAAGTCCCTGCAGAAATTCTATATCATTACGCTCATAACGAATTTTTATAAGTTTGCTTAAAAGTTCATCCCGGTTTATAAGCTGTGCTTCTTTTAAATGAACATACATCGCTTTGTACTCATCAGGTGAGCCTAAGTTATAAATACAGGAAACACTGCTTACTACAATTACGTCTTTCCTGCTCATCAGCGATGTAGTTGCTGCAAGCCGCAAGCGGCTGATCCGCTCATTTATCGAAGCATCTTTTTCAATGTAGGTATCAGTCTGCGGGATATATGCCTCAGGCTGATAATAATCATAATAACTAACAAAATACTCCACGGCATTTTCAGGAAAAAATTCCTTAAATTCTGCATAAAGTTGTGCGGCCAGCGTTTTATTATGGGAAATTACCAGAGTAGGTTTATTTATCGCGGCAATTACTGAAGCCATGGTAAAAGTTTTTCCGCTTCCGGTAACTCCAAGTAATGTCTGATACCTATTACCACTATTAATAAGTTTCGTCAACTTGCTTATTGCCTGCGGCTGATCCCCGCAGGGTTCAAACTGGCTGATGAGCTTAAAAGGCTTCATTACTTACGAGATTCTTTACCGGACTTCATAAGCAGTGCTTTAAAATGTGAGATATCCTTTACCCTATTAATAGCGGTTTCATAACTAATAATACCCTTGCTATACAAATCTTTTAATGAGGTATCCATAAGCTGCATACCCATATCCATGCTTGTCTGCATAACAGTAGCGATCTGCTCTGTTTTTGCCTCACGGATTATATTACGCATAGCAGGCGATGCTATAAGTATTTCTGCTGCCATAACTCTGCCTTTGCCGTCAATCCGCGGCAGTAACTGCTGTGAGATAATACCTTCAAGAGCATTAGCCAGCACCATTCTTATCTGCTGCTGTGAATGAGGAGGAAAAACATCAATAATTCTGTCAATGGTCTGAGAAGCATCAGGTGTATGCAGGGTTGCCAGAACCAGATGTCCTGTCTCGGCAGCTGTCAAGGCTGTCGAGATCGTTTCCAGGTCTCTCATCTCCCCGACACATATTACATCAGGGTCTTGCCTCAAAGTATGCACCAGGGCGCTGGCAAAAGTCTTAGTGTCTGAATAAACCTCTCTCTGGATAATAACACTTTTCTTATGCGTATGAATGTATTCTATCGGATCCTCAATAATAATTATCCGTTCAGATCGTTCTTTATTAATAATATCGATCATTGCATTCATTGTGGTTGTCTTACCGACTCCTGTGGGCCCGGTGACCAGAACAATACCAGAGCGTTTTCGGCAAAACTCAGGAATAATCGTGGGAAGGCCCAGCTCTTCGGGTGATTTTATCCGTAGTCCAACAATACGAAACGCCGCCTCGACATTATCCTTGGAAATATAAACATTAACTCGGAATCTGCTGATTCCCGGCAAAGCTATAGAAAAATCAAGTTCCCATTCTTTTTCAAATTTAGCGGCCTGCACTTCGTTTAGAATGCTGTAAACCATTTCTTTTGTCTGCTCGCCGTTTAATGGCTCCATTTCCATCGGACGCAATTCTCCATCAATTCTTAATGTCGGAGGCGAACCGCAAACAAGATGCAAATCTGAGGCATTGCTTTCAACCGCAATTTCTAAAAGTTTTCGGATATCCATTTCTGTCTCCTTTATAAAAATTATTTTATTTTAAGGCTGAAATCTGCGCATTTAACTGAATGGGTCAAGACTCCCATAGAGATAAAATCGACTCCGCATTTTGCAACCGATATAATATTTTTTCCCGTAATATTCCCGGAGGCTTCAAGTTTTATATTCTTATTAACTTTATTTCTTAAAGAAACCGCTTCTTTCATTTGTGCGGTATTCATATTATCAAGCATAATAATATCAGGTTTTCCCTTCAAGGCATCCTCTAATTCCCTGATACTGGAAACTTCTATCTCTATAATAGTCTGCCTTGGCGCATTTTTTTTTGCTGTCATTATGATATCATATAAAGATCGGTAAGAGTATTCTTTTTTAAGAATCCTAATATGATTGTCTTTTATTAATATCTGGTCGTACAATCCGCATCTGTGATTACTTCCTCCCCCGATTTTGACCGCGTATTTCTCAAGCACTCGTATTCCCGGAGTAGTTTTTCTTGTATCGAGTATCCGTGTCCTGTATTTCCTGATTTTATCAGTAAGCATTCTGGTGCCAGTCGCAATCCCTGAGAGTCTGCCCAGAAAATTCAAGGCCGTTCTCTCCGCCTTTAAAATACTATCTGCAAATCCTGTTATGGTGCAGATCGCTGTTTTAGAGTGAAGCCGGCTGCCTTCTTTAACATGAACGACTACTTTTGCGCTGCGGTCAATCTGACGGAAAACTTCCTTAATAACCTCCAGACCGCAAACAACAACATTCTTATCTTTTGAAGATATAACCGCTTTGACCTTTGTTTTTTGATTCAAAACATAATCACAGGTAATATCACCGCTTCCGATATCCTCAGCAAGCGCATTACTGACTATTATAGAAACATCCGACAATATGGACTGATTATTTTTGTTTAAGCGCATTTTCTATCTTTTCCAGTTTTGCTTTATCCTGCTTCAGCTTCTCCAGGCTCTGTTTTTCTTTTTTCACAACAGCAGCAGGAGCATTCTTTAAATAATTTTTATTATTCAGAAGCTTTTCTTTACGTATTACATGCTGATTGATTTCACTGATCTGCTTCAGGATTTTTTCTTTTTCTTTTTGAGTATCCATATCTTCTTCGCCTTTAATTTTCATCATGATCAAGCAGCCTGTCGAGGAGGCCGTCGGATTAACAGAGATATCAATATCTTTTTCACCTGCCAATTCAAGCTTCTGTATATTAGCCAGATTAATTAAGTATTCGCGGTTCTTTTCAAGAACACATATTGTATCCTTATTGTCAGAGCCGATGCTTATATCTACCTTATCTTTCGGCTTGACATTAAACTCGCTTCTCAAATTTCTTGTTCCCGTACAAACATCCATCAATATCTGCATCTCTTTCTCAAGACCGGCATCAATATAAGCTGCGTCAACCTCCGGCCACGGCTGGGACAGGATCGATGTTTTTTTACCTGTTACTTTCTGCCAAATTTCATCGGTTATCAACGGCATAAAAGGATGCAGAATGCGCAGGCTTTTTTCTAAAACATTATAAAGCACGGCTTGGGTATTTTGGCTTTCTAAACTTAATTTAGAAAATTCAATATACCAGTCGCAGAACTGATGCCAGAAAAATTCATAAATAATGTTTGCCGATTCATTTAACCTGTACTGGGCAAAGGAATTGTTAAGCTTTTCCAAGATAGAGTTAAATCTGCTGAGGATCCAGGCATCTGAGGAGCATAATTCATCTTTTAAGGGAATTTCCGGCCAATGAAGATGATCTTTATGCTCAAGATTCATCAATATAAACCGCGACGCATTCCAAATTTTATTACAGAAATTTCTGCCGAATTCAAACTTCTCCTCACTCAGATATATATCTTGGCCCATAGCGGTTATGGATATCAGGCTGAAACGCAGGGCATCTGTTCCGTAACTTGAAATGATCTCAAGCGGATCAATGCTGTTGCCAAGAGATTTTGACATCTTTTTGCCTACATCATCACGCACCGTCCCATGTATGTAGACATCTTTAAACGGGAGATCTCCCATAAACTCAAACCCGGCCATGATCATGCGGGCTACCCAAAAAAAGATTATCTCAGGCGCAGTAACCAGCACAGCGGTAGGATAAAAATACTCCAATTCCTCTTTTGCTGTCTTCTGTTTTCTGTCTTCTGTTTTCTGATTAAAAGGCCAGCCGAATGTAGCAAAAGGCCATAGCCAGCTTGAAAACCAGGTATCCAGTACATCAACATCCTGCACAATGTCTTTTGAACCGCATTGCCGGCATTTATCTGGTTTTTCTCTGGAAACAGTAACACCTTTTCTGTAATCATTTTCATCCTGGCACCGGGCACAGTAATAAACCGGCAGCCTGTGTCCCCACCATATCTGTCGGGAGATACACCAGTCCTGAATATTTTCCATCCAGTTCAGGTAAACTTTTGTCCACCTTTGCGGATAAAAATTTATCCGTCCGTCCTGAACAGCCTTAAGCGCCGGTTGAGCGAGAGGTTTCATTTTCACAAACCACTGTTTTGAATAATAAGGCTCAATCACCGTATGACAACGGTAACAATGCCCAACCGCATGCTGATGCGCTTCAACCTTCATTAAAAGTTTTTTTGCCTTTAAATCCTCTATTATCGTCTCTCTGGCCTCGTATCGGTCACTGCCCTGGTAATCGCCGGCGTTTTCATTACAGGTTCCGTCCGGATTAAGCACGTTGATAAATTCAAGATCATGTCTCCTCCCCATAGCATAGTCATTGGGATCATGGGCAGGAGTAACTTTAACCGCTCCTGTTCCAAATTCAGGATCGACAAACTCATCAGCGATAATCTTGATCGGCCTGTCCATCAGAGGCAAGATCACGGTTTTTCCTATAAGATGCTTATAGCGTTTATCTTCAGGATGAACCGCAACCGCAGTATCTCCAAGCATTGTTTCCGGCCGCGTCGTGGCCACAACCACAAATTCCTTTGAATCCTTGATCGGATATTTAATATGATAGAGCATTCCTTGCGTGTCTTTATGGGGAGCTTCTTCGTCGGAAAGGGCGGTCTGGCAGCGCGGACACCAGTTTATTATATAATTACCGCGGTAAATCAGCCCCTTTTCATATAATCTAATAAAAACCTCAAGCACGGCATTGCTATAACCTTCGTCCATGGTAAAACGGATCCTCTGCCAGTCACAGGCACAGGCCAGCCTTCGCAGCTGCTTGATTATCGTTGATCCGTATTCCTGTTTCCATTCCCAGACAAGCTCAAGAAATTTCTCCCTTCCGATACTATCACGTGTCAGCCCTTCTTTAGCGAGTTTTCTTTCGACTACATTCTGTGTAGCAATTCCCGCATGATCAGTACCCGGCATCCATAGTGACTCAAATCCGCACATCTTCTTGTAGCGTATGAGAATATCCTGAATAGTATTGTTAAGGGCATGCCCCATATGCAGAATACCTGTTACATTTGGCGGAGGAATAACTATTGAAAACGGCTTTTTTGACTGGTCGATACTAGCGTGAAAAAAGGATTTTTCTTCAGAAAAAAGATACTGTTTTTCCTCAATATCCTTAAAACTATATTTTTTAGCAAGCTCTTCCACGATATTATTTTTTAGTTTCCTTTTCCTTCAACAACTTATATTCAATACTGTCTACCAGAGCCTGCCAACTTGCTTCAATAATATTTTCCGAGACTCCCACTGTCCACCAGGAGTTTTTTTCATCCTGTGATTCAATGAAAACACGTACTTTAGCAGCAGTTCCCGCCTTAGAGTCCAAAACGCGAACTTTAAAATCTGACAAATGCATGCCTGATAATTCCGGATAGAAATCTCGCAGTGCCTTGCGCAAAGCTCCGTCTAAAGCATTCACCGGGCCGTCTCCCTCGCAGGCAGTATTCACCCGGACTTTTCCTACTTTTATTTTTACAGTTGCTTCGGAAATAAGCGTATTATCCTGTCTTTTTTCAACAATAACCCTAAATCCGTCAAGTTCAAAAAATTTTACGAATTTTTTAAGCGTCTTTTTAATAAGCAGCTCAAAAGAGGCCTCAGCCGCTTCGAACTGATATCCTTCATACTCCAGCTCCTGTATTTGTTTATGAAGCTTTTTGGTGCTTTTATCGTTTTTCCCCAGGTCAAATGACAGCTGTTTAGCCTTAAACAATATGCTTGTTTTACCGGCAAGTTCAGAAGCAAGAAAGCGTCTCTTATTACCAACTGTATCCGGAAGAACCTGCTCATAAGTTAAAGCGTTTTTTACCATCGCGTTTATGTGCACCCCGGCCTTATGGGCAAATGCGCTGGTTCCCACAAACGGCTGATTATCCTGCTGTTTCATATTGCTTACTTCGCTAATATAGCGGGAAACCTCCGTAAGTTCCTTAAGTTTTGCCCTTCCTACTGCTTTTATTTTAAGCTTCAGCTCAAGACAGGCAATGACCGCGCAAAGATCCGCATTACCGCAACGTTCCCCATAACCGTTTATCGTACCCTGAACATGGGAACATCCGGCCTCAACTGCCGCGATGCTGTTGGCCACAGCCATACCGTTATCATTATGTACATGTATCCCTACATCAACCGTAATAGTCTCCATTACCAAGCTGGTGATTTTTTTAACATCAGAGGTTATAGTACCTCCGTTAGTATCGCATAATATAATACACTCAGCACCGGCATCCTGAGCCGCAATAAGTGTTTTAAGCGCATATTCCGGGTTATGCTTATAACCGTCAAAAAAATGTTCAGCATCATAGAATGCTTTTATTTTTTTCGAACGGATGAACTCAATAGTATCTGTGATCATGCGCAGGTTCTCATCAAGCGATGTTTTTAAAACATCCTTAACATGCAGATCCCAGCTTTTACCAAAAATTGTAATATACTTCACCCCGGAGTTAACAAGCGCCTTCAGTATCGGGTCTTTTGATGCCGGCACATCTTTCCTGCGTGTACTTCCAAAAGCAGCCACCTTAGTATTTTTAAACCGGATCTTTTTTATAGCTTTGAAAAACTCCAGATCTTTAGGATTTGATCCAGGCCAACCGCCTTCTAAGAAGTCCACGCCTAACTCATCCAGCTTTTTAGCAATAAGAATTTTGTCATTTACAGAGTAGGATATACCTTCTGTCTGAGCACCGTCACGAAGCGTAGTATCATATATTGTAACTTTACGCATCACTGCAACTCCCTATTTTTATTTTTTTTTATCAAGGCCGAATGCCGTATGCAAGGCCTTTACTGCCGCTTCGGCTTTTTTCTTAGCTATTACGCATGAAATACTGATCTCAGATGTTGAGATCATCTCAATATTAATCTTTTTATCGGCCATTACCTCAAACATTTTTGCCGCTACTCCGGGATGGCTTTTCATCCCAACCCCGACAATCGAGACTTTGGCTATATCCTCATCAAATGTTACTTGTTCCGCTTTAATCTTTTTAACTATTTCCCTTGCGGTTTTAAGGGACTTTTGTAAATCAACTTTTGGAACCGTGAAAGATATGTCCGTTCGTCTGGTGCGGCTTATATTCTGAATTATCATGTCCACATTAATTTGCGCCTCAGCCAGGGTTTTAAAAATCTTTGCCGCGATCCCCGGCCTGTCCGGAACATCGCATATCGTCATTTTTGCTTCTTTTTTCTCAAGAGTTACACCAGAAATAACAACACCTTCCCACATTGCTTTTGCCTCCTTAAGGATCATCGTACCTACTGCCTTTGAAAAACTTGACCGCACATGAATAGGTACGTTGAATTTTTTTGCAAGTATTACCGAACGCGCCTGTAAAACCTGCGAGCCCAGCGATGACATCTCAAGCATCTCATCATAACTCAGGTAATCAAGCTTTTGCGCCTTGGGCACAATCCGCGGATCTGCCGTGAAGACACCCTCAACATCGGTATTCATCTCACACATACACCCGCCCAGAGCTTTGCTCAAAGCAACAGCTGTCAGGTTAGAACCGCCCCGGCCTAAAGTCGTGATCTCATGATTTTTGGTTATACCCTGAAAACCGGCAACAATAACGATCTTTCCCTTAGCTAAATGCTGTTTAATCTTCTTTCCATCAACATTAATCAGTTTGGCATTGGAGAAAGAAGTGTCCGTGATTATACCTACCTGCGCGCCGGTAAATGATATCGCCTCATAGCCCAGCTTATGTATGGCCATGGCCAGCAGAGCAACAGAAACCTGTTCCCCCGTAGAAACAAGCATATCATACTCTCGATCCGAAGGGGTATCAGTTATCTGCTTGGACAACTCAATCAGTTTATCCGTGGTATCACCTAATGCCGAAACTACAACCACAACGTTATAGCCGTCTTTCTTAGTAGCAACCACTCTTTTGGCAACGCTTTTAATGCGCTCTGCATTGGCGACCGAAGTGCCGCCGTATTTTTGTACGATTATTTTTTTCATAATGTTATATGATTTTACCGCAAAACCAACAGTACGTCAATATTTGCTATAATTAAGTAGCGAGTAGCGAGAAAAATACCGAAGCCCGAAGGACGCAATTTTAAGGTAGAATGTTAAAAGGGTTTGCTCTTATGCTTATATACCAATAGTCACTTCCTCTATTATACTATCACTTAAAAGTTGTGGGACATCTTCTTTTACAACATATTGGATTTTTTTGTCTTGTAGAGTTTTCCCTCCCCTACTACTTGTTGAGCAGATGCGCTATCAAATAAAGCAATATTCTTTCCCTGACTATCCAAATAGCTATCATAGATAATCCCATCATAACCGTTACTTTTAATTATTGAGGATAAATATTGAGTAAATATATATTTAAAGTGCTCTTCATAGTCTTCCATTGGCGCAGAGAAATTAAGGCTTATTAGTTCAAAAATTGATCGATCATTAATATTGCCTATACTACCAATAATATCCTTTGTTAGATCCAAGAGATTTAACTCTTCTTCAGCCACAAATGGAACTAAAGTAATGTAGGCTCCCTTCCAAGGACGCATCTCAGCTAAAGCTGTTTGCCATGCAGTAGCTAAATAAAGGCACATTATGCCTGGACAAGAAACTCTACCTCCTTTTGCCTTTTCTGGATCAGGCGCATCCATGCGATCTTTTGGGAGAGGGCTATAACTCAACCCATCTTTTTCGCACCCTATTTGAGCTCTATATAATTTTGTTCCAGTTTCTATCGGATAACTTCTATTTAATATTTCAAAAATGTAATCCAAGATTTTTTGACATTCATAAGATAGAACAACTCTATTGTTGTATTCTATATAAGTTTGTAATTTAATAATTTTTGCCCAAGCATTGCGTCTTGCTTGGATAATTTATTCTGGTGTATTCATATTACATTCCCCCTATATTATTAATAAATATAGTATGCAATAATAAGCGCAAATAGTCCATTTATTTTGATTTTCTCATAACATTGTTGTTATGTCAAAAAACACATAATTGTGTGAATATTGCCCCTCTCCGAAAGTGGTGTTTTTTCGTGATCCCCCTTTTGAAATGCCGCGCTGTATTTTCTTTGGCTTAACCCGAATATTTCACCATATTGTCTACTGCAGACACGCATCTCATTGCATCTGCTGCGTTTTGCTCCCTCAGAGTCCTCGACGTATCACAGAGGATACGTCTGTGGGCTCTTCAGTCACAAGCCTTGCATCTACAACGAGCTTCGTATCTTCGCTACGACACCATGATAAAATACCCGGGTTTAGGTGAACAGACGAAGACATGATGCCCGCCTAGCCATCTCAGGATGAACTTTCTCAGGACAGCGAGGCTGGTCTGAGCTCCGTAATCCATGGATGGATTTTCGGAGGCGAGCCGCCAAAGGCGGAGAGTCAGAGAGCCTAAATCAATAGAAAATAAGTGTACATTTCTTGGGGCGGTTTTCCTTTGCTTCATTTCCTTTTGACGCCAAAAGGAAATGAAGGATGGGGGACGTTTCATCGGGGGCAGGCATCGCCCCTAGAAAAATTATATTTCGAATACTAGATCGTGAGCAGAAAATAAAAAATGTTCTGTATGTTTTTGAGGCAGGGGCTGTCCTGTCCCTACATAGGAATATGTTTTTTTCAGGATGGCTTTTACGCGCAGGCTGTCTCTTTGAAGCTGATCTTTAAGTAATTTAGCTGAGGCAAACTTCTTTTCATTCCTGATCTTTTTGAGAAAAAAAATCTCAAGAACCTGACCATATATATATTTATTAAAATTAAAAATATTGACCTCGATAGCAAACTTATCCGCATCTCGGTAAAAAGTGGGCCGTTTGCCGATATTAAGCATTCCCCCGTACCATTTGTTTTTGATTTTCGCTCTTATGGCGTATACGCCGTTTGGAGGCAATGCTTCCTGATGAGGATCAATGTTTGCCGTAGGATACCCCAGCGCTTTTCCCCGGCTATCGCCTTTTACAACAGTGCCGAGCACACTGAATCTCCTCCCCAGCAGTTTACTTGCCGCGTTGAGCCTTCCGTATTCAATGAGACTTCTAATAAACGAGCTGCTTATTATTTTCCCTGCACTTTTGAGTGATTCTATAGCATCTACCGTAAATCCGTATTTTTTGGATACTGTCTTAAGAAGTTTTATATTGCCGCTTTTATTCCTGCCGAATTTAAAATTCTTTCCGATTACAATCTGCGTTGCCCTTAGGTGTTCAATTAGAATCTTATCTATAAAGTCCTGAGGACTCATCCCGGCAAAACTTTTCCTGAAATCAACTATCAGGCAGATATCAGGTTTTAATTCCGATATTAACCCAACCCTGTGTTCAATGCTGGTAAGCAATGCGGGAGATTTATCAGGATTAGTAATGCGCATCGGATGCGGATAAAAAGTCAAGACCACGCTCAACCCCTTTAACCTAGCCGCGGTACTTACCGCTTTCTTAATTATTTGTTTATGGGCAATATGCACTCCGTCGAAAGTACCTATAGCAACAATTACAGGTCTTTTCTGCTTTAAATCCTTGAAATTTTCTAACCCCTTAATAATTCTCATGTCATTTATATTTTTATTATTCTGCTAAGAATTTCAGCAGTCTCAAATCGTTTTATATTTTCAACCTCTATTGCTTCATTGACGTTGTACTCTCCCACACCCAATCGCCTCAAACCGTTCATATGAGCGCCGCAGCCGAGCAGTTCACCAATTTCTTCGCATAAAGTTCTAACATATGTACCTTTTGAACACAGCAGAGTAAAATATATATGCGGCAAATCTACTTTTGATATATCCATGCTTGAAATCATAATCTTTTGCGGCTGTCTTTCAATGGAAATCCCTTTTCGCGCCAGCTCATAAAGTTTCTTGCCGCCCACTTTTTTAGCACTGACCATAGGAGGCACTTGAAAAGTCTCGCCTTGAAACCGTACAAAAACTTTATCTATTTGTTTTTTAGTCAACTTAGGAACTTTTTTTTCAGAAATTATATTACCGGTATGGTCAGCAGTATCTGTCTTTACCCCAAGAGTGAGCCTTACTTGATATGTTTTATCCAGTCCGAAAAATGAACTTGCTTTTTTTGTAGCAGACTTACTGATTAAAACCAGCAATAACCCGGTAGCTTCAGGATCGAGAGTTCCTGTATGTCCGATTTTTTTTATGTTCAACTTACTCCTAAGGATATCTATAACATCATGCGAAGTCATTCCCTTAGGTTTGTCAACCAGTAACAATCCGTTTATTTCCATATTTTAGAATGCAGCTTTCAGCTGTTTAAAAGCAATATTGTGTCATGCGCATTGCGTCTCGCGTTTAAACCAAGGGGGATCCTCCTTCGCTAAAGCTATGGAAGACAAGTGGACGATCGCTCTCTCCCTAATGCTTGGCAGGCACGTTGTTCACTAGGACGATGGACGAAAATACTCAATACGCAATACGCGGTACTCAATACTGTTTATGTTTTTCCGTTATTTTCTTTAATTGCTTCCTCAACAACTCTCACAAGCATCTGTTCTGCTTCATCCAGGCTTTTCTCTATAACACAGCCGCTTGCAGCCTTGTGCCCGCCGCCCCCAAATTTTTTAGCAATTTCATTAACATCAATATCTTTTTTTGAACGAAAGCTCACCTTTACCCCTGGCTTATTGTCCATCTCTCTTAAAAAAGCAACCACTTCTGCTCCTTCTATCATGCGCACAAAAACAATAAAATCTTCGCAGCAATCAGCGGTAAGCTTATTCCTGTATAGCATTTCATTTGTTACTTTGAACCAGACAAATTTTGCATCATCTGTTCTTTTGAGATTTGCCAGTACTTCCGCCAGAAGTTTAAAAGTATTAAACGATTTTGTCTCATATACATATTCATATATCTGTTTAGGGTCAATATCGTAAAGCAAAAGATCAGCAGCAATGCTATGCGTTCTTGCTGTAGTATTGGCATAGCGAAAAGATCCCGTATCTGTCATTATCGCCACATAAATGCACAATGCGCTGGCATCATCAACTGCCCTATTGCTGCTTTTAAACAGATCATATACCATCTCTCCCGCTGATGAGCAGTTAGGGTCGACCCAGTTTATATCTCCAAACTGACTATTGCTCACATGATGGTCAATATTAATGATATATTTACCATCCAACATTTTTTTAACGTCACCGATTCTTTCAAGCGTAGGGGAATCAAGTATTATTGCTACATCAAAATCAACCGCATTATTTCCAATATCTTTAAACAGCTCCATACTTTCAACGCCTGGCATAAACATGATATTCTTCGGCACACAGTCCGCGTTGATTATCCTGACTTCCTTACCCAGGATTTTAAGCAAGTTTGCCATTGCCAGCTGACTGCCTATGGCATCACCCTCTGGGTTAACATGTCCAGAGATCAGGAACCGCTTATGTTTTTTGATAACATCAAGAATCTGCTTTCTAACCATCTTTCTCCTTTTCCTCTTTTTCTATTCTCTCTTTCTCTATTTTATCGAAAATCATGCCGATATGCAGATTATATTCTATAGATGTATCCAGCTTGAACATTATCTCCGGAGTATAGCGCAGTTCCATTGTATCTCCAAGCAGCTTTCGGATATATTTATTTGCACTCTTTAGACCTTCCCGCGCTTCCTTTTTCTTGTCATCCGCGCCTAATATACTGTAAAAAACCTTTGCGGTACGCAAATCACTGGTAATATCCACTTTAGTAATTGTAAGAAACCCTATACGGGGATCTTTTATCTTATCATGGATAATAGTACTTACTTCTTCTTTTATACGCGAAGCGACTTTTTCTTTTCTTTGACTCATTACCAAATCTCCATTTTCATATCGATTAATTCAGCAGCGCTGTAGGTATTGATCAAATCACCCGCTCTGCTCAATATCCCATTAATATACTTTTTATCTTTTCCAATGCAGGCTATGCTGATGAGGGCCTTTTGCCACTTTTCATGTTCTGCTGTTTCGCTTACCGAGACATTGAAATTCGCCCTGAGCCTGTCCTTGAGGCTTTTGATAACCTGCCTCTTTGACTTTAAAGAACCGCTTGTACTGATATACAGCTGAACATGCAGAACGCCTATGAACATATTATTTTTCTGGCAAACTCAAGTTCTTCTTTCTTTGTATTTATAAGGCCGTCAATTTTTGCGCCAAGTGTAAGTTCCAGTGCCTGTTTAAAACGGGGGCCTGTGTAAGAAACAATTTTTTTCAGGTCATGCCCGGAAATTTCAAGTTTTATATTAGCATATTTTCTTAAAAAGTTAATATAAAATTCTTTTTGCTTCATTGTTTTAGTTTTGGCCATAAAAAAAAGCAGTACTTCAACCGGCAACGGCTTGAACAATTCATATAAACGGCTTGGCAGCACATCAGCGCTCCTGTTTATCAACTGAAAGATCTTTTGCTCTTTTTCTTTACTCACAAATACGCACTCCTGCACCGATTTTTTAAAGCTGAAATTTTTAAAGACCTCTAGTGTCTCTTTTTCTGTTAAGTCATCTAAGATCACAAGCAGATATACGATCTGGCGCCTGAGCGGCAGCTGAAAAAAACTCAGTTTATACCAGCCCAGGACCTCCTCCACAGATTCAAGGCTCTGAAGCATTTTTTTGTTAAATTTTAAACACCGGTGAATGAACTTTAACTCGTGCAGATGCGCCATCCGCCGGATAACTTTTATCGGGTGCGGCTCATTCAAAAGCAGAACCAGCTCATCGGCTATCCTGATTTTATGCAGCCGGTCAAACATCTCAAGGTCCACCGCTGCCTTGATTAAATTCTGCGTATGTTTGTCGATAACAAAATCAAAACGCTGCTCAAAACGAACAGCCCGAAGAATCCGGGTAGGATCTTCCACAAAACTAAGATCATGCAGAACCCGTATCCTTTTCTCCTTGATATCTTTTTCTCCATTAAAAAAATCGATAAGTTTAGCAAATGTCTTTTTGTTCAACCCCATAGCAAGGGTATTTATCGTAAAATCTCTTCGGCATAGATCCTGCGCCAGTGAACTGGACTTAACAACCGGCAAGGCAGCGGGATACTCGTAAAATTCGGTACGCGCGGTAGCAATATCCATCAGCGTCCCATCCTTCAGCTTGATCTTCGCAGTTTTGAATCTTTGATGGATTTTGACCTGGGCCTTAAGCTTTTTTGCCAAACTCTGAGCAAACTCAATAGCATTGCCCTCAACAACAATATCCATATCAAGTGAAGCCGCGCCAAGAATTAAATCCCGTACAAAGCCGCCGATAATATACGCGTTTATTTTTTGCTGATCAGCGATCCTGCCGATTTTCCTAAGAAAACTGATAGTTTTTTTAGTGAAAACGCGTTCCATCTTCTTTTTCAGGTCCCTCTGCTTGCAGATTTCCGTCTTGATCTCTTTTCTATGCGGCTTCCCTATAAAAACATCTTTGTAATTACCCTTCAAAATATCATTGCGCGATATAATACCGATCAATTTACCTTTTTCAAGCACAGGCATAATTTCAAGCCGTTCATCCGCTATGGTCCTCTGCACGTCCTGCATCGGCGCATCCTCACTTACCACCGGGACTTTTTTGCGCATATACCCTTTTATAGGCGCATGCGCAAACCCCTGCGACAGCGCCCGGTCAATATCACTTTTGGTGATCAGGCCTTCGAATTTACCTTTTTCTACTACTGCAGCAGCATCAACACGCAGCTTTGTTAGTATCTTCTTAGCCTTTTCAACTGGAACATTTAATTTTAGTATATTAAAATTAACATTCATTATATCTGCGGCATTAAGTTTAGATTTTATTCTTTTTTTTAGAATACTTATAAGCTTCTTTTCCACATCCTCAATTTTTTTTCCTCTTATCGTAGCTGATGCGGCGCTCGGATGTCCTCCGCCGTTGAATTTCCTGATGATCTTATTTACATCCACCGAATTCAGGCGGCTGCGCGCGATCATCTGAATCTTTTCTCCGATATTTACCAGAGTAAACAGCACACTGAAATTCTCTATTTCAATAAGCTTATGCGTAACCCAGGCCAGATCCAGTGATTCATCATTTATACTGGCGCTGGAAATTGCAATATTCACTCCGGCAACACGGAAGATTTTTGTGGCATCGATCAGCATAGAAAGCAGATGCATCTCGCCTTTGCTCAATTCACGGCTAAGGCACGATGCAATCAGACTCAAATTCGCCCCCTGTGAAAAAAGAAAGCTGACCATATCAATATCTTTTTTAGTTGTAGTCTGAAAAGTCAGGGATCCTGTGTCCTCATAAATACCCAGAGCGAATATAGTGGCCTCGAGCGGGCTGATGAGGATCTTTTTCTTCTTTATTATTTCAAGTAATATCGTTACCGTAGCACCTCTTCTATGATAAACATCCTTTTGGGCCCTCAGGTCGTTCTTGCCTCTGGGATGATGATCATAACAATGCACCTGCAGCCCGGGATTTTCCAGAAACTCAGCCGCTTTTCCTATTCTGCTCTTCAATCTTGTATCCACCAAAATCAAGCGGCTCATTTTTTTAAAATCTACATTCTTCTCATTTTCCGCACGTATTCCCTCAGGCACCATGGATAGAAAATCACGCACACTGCGTTCTTTGCTTGATGGCTGGATAACTTTTGCATTAGGATAGAGTTTTGAAGCGGCAACAAGGCTGCCCAATGCATCAAAGTCTGCATTATTATGTGTTACGATGATATCCATAATTAAAACCAAGGTTACAAGTAAAAAGTCAAAAGGTAAAAGTGAAAAATCACAGGCACTATCTCAATAATGTGCTACAATTTATTTAGTCATTAGTTACGGTAAACGGTAACGAAGCCCGTATCGTCTTTCGGCTACGGCAGCGTCTTTATTATTTGTTACTTACGAAACCGCCAAACGCAACCGAAACGCACTGCGCAACCCAAACCTAAACCTTTTATTAAAGTAAAATGTAAATACAACTTCATGACAATACACAATACTCAATACGCGATACTTTTTCTTGCACTCAGTGGTTCTTTTTACTTATTAATTGGCGCCCCCTGGGAGAATTGAACTTCCATCTCAGGCTCCGGAGGCCAGTGCTTTATCCGTTAAGCTAAGGGGGCGTTCCTAAAAAATCAGGTTCTGATAAGTTTTTCAACAGACCCTATTTAACTCTAAAAAGCTAAAAGTGTCAAGGCCGCAGATGTAAAAAAAGAGAAAAAAGAGGGGTCAGCCCTCCAAAGTACAAACTATATCCTCTACTTCCCTGCTCAATCCCAAATTCCTTGACATCTCCTCTTCCAAACTCTGCACCGCCATACTCACTGCACTCTTTTTCATTCCCACAAGCGCAC
>JAZDHG010000034.1:0-70770 GCA_043806135.1 Candidatus Omnitrophota bacterium
AATTTTACAGATTTTAAGTATCACTGTTTTCGAGAAAACCCCTATTCTACAAGCACTTACGCAGTTTGATTGCAAAAAAGAAATAGGTGATTCTCGCAACCAATTAGAACTATTCGACTTATAATGGGACAGTAGTGATAAACCATTAGCTATTGGCTATTGTATTTCCAATTTTAACGATTATAAAAATATACTCCTGAGCTTGCCAGTAGAAAACTAATAATTATTACAGCTATTACAAGTAAATTACTCTGTAATGTTTTCTTCTTCATTTCAGATTCAATCATAATCGTTGATATTACCCCCATTACCGGTTGCCCCAGAAATTCCCTGGCATCATCAATTCCTTTAAATGAAGAATCTAAAAATTCTATAAGCATTATCAAGCCTACACCAGACAAAATTCCCAGAATTAAGCCAAAAAATATTATCCTGGGCAGTTCCAGGCCAACAGGATCCACCGGTAAACGTGCTTTTTCAATTATTTCAAATGTTGACTTACTTTTTGAAGCCTCAAGCTGCTTAGTAATATTTGCTGTCTCTAACCGGGCGAGCAATGTTCCATAAATATGTTCATTTACTCTGTTATCCCGGGATAAACTCGCCAATTCCTGTTCAGGCATCGCACTTGGCAAATAGTCCTTATTCAGAGATTTGATCGAATCAAGTTCTTTTTCCATCTTTTCTATTTTGAAAGTCATGTCATTTAATCTTTGGTTTAATTCCTGATACAAAAGGTTTGGCGTATGCGTTACAAACGATCGCGGGTTTTTCATTGCTTCCTGAAGCTGAGCCTTAATTTTACTTATTGCCCCCTTTATTTCCAATACCCGGGGATGATTTTCCGTTGAGTCAATAGCCAGATTAGCAAGTTCTACTTCCAATTCAATTAAATTCATCTTAAACTCAGCTACCAGCGGATTTTCCTGCTGTTCTCTTATTGAAACTATTTCCTGAGGCTGCGATTCCAGTTGTTTTAGAATAAGCTGCCGATCCTCCCGAGCTTTCTCTAAATCATTTACTAAACGATAAAGAGCAACTATTCTTTCTGATTCATCAAGTTTGCTTTGGTAAACCTCAAGCTGCTGGGTTATAAATTCCGTAGCTGTATCAGCCTCTTTTTTTTGCAATTTGATATTTTTTTGAATAAAAAGCTCACCTATACGGTCAACAATTGCTTTTGCTTCATATGGATCTTCACCAATATACGTGATCCTGATCAAGTCATCCGAAACAAGCTTAATATCAATACTTCTGCGCATAGCGAGAATTAGTTTCTCGTATTCAATCTGAGAAATATTTTCTTCGGCAATATTAAGTTCACTGCTGATTAAAGTGAGATTCTCCCATGTTAAGATCTCTCCTTCGATAGATTTTAATCTCTGAATATAACTTGATGAAACCGCAAGGTCGCTTATTATTGGATTTAATATTTTTTCATCATTTATCTTGATCAATGTCATGGAAGAATAGCGCTTGGGCAGGAAATTGCTCATATTAAAAACAATAAGCGGCACAATACAAAGAGCAGTGAAAAACACTGCTTTTCTTTTAAAGAATATTTGAAAATATTGGAGAGTTGTTGAATTGTCCAGCTTTGTCATTTTGTCTTATTTTTCTTTTATATTTTTTTTTGAAATGTTTTTATTATCTATTTTTCCGATCATATGTATTTGTAAATATATTCCGGGATATAGTGTTCAACATGCGTGAGCACATAGCCCAATAGATGCGCTTTTGCAGTATTTAAAATCTCCGCAGCATGTTTTACAATGCCGCGCTGCGTCTTACCCGCGCGTACAACCATAACCACACCATCTGCCAGCGCGCTGATCGCCGCTGATTCAGCTACAGGAATCACTGGCGGCGTATCCAGAATAATAATATCAAACTTATCCTTTAGTTCTTTTAATAGTGCTTTCATCTTTAACGATGTCAGCAAATCAGCCGGATTATCTGTGATTTTTCCTCTTTGGATTATGGAAAGTTTATTTATTTTTGTTTTACAAATAATGTTGTCTGCCTCAGTGTTCACATGTAAATATTCAGAAAGCCCCGCTTTTGGGGCCATGCCTATATATTTTTCGATCTCACCGCGGTGCAAGTCACAGTCAACCAGCAAAACACTTTTGCAATCAACATCCTTGGTCATGGCAACAGCAAGATTTAAAGCAGTTAAGGTTTTACCTTCATTCGCCGTCGAGCTGTTGATCGAAAAAGTTTTCATATTCTCTTTTGCCTGAATATTCTTAATATGCTCACGCAATCTGCGGTATTGCTCTGTTATCGGTGATTTTGGGTCAAAATAAGTTACAATATGCGGGTCAATATTTGAATCACTCACACTTTTTAAAATAAATTCCTTAGGTAATGACGGCATGTTTAAGCCATCAAATTGCTTACCATGTACTTTTTTAAATGAGTTTACTGATTTCTTCATTTCAACACTCTCCTATTTGCCTTTTTTATTTTAACGAAGTATTGAGTATACAATTACGATAATGACCATCAGTCCAAAAAATGCACCGAGAAAACCGTAAATAAACTTTTCCGCTTGTCTTTTTTGATTAAATTCATTTTCTGTAACGATTGCCGTGATTGAACCTAAGATCGGCAGTCCTAATTCTACTTTTGCGTCATCACTATTTTTAAATGACTGATCCAGTGTTTCTGCTGAAAATACACAGCCGTATCCTATTGCGCATCCAAGCGCAATACCCATCATCAAAAATCTTAAAGGATCAGGGTTGTCCGGCCTTAGCGGCAATCTCGGAGGATTAAGAATAGTAAAACGAGTGCCTTCCTTAAAATTATCCAGCTGCTTTGTTATCTTGGCTGTTTCAAGACGCTGAAGAAGCATGGTATATATATTTTCATTAATTGTGGTATCCAGCGGTAATCCTTCTATGCGCTCCTTGTCATTCAGCCCCTTAGTCTTAGGAGAAATAGTTTCGCTGCCTGAGTCCTTTTTCAGCTGATTTAGCAATAAGAGATACACCCTCTCTTTTTCTCTTTCTTTCTCAGCTCTTCTGGATTGCCAATTTATATCCACATTATCATTATTCAATGCCTCGCGCGCTTTGGCAATACGCTCTTTTAAACTTTTTACTAACGGATGTCCAGGAGTTGAATCTACTAAAAGATTATCTACCTGTTCCGTCAGCCTGTTAATTTCATCTTCCTTGATTTTATAACGGTAAACTTTCAGCTGATCTTCAAGAAAACTCACTGCAACATCAGTCTCTTTTGTCTGAGCTTGCTGGTTTTGCTGAATAAATATATCTGTAAGTGTTTTTACAACAAGCTGAACCTTTCTCGGATTTTGGGCTTCGTAGGAAATAACTACCAGCTGCGACCCGCGAGGTTCTACAGTAATGTTTTTAACCAGGCTTTTTATCAGCTTTTCATACTCAAGCTGGGATTTAACTTCTGAATCCAATTTCAATCTTTGAGTCAGCTCAGTAAGACTTCTCCAGCTTAAAATCTGCTCTCTTAAATTAATAAATCGATCAGCAACACTGGTTGAAACTGCCAAACCGCTTATAAGAGGATTTAGAATGTTTTCTTCTTCAATTAAAATTACTGAACTTGAAATATATGATTTTGGCAGAGCAAAACTCAAAACCACCATAACAAATACAGTCAAGACAAATGGATAAAGAAAAAAATATCGCCTTCGGAAGAATATTTGTAAATATGTTCTAATGTCTGATTGCATGTTGAGTGCTCCTTAAATTATAATAGTTCTAATCTCTTCTTGGCTGATCCCTATACAAAACATCTTCTTCGTAGACATTATAAGCTGATGAGCTCTGAGCAAAAGGAGCTACTACCTGACTCACTACTGTACTTACCTTATATAAAGCAGTTGAAGGCAGATAGACAATATCTCCGGACATTAGATCATAATTCAATTTCAAATCTCCGCCATAAAGCAGATTAAGCAGATTTACTTTCTTTACTACCGGCTTTTGTCCTTCAATGGGGCGAATTATTATTGCGCGGCGTAAAGCTGCGATATTTTCCCTGGGCAAGCCGGCATCCATAACCGCCTCTCGAAGCGGCATAAATTCAGCTTTCATAGGGTATCTTCCCGGACGTCCTACCATACCTACAATATAAACAACTTTGCTGTTGAATTCCACAATTGTAACATCTACTTCAGGAGATTCCACGTAAACACCTAAAATGGAAGTAAGTTTTGCGCCTGCTTCTATTTTCGTAAATCCTGCCAGGCTTAAATCTCCGATAAAAGGATACTGTATCTTACCATTAGCGCCAATGGGAAATCTCCCGCTGAATTCAGGATGACGGCGCACATTGATCTCTATCAGGTCATCTTTTCCCAAAGTATATTCACCGACTATTTTTTCCTTTTTTATTGTGCTTTCCTTACGCAATTCTTTTTCAGCTGCTCTTTTTTGCTTTACAGTAAAATTAGCATTTTCATCCATAACATTTTGAGCAAAAACAGGCTTTGGCATTAGTAATAAAATTCCGATAAAACTAATATAAAACACCCTTAAAGCTTTTAAAATTTTCATTTCCATTTCTCCTCCTTTTTATTTCTCATCCTGTAGAAGCTATTCAAATACTGCTTCTTTGAATTGTTTGAGTCCTTTTAGATCATCAGATGTATAAAATCTCCAGCCTCTCCAATCTCTCTTGGCTTTCTTGACTTTACCTGATTTTTCCCAACGCATAAGCGTCTTGGGGACTACTTCCAGCTTTTGGGCTGCCTCAGATATGCTCAATCTTCCGTTCATGTTCTGCTCCTCTTTTTAGCGTTTAGCGTAAAGCGATTAGCGCTTAGTAAAAGAAAAATTCATTTTGTCCCGAACTGTCTATATTTGTCTAAGAATGTACTGGTTGAAGCATCTTGCATGCCAAGTAAAATTGATCTATCTGATTCAATATTACTATATTATATTACAAATAGTTATGATTGTGAATTATTTTTTTAAGATCAACAAAGCATGTAATCTCAAGTCTAATGTGTTAATTTACAACATACGTTTGTTTAAAAAAATAGACAGTCATGGAATGTCCGGGACAGTCATATAATGTTTTTGTCAGAAAAATACAAGAAAGATAAGTATACACGCTAATTGGAATTTTGCAAGACCCCAATGATAATTACCATATTACAACCCCGGGGGGTTGTAATATGGTTGTGCAACTAAAACATCGTTTACACTTTGCTGAAAATTTTGCTCTTTCTTAAACTCAATGATGCAATAGAGCAAGAAAGTTATACGGTCACCAGTTATAAGGAAAAAGAAAGAATAGTCATTTACACTATGCTAGACAGGCAAGACACAGGCAAAAGCAAAGATATCGTTACAAACGCAATTTCAACCACAGCCCCATTCTAAAAAACCCAATTCTGACCGCGGGGGTCAGAATTGGGTTTGTGCTGTTTTCCTGGGAAGACAAATAAGGTTACTTTCTCTTATCACCAAAAATATTGGAGCTCTTTTGCAATTTTGCTTTGATATGTTTAAATGATCTGATGTTCTTAAATTTTAAAGGCAAAATATTATCCTCGTCTAAATATATTTTATGGATTTTAGTATATAAATTTTTAGCCGCGACTGCACCTTCTTTGTTTATCTCTTTATCCTGTATAATGTTATCAAGCGCATTAATTGTCATATTTGCTTGTTTATGAACGAGTTTAAAATTCTTCTCAGATGCGTCTTCTTCATCTAAAGGATCAGTAAACCGCTGTTTGTACCCGTCAAACCAGCAGCCAATAGTTTCAAGTAATACCACCTTTGTCTTTTGGTCTTTAGATTTATCATTTATGAAGTTTAAAAATACCGGCAAGATTTTATTATTATCCTCATAAATTTCATAGAATTTAACATCTTTAAAATAATCTGTGATAAATTTCTTCCATTCAGGGTTAATTTTTTCATTTAAAGCAATTGAAATAGTTTCAGGTATTGTTGATAATTCTGCTTCCCATCGAGGGCCTAAACACCCCAACAAAAAACCAAAAGTCCATTCTCCCCCAACACCATATTTATCAGCATATTGACTACCTAAAACAACTATCTCTTTCAAGGTTAAGTCGTTTATAAAAGCCACTTTTTCTTCTTTGGTTTTAGTTTTCTCAAACGATGCAAAAGGTTCTTCTGAAAATGCAAAATCAGATATACTTAACAACAATATCAGCAATAACAATCCCAATTTTATTATATGCTTCATAATCCTCCTTATTCTGTTGGCAGATATAAAGAATCTTGGCGGTTTGTTGTAACATCGCCCCCACCACCTAGTCTTTGTCTTTTAGGAGTGCAACCTCTCGTTAACGTGCGGTTATAATGCCGGTATAAGCTCCCTTGATTTCGCATTAAATTAGGGCCCCATAGTAAAATACCATTTGCCTCATAGGAAACCTCGGTTACCCCATCACATCTTAATGTAGTTATATCCGCAATAGAACTATCCCACTTTTTACCATCAAATTCAAGTATACGAAGGAGATCCTCAGTGTACGGATGATGCATGGAAAAAAGAGTAAATGCTGTGGACACGATGTCTTTTCGTTGCTCTTTGGTTAAATCGAGCGGGCACCATTCGTCACGATAAGCCGCTATTGCCATGAAAGAATCAAGATCTGTTACATGAGTAGTCCCAGGTTTTCCGGGATGTTCAATCACTAGATAATTAGAGTAATTATCCAGCTCTTCTCTCATGTTTTTGTTCCCCTTGTAAGCATATAGTAGTCCAACATGTTCGTCAAAAGGAAAAGATTCCAAATCTCTATATACATTATTCCCCAATCTAACCATATAAACTATAAAGGGGTGTTCATTGCTGATTGTAGTTAAATTCCCTGCCGTTACTTCTATTGTTGCTTTATAATTCCCATATTCTACAAACTCACCATTATTATCTTTACCATCCCAAGTAATGCTTTGCTCTCCTGCCAAAACCGGCAATGATTGCTCCCTGGTCACAATATCATTTGCATCTAATATTTTTAAAGCAACATTGCTCGGTGTAAATCCTTCAGCAGGTGAAATCGTATAATATATATTAAGCGGTAGAGCATCATCATCAAGCTTATGTTGTATCTGGATGTTTTCGCTATCTCTTTGACCATCATTTTCTATCTCCGCACCAAAAAGGTAAACATTTGCTGTCCTTACTGTCCCTTCGTGGAACACCGCAGTAAGTGTTACTTTATCCGGCTTATCACCCGCATGGTATACAGTCCAGCCAAATCCAGAACTATTGAGAATAAGAGTACTCTCTTCTAAATATCCGGAATCCGGGCTTAAAGAAAGAGTTACCGGTTGCCCTTCCCAAGGCGCTCCGGAGCTAAGACGATAACTTACTAAGACATTAACTGTTGATTCTCCATCAGATGGTAAAGTTGTGCTGTAAGCGCCATTTACTAAAAGCTCCGCACAAGCATAAAGATTAGCTGTCGTTAATACACACCCGATGAAAATAATTAGACTTGCTAATAATTTAGTCTTTTTTATTGTTTTTATTATATTCTTTATCTTAAGCTTCATTATCCTCTAAACGCTCTATAGCTTCAATTGCCGCCTCTATCCACCCCGATTTAGGATAAATTTTAATGATTTTCCGGTAGAGCTGTTTTGCTTGCTGAATCTGTCCTTTTTCTTCATGAATCCGAGCAATACTATAAGTCGCACACGCTGGCCAATGCAGCAAATCTCCATGCTCATCTACTATCTTATTGTACCAGATAAAACATCCTTGTTGATCACTTTGCGCTTCGTGAATCTGGGCAATCATAAACTTATAGGAAGCGGTTAGTTCAGGAGTTATGTCCCAGCCAATGAGTTCTTGGTAAATGCTAATTGCTTCGAGACATTTTCCCTTTGGAAGTAATCTAGCTGCATCTTCTTCATATATTTTAGCTTTTGTCTTTAACGCGGCTTTATCATCCGGATTTTTGCTTAGTAATTCATTAGCTGCTTGTATCGCTTCTTCATTTTTACCCACCTTCAAAAAAGTCTGAGATAGCTTTCTTTTGGTCTTTCTCCTAGTTATTTCTGAAACACTGGGGTTGTGGATATATTCCTGATAAGCCTGGGTAAGTTGGTCATATGCCTTTTTCATCTTCTCTTGATCACCTTCATGCATTGCAAGTCTTGCGTTAATGCTTAAGGCGCCTATTTTGTTTATATGGAGTTTGGTTGCTTTTAGTTGCGAGTTCTGATAAGCATAACTGAGTAGCTGACAGAGAAAAAGTAAGGTTATGATAGCAATCGTAATCAATTTAGCTTTGCTTTTCATAAGTATTATTTCCCTATTATTGATTAAGTTAAAAATCCTTCAATGGATCTTGAATTGCTACGCTTTGGCCTTCAGAAAGCAAACTGCTATCACCTGTCAGGACATAACGTTGATAACGGATAAAATCATCCGCTCGCTGACGATTGCCATCTAATATTTTAAAACTATTTACAATTGCATCAACAGTCCATTCTGCAAGCTCTGCTTCCTCATCAGGACAGTAGAGATAGGCTTGTTTATAAAAAGAAAGTGCTTGTGTTAATTTGGTCTCTTTTTTATCTTCAGAGATATTGTTCTTTAAAGCTTCCTGAAAGCTAAGATTGCCACTTTCCCAATAAGCTTTAGCGATTTCCAGCTTTGCTTGCGGATAGTTGCCCCAAACTTTACCATATTCAATAAAAGCTTTCTCGTTTTCACGCATTTGACTGAGTGTATAGCCGATCATCCGTTGGGCCTGGGCAGTTACTTCACACTTAGGATAGTCACTAATTACTTTTCGGAAATTAACAATAGCTTTATCATAATCATATATCCGATAAACATAGACCTGCCCTATTTCAAAGCGTGCTTTTGCACAGGCAAACCAACAATCAGCATAATCTTGAATGAGTTCTTCAAAAACAGCTATCGCCGCTTCATTATCTCTTTGACTATAATAGTTGCATCCAATCCAATACTGAGCTTTTGCTAGAGCTTCGCGATTAGTCGCAGAATGGGCTTGGATAAAGCTTTGCAGCTCGTCTTTCTTATCCCATCCTCCTTCCCACCATTTTTCCGGAATGTCTTCAATTATTTCATCTAGAACAATTCTTGTAGCTTGAGCGTTTATGATTTTGAATGAGAATAACGCGATAAAGCTGAAAAATATAGCTAAAGTTATTAGATTCGCTCTTTTCATAGGTTCACTCCAATTTTTATTATTAAAAAGGCACCTTCCTACATATTATCAATATATAATTGTAATTATCAGAATGTCAAGCAAATTAGAGGAAAGAAAGGCCTATGATTAAAATAATCAAGAGAAAGAGAATAAACGGCAAAATGATAATAAGATAAATTCCCGGGGTTTCCCATTTGAATCTATAAAGCAATGGGTTCGCAATTAAGGCAACCGCTATGGGAAATAACCAAATGTTTGATGTTTGAAAAACACTTAAAATTAGGCTAATTCCTACTAATGCTTCAAAAATACTAAAACGATCAATCTTGATCGGAATAAACAAAGTTTGTTTAGAAAGCTGATATTCCTTTATGCCGCTTACATAAAAAACCCTTTTTAGAGGCAAAATACTCAAAAGTATTACTCTGACAAAAAAAATAATTGTGCTAAAACAAATAAAGGTGTATTGAGCCATGAAGTTAAACATCTTTATTGGCTTTTTATACCATTCGATCACGGCAAAAGCCAGATCAGAAAATGCGTAAAACAACATAGCAATAAAAAATTCAAACGCCCAGCTGGTATAGATGTTCTGCCCCATTTGATATGATCCGGAGAAAAACAAGGGTATGCTTTCAAGAAGCGGGATAGGCATAGTGTTTAAGGGTAAGTATAGATTGAAATATTTTGTTGTTAGAGGAAGCGCGATAGAGACAATAAAAAGAAAGAGAATAAACGGTAAACCAAAAAGAAGCCTACCGGCAAAAAGAGGGATATCTACTTTTTCAATCCAGGTAGCATGTTTTGAAAATAAGAGCTTCAGATAGTATTTCAAAAAATAAGCTGCTGTACCGCTAATCCAGCGTTCTCCCCTTTTTCGATATTTATGGTAATCTTCAGGAAAATCTTCATAGCAAATCACATCTTTAACAAAAAACCCGCGATATCCAAGTCTAAGAGCTTCTGAGGTAAAAATAAAATCTTCAGTAATTGAATCCGGAAAACCACCCACCTGCTTCCAAACATTCATTCGAATGATTCCACCATGGCCATAAAACAATACATAGCCGTATTTATTTTTTGCTGGAACAAAATATTTATAATGAAGCCTGGTTTGATGCTTTAGATATTCGCTAAAGATAAAACCTTGTTTAGGGTTAGTCTGTTGCTGGGACTGAATAAACCCAATGTTTTCATCTAAAGAAAAATAAGGGATCAAGCGCGTGAGAAAATCTTGAGGTAAAATCCCATCCGCATCTGAGATAGCAAAGTACTCGAATTCATCCGCAATCTGCTTTAAGCCATAATTTAGATTTCCCGCTTTAAAGCCTGTTTTATTTTTGCGCCTGATAAGGTTAACAGTTTTATGATCACTTACAAAATTATCAATTTTCAGTTTGTTTTTATCATCGGTGCTGTCATCTAAAATATAGACTTTGAAATTAGGGTAATCTTGCCCCAGGCAGCTTAAGATTGCTACTTCTTTGAAATCATCTTTGGTGGGATAAAGGATAACAACCTTCGGTGCTGAAGGTGATAAATGAAAAGATTTGGGTAAATCTTGAGCAATAAATCGAGAAAAGACCGCGAGAACAATTTGATAGATACCTATTAGCCAAAAAATATTCACACAGATGATTAAACCAGTAACAGACAACCATGCAAGGAGGGGTTCTCCTCTTCTTACTTCTGCAAATATCTTCGGATCAAAATATAAGATAAGAAGCAGCCAAAGCCCAAAAACTATCACAAACATGAAATTGTCTTTGGCTAGTACCTGTTTATTAGGTTCTTCTGGCATTAGCTTGGTTTTTCTATTCACTTCTTAAATTTTTCATATCCTTCGTAGTAGTTCGATACAAATAATGTATTTTTTAAAATTAAGAGTATCTAAGAAACATCCCCGAACGACTACAAACAAAAAGTTGGAAGAAAAAACTAAAATTTTCCAGGATAATCATTAACGATTGAATCCTTTTAGACTCTTAGACTACAAAACAGTCTTGATGTCTTCTAAATTAGGCAAATTGGCGTCTTTTTCAGATAGAATAGGGTCTTTGATCGGCCATTTGATATTTATATGCGGATCACACCAGAGAATACCTTTGTCATGCTCAGGTGAATATTCATCACTGCATTGATAAACAACATCGGCCTTGTCAGAGAGTACACAAAAACCGTGCGCAAATCCTTCCGGGATATAAAGCATTTTGCGGTTCTCACTTGAAAGCACCTCTCCTACCCATGTGCCGTAATTTGCCGACCCCTTACGCAGATCAACAGCAACATCAAAGATCTCCCCGGCAATTACATTGACCAGCTTTGCCTGCGCCTTAGGGCTGCTTTGAAAATGCAGGCCCCGTAGAACATGCTTTTTTGAAGAAGAGTGATTTACCTGCACAAAAGGTTTGTTAAGCCCGTATCGGCCAAAAGCTGATACTTTAAAAAGCTCTATGAACTCACCGCGTTCATCAGCAAAAACATCCGGAGTGATCAGGATCATTTCAGGAATATCGAGCTTTTTAAAATTAAACGCCATTCTATTGTTCCCCAGCGATCTTTCGCAGATATTCAGAGTAGCTTGTTTTCATCTGGCCGGCAAGTTTTAATAACTGCTCTTTTGTTATATACCCTTTTTTGTAAGCTATCTCTTCCAAACACCCGATCTTTAAACCCTGCCTGTCTTCAATGGTCTTGATAAAAATAGAGGCGTCAATAAGAGAATCATAAGTTCCTGTGTCCAGCCATGCATACCCCTGCTTTAATAGCCTTACCTTCAGCTTTTTATCCTTTAAATAGACATTATTAAGGTCTGTGATCTCAAGCTCTCCCCTGGCTGAGGGCTTGATGTTTTTAGCGATCTGCACAACCTTATTATCATAAAAATATAATCCGGTGATCGCCCAATGAGACCTGGGATTTTTTGGTTTTTCGACTATAGATACCGCATTATTGTCATTGTCAAATTCAATTACACCGTATCTCTGCGGGTCTTTTACATAGTATCCAAAAACGCAGGCACCAGTTTCCTGCTCAACCGCCTTCTTGAGCTCATATTCCAGTCCTGCACCGAAAAAGATATTATCTCCTAAAACCAGGCAGACCTTGTCATGAGCGATAAAATCCTCTCCGATAATGAACGCTTCTGCTATGCCGCGGGGTTTATCCTGCTCGGCATATTGCACTTTAAGTCCAAAATCACTTCCATCACCGAATAAAGCTTTAAACTGACCCAGCGCCTCCGGGGTGGAGATTATAAGCACCTCGGTTATGCCTGCCTGCATCAGCACGGAAAGAGGATAATATATCATCGGCTTGTCGTAAACCGGCAATAGCTGCTTGCAGACACCTTTTGTTATCGGATATAACCTGGTCGCCTTGCCTCCGGCTAAAATAATACCTTTCATTATTGCTCCCTTTCCACAGGTATAATCCACAAATATTATCTGGATTATACCTGATTACAACGATTAATATTAGATTGCAACGATTAAACCATTAATCTCCGCACTTGACAGCTTTTATTGCCAAAATTTATTAATAGCCCAACCTTATATCCTGACACCTTTAGATACGATATAACTTGCAATTCAAATACAGCAGGCACCTTACCTGATAGGGCTTTAATTTCAGTTACAATTTTGTCTTCCACAACTAAATCCATCCTCAATTTACCGATATTTTCTTTCTGAAACAAAATATCAAAACTTTTCTCAGTTTGATAGCTTAGACCATTCTCTTTTAAGGTTATTTTAAAAGCGTTATGGTATATTCTCTCATTGAATCCAGGACCAAGTTTACTATGCACCTTATAAGCGCAGGCGATTATTTTATCAGTTAAAGGATCTCTTTCCTTAATCACTGTAATCTCCTCTTGAATCTACGCAATCACGCCATCCTCCTGCACTTTTTTTTATAGGATGGCTTATTTCACTTACTGTCTTTTACCACTTCGCCTTTAAACAATTTATCTATGCTTTTTGTCCCGCTTTGAGAATTGTTTTTAATGAATGATGAATTTTATCAAATAAGCCGTCACGGATGGCAGATGCCACAGCCGGGGTGTTAACCAGCACTTCAGCTGTTACCCCAAGCTTTCCATCATTATCCTTAAGCGGTATTAATTTTTGAAAGATTACCCCTCGTAAGCACTCGCTAAGGACTTTTCTCATATAATAATGTCTTTCTGTTGCAAACATATTGATTATTTTATCTAATACCCCGACCACACCGGAACTTGAAATAACAACATATACAAGTTTTCCGCAAGCAGATGCATCAATAGCCAGATTAATAGTTTCTTCATCAGGGATATCGCTGAGCACCAGTACATCAACATCCTGCTGCATGGCCTGCTTTATCCCGCTGACAAATGATTCTGTATCTATGCCGACCTCTCTTTGTTTGATAACACTGTTCTTTACCGGGAATACATACTCGATCGGGTTCTGAAAAGTTAAAATAACACTAGAGCGCTCGCTGTTGATCTTTTCAATAAGCGCAGCGCAGGTGGTTGTCTTGCCGCAGCCTGCCGGGCCTGTGATCACCACTAATCCCGGTTTATTATCAGCAAAAGAAGACACAATATCAGGTAATTTTAAATCTTCAAGAGTCGGGATCGGAACAGTTATAAGATGAAATGCGGCCTCAATAGCGCCTTGCTGCATATGCACGTTTAGCCGGAAACGATAAGTACCGGCTACCGTGACAATGGTAACCGCAGTATTAAGTTCGTGTTCAACGCTTATTTTATTTGTCTGGTCTTCTGTGAGCAGGCTGAAAACCATTCTTTTAATTGCCTGCCTATCTAAAGCATCGTATTTCATTGCCTGCAGCTGCCCTGCCTTGCGAAGCATGGGAGGATGCTCTATAGACAGATGAACATCGGTAGCCTGCTCATACATAGCCAGCTGCAGCAGGCCGATAATGTCTACCTGTTCGATCTCAACCTGAAGTTTCTGGCGGTCTGTTCTCTTGATATCAGTAATAGCAGCAGCAACCCCGTACACTTCTCCGGCCTTGATCTCAGCCGCCCGAACAATACGTGCTTTCATAACTATCGGTACTTCGAAAAAAGGAATTTTCAGATTTACTTCCAGCTCAGTATTCAAGCTCATCGGATGAAAGGATTCAAAACATACACCCGCAGCGCTCAGGTTTTTCGTTACAGTGGAGTTCCAGGCACGGGATGCGCCCTCTTCATGCAATACCCTATACTGCATAGACAGCTGCGCTCTTACCCTGGCAAACTGCCTTCTATTCAAGCCCTCCTCAAACTGATTTTTGACTTTACTATCCATTTTTTTATTTTCCTTTTCCCTTTTTTACCCCGCAAAAATTCTTTTCAAATTTAAGCAGCTCGTTTTTGAGCTTTACCCCCAGAGCATATCCCCCTATTTTCCCACTTGATGCAACCACCCGATGACAAGGTATCAAAAGAGGCAATGGATTTTTCTTGAGAGCCGTTCCTACAGCCCGCTGGGCATTCGGACGGCCGATACGTTCTGCTATCCACTTATATGTTCTGGTCTCACCCGGTTTAATTTCACAGGCCGCTTTTAAGACATCTTTTTGAAAAGGTGTAAATCCCTTCATTATAATATCAATACTTGTTCCAATGTTCAATGATATTTTTTGCTGTTCTTTCATCTATCCCCTTTATTTTCTTAAGCTGCTTGATATTGATACCCTTTAATGAATTGATATTATCAAGCGCCCTGAGCAGGATCTGCCTTCTAACCTTGCCTATGCCGGGTATCTGGTCAAGTTCAGACATGAGCATCTGCTTTTTGCGCAAATTGCGGTGATAGCTCAAGGCAAAGCGATGTGCTTCGTCCCGGATAGCCGCAATAAGTCTTAAAGCCTTGGAATTAAGCGGCAAAGCTACGGGCTTGTTCTGCCACTGGACATAAATATGCTCGAATTTTTTGGCAATACTGATTATCGGAATATTAATTTTCAAACTATTAAGCTGCTCTAAGGCGCATTTTAGATGCCCTTTGCCGCCGTCGATAAGAATCAGCTCGGGCAGATCAAGTGCAACCGAAATATCACCGGTAAAACGCCTTTTCAGTACTTCCTGCATCATGGCATAATCATCAATCCCTTTTACAGAATTAATTTTAAACCTGCGGTAATCCTTTTTGTAAATTCGGCCTTGCTTAAAACGCACCATAGAGCCTACGGCCTCAGAGCCTGATATATTGGAGATATCATAGCCTTCGATATAAACAGGGCGCCTTTTTAATCTAAGGACTTTCTGCAGTTCCTCGACCTGGTCCGCAACGGCAAAGCGCTTGTAACCAATCGGCACAGAACTTAAGCTTTCGATCTTATCGCGCAGCTCAAGCGCAGCTTCGAAATTATGAGTTAAAGACGCGGACTTCATTTCATCAGAAAGCTTTTTTATCAGATCTGTTTTTTTGCCCCTCAAGAACAATAAAAGATTATTAACGTTTTGTTCATACCCCTCTTTACTTACCAGCCCCTGGCAGGGCCCCGGGCAGATCTTGAGATGATAATTAAGGCATACAGACTTAGGCATCACATTACAAACTCTGAGCGGAAATATCCTGCGCATGAAATTCAGCGCCTGGCGCAATAGTTTTCCTGATGTGTAAGGCCCGAAATATTGCGCCCTGTCCTTTTTCCGGCGCCTTACAATACGCAAACGGGCAAATTTTTCGTCTGTGCCGAGGCGCAAAAGCGGATAGGCCTTGTCGTCCTTTATGTCTATATTAAACTTCGGCTTGTTTTCCTTGATAAGCCCAGCTTCTAAGATCAGCGCTTCGGCTTCGGTTGAAGTGGTAATAAATTCTATATCAGCGATCCCACTTACCAGCAGTTTCAGCCTTTGCCCCTTGGCTGAGGAACCGAAATAAGAACTCACACGTTTTTTGAGTGATATCGCCTTGCCGATATAAATAATGGCCCCGTCCTTATCCAGCATTAGATAAACACCGGAGCCATCAGGCATTGCTTTTACTTTATCGCTTAAATTCATGATTTGAATTTCAGATTAATACCGTTAAATATTTTGAAATACCAGCCCAGCAGGAAATAGACGGCTATTCCGCCGGTTATAGAGATCAAAAGGCTCAATCCAATTTTAAAAAAAGAACTGCTGAAGGAATAGGCCCAGAGGCAAAACACCCCCATGAGTGCTGAGATCAATAAAGTTTTCAGCGTATTGACAATAAGAGATATCAGGCCGAGATTGCCGATTTTTTTGCGCAGCAGAAATATCAAGATAAAGAAATTGGCTGTGGATGAAATAGATGTAGCCAGGGCCAGCCCCCCCACCTGAAGTACATGCATGAGCAAAAAGTTAAAAACACAGTTGATAATCAGGCATAGGAAAGTTATTTTTACCGGCGTAACCGTATCCTTTAATGCAAAAAAACAGGAAGTTATCACCCTTGCACCGCTATAGGCAAAAAGCCCCACACAGTAAAACGCCATGGCAAAGGAAGTCATCTGCGTGGACAATGCATCAAATTCACCTCGTTCAAACAAGAGCCGGATTATCGGCTCAGAAAGGACAAAAAGTCCGACACTTGAAGGAATAAGTAATACCAGCAGGGAGCGCAAAGACACCTCGATCGTTTTCTTCATTGCGTTCATGTCATTGGCTATGGCCTGCTGCGATAAAGTCGGCAGGCAGGCAGTAGCCAGGGCGGTGCCGAATAAGGCCGTAGGCAGCTGGATAAGCCTGTTTGCATAATACAATGCCGCTATAGCGCCTTCACCGACGATCTGACCTAAGCTGGCAAACATGGTGTCTATAAAAATATTAAGCTGGTATATGCTTGATCCGAGCATCCTCGGCAAAAGCAATCTGCCTATTCTTTTGATCGCCAGATGGCGAAAGTCAAATTCAAAGCGAAACTTAAACCCCTTTTTAATCAGCACAGGGATTTGAACAATAAGCTGCAAAACACCGCCGACAAGCACAGAGATAGAAAGTCCGATTATCGGATCCTGAAAATACTTACACAAATAAATCCCGAAAACTATCATCGTGATATTTAAAAATACTGATGCCGCAGCAGGAGCGGCAAAATGCTTTAAGGTGTTTAGAATTCCCATTAAATACGCAGACAGGCCGACAAGGAAAATAAAGGAAAACATAATTCTGCTTAAGCGGATCGTCAAATCAAGCTTTGCCGGGTCATTCATAAATCCAAAAGCAATTATCCTTACTATAAGCGGCGACAAAAGCGTACCCAGCAAGGAAACCGCCGCCAGGATAATCACCACCGTGCTCAGTAAAAGATTGGCAACCCGCCAGAATTCCTTATTGTCTTTGTTATCAAGATATTCACTTAAAACAGGTATAACTGCCGCATTGGCCGCCCCTTCTCCTATTAAGTCCCTAAGGGCATTCGGGATACGAAAAGCGACAACAAAGGCCTGTGCTGCTGCGCCTGTGCCGAACATCCTGGCGATAACCATATCCCTCGCAAAGCCTAAAATACGGCTAAGCAGGGTAAAAAAACTGACCACACCGGCTGATTTAAATAATTTTTTATGCTCTGACATCTTTCCTCTCTACTGTCTTGTTCTGGAATAGTTGACACTTTTAAACACAGATAATTTAATTAACCGCCCGCTTCGCTTGATAAACGCTGATTAACACCGATCGTTATGCTATTTCCGGATAGCACAACCAATACGCAATACTCGATACAGGTTTTTCAAAATCTCTTGACATCCTCTGTGAGGTGTGTTATATTTTTACGAAATTCTTATGAAAGGAGAAATTTTTATGCCATCAAAGAAATCGGCTATTAAAGCCTTAAAACAATCTAAACAGAAACAAGAACACAACACATCATTGAGAAAAGCATTCAAAATTGAACAGAAGAAAATTATTGCTTTATTAGAATCCAAAGACACCAGCAAGCTTAAAGCAGAGCTCAGCGGTTTTGTTTCTAAGATCGATAAAGCTGTTACTCAGAAATTAATGCATAAGAACAAAGCAGCCAGGAAAAAAGCACAATTATTAAAGAAAATTCATCAGCTTAGTTCCGCAACGTCTTCCTGATCATTGCGTTTCAAAAATCAATCATTTATTAGTGCACAGCTGCACAATAAGTGTTTCTAAGGTTAAACCGGGGCTTTTCAGCCCCTGTTTTATTGCCACATCAGAAGACAATAACAGTTCAAAACCCCGTTTGATCTCCTCTAGGCTAAAAAAGGCTGCCTGTTTATGGATAATATTAAAAACATATGGCGTCATGTTAAGTGCTTTGGCCATTGCGTCTTTACTATATCCGCTCTCTGCCAGCTCCTTGACGCTCTCTAAGCGCTTCATCTGCCAGTTGATCAGCCCGATAAGGTCTGTTGCATGCTTTCCGTTTCTTGAGAGTTCACTTGCCATTTCAAGTGCAATACCGGTCTGTTTGGTCATCAGGGCATTTAAAAAAGTAAAACGCGTATCCTGTCTGGTCTTTTTGATCAAAGACTCTATATCCATCTCGGAAATCATTAAACTATCCCCGGCATAAAGAAAAAGCTTATTAAGAGCATTAACGATTACATCAAGCTCATTTCCTACTTTTTCAACCAGCAGAGCAATACCCTCATGCGAGATTTTTTTACCCTTGGTTTTGGCATATTCGCTTATCCATTTATTAAGCGCAGGGCCGTTTAACTGCGAGAAAACTACTTCCGTGGCATACGGAACGATTTTTTTAATGAACTTATCGCTTGATTTTTTGGCTGTTTCCATGATAAAAACCGTTTTCAATGCCGGTTTTTTCAAAAATGCAGTAAGTTTTTTTTCATAGCCGGAATATTTTTCAACATCTTTTAAAATTACAAGCCGCCTTTCCCCCAGGAATGGATTGGTTCTTATGGTATCAAGCACCTCATCTATGGGAACATCTTCCGCGTAAAATACATTACAGTTAAAATCTGCCGATCCTTCGCCGACAACTGCATCCTTCATCAGCTCCTCCACCTGCCTTTTTAGAAACAGCTCCTCCTGGCTGAACAGATAAAGAACATCGATTTTTTTGGCTTGAATATTCTTGAGGATATCCCAGTATGTTAAGGACTTTACCATAATGTGATGATTTTGTTTAGCATTAGACGAGAAAGATTATCAAGTGCCTCAGCGCGGGCATTTGATTCGGACTTGGCATTAGCCCCGCTTAAATAATAAGAAGCATTACCTGAAAAATTATCTGCTTTGACGATCGGTTTTCCTGAAGACAGATCAATAAACTCAAAATTAACCGTTATGTTCAGCCTGTATTCCTGCACAGACGCATCAGAGGCATAACGCATTGCCTGACGGGTATAAGCAACGATCTGACCTTTAATCTGAGCATCTGCCTGATCATTGGAAGCGATTGTCAGATTGCCGTCATTCTGAAAAACTGCTACAAGTTTTGTCTTTAATTCATTCTCCAGGTTCGGCTCTTCAGTATTATTTTTAAGTGTTTGGATATAAACGCTTTTGATAGAGCTGGGTAGATTATACGCTTTTGCCGTATAGCCGCAGCCGCTTAAAAAGAGGAATAAACATATAAGGATATTAAATGCGTTATTTTTTTTCACTAAGATTTCCGCCAAATATTCAATCCACCCCTAATCCGGGCAGGATTTAAGGATCAAGAGTTTTAGATAGACCTTAAACGCTTAAGTCTGGGGTTAACCTTTTTCGCCCAGGAAGTTTTGTCAAAGCTGTAAACTATTTGCTCGTAATACTTGACCGCCGCTACATTTTTCTTCTGCTTTTCATAAAAATAAGCAATATTGAACATTCTTTCTGCCTTTTTATTATTCAATTTATTAAGCAGACTCTCTGCCTGAGCAGCATAAATGCTTGTTTTAAACCTCCGCAAGAAATATTCCAGATCCTCTATGGCCTTATCAATCAGAGAAACATCATAATCCTTGACTGCCGAAGACATCTTATAAGAACAGAACCCGACTTGATAAGTAGCATCATCAACATAAGGACTGAAGGAATAATTCTCGATCAGATACTCAAATTCATCACTGGCTTCCTTATACTTGCCCATTCTCAGTTCACACAAACCGCCGTTATACTGCACCACATCTGAAACCTTGGTGTAAGGAGCGTTGGTAAGCACCTGGTCATATATTTTCTTTGCCAGATTGTAGTTTTTTCTGTTAAAGAACCTCTCCCCTATCAGGTACTGTTTTTCGACAATTTCCTCCAAACGTTCGTTTAATGGGTAGTTATCGATTACTTTTTGGTATGTTGTAAAAGCCTTATACGGATTTTTGCGTTTTTCATAGCATAGCGCAACATGAAACTCTGCTTCAGCCGCATAGCTTGACTTAGGAAATTTTTTCAAAAGCCTGCGCATTTGGTAAATTGTATTGCGGTAATCTTCATTCTGAAAAAACACCATAGCCCAATCAAACTGCTCTTTAGGGCTATTAATGATCCTGTAATTAGGATTAAGCCATTTACCGGTTTTTGGGGACCAGGTCCAGAATGCATAGCAATGAACGGGCAGCAGGATCAAAATAGCAACAATAAAACTGGTTATCTTCTTCATTTTATTCAGTCTACCTTTCATTTTTGTGGATATAACTATAACATATGAAAATATTAATGTCAATTCTCCTGATTCTATTGGGGAATTAGCCAAAAAGAGGAAAAACATTACTTATTCAACTGCTATGAAACACAGATTTCATAAGCAAGTTTAAGCGTTGCTGCAGGTTATTATTTCCTTCAAATGCACACGGCTTTCAATATTCATCTCAGAAAACTCAATGCCGATCTTATACTTCTCCTGGTACGGAACCTGCTCTACCCATACTACCCTGCCTAGAGTAATTATCGGCTCTGTATCATTAGAGGGAAAGATCTCAAGAATCATTTTAGAATTCACGGGGTAAAAATAAAACGACGAAAGCTGTATACCGCTTTCGCTGCAATCATGGGTCATTGAATTGTGAATTATCCCCGCGTGTTCTTGAAGCATTTGTCTAAGCTGTACAGGAAAGTCCGCGTTTTTCCTAAAAAATTCTCTGCGTTCTTTAACTGCTCCTTGGACAGTCATAACTATCACTCCTTATCCTTAAAAAGTAATTATATTTACTGTCTCTTGTGTATTATTTTATGCCTCTTAATAAATTGTGTCAAGGGATAAAATTATTCTAAATCCCGCAAGGCTGACCGTCTAAATGCTTTTATTGTTTGAAAAATTTCTCCTTTAATATATAATAGCCAGTATATGAAAAAATCAGCGGCCTTTTTTTTTCTGTCTACGTTCTTCCTCATCATCGGCATAGTGCTTGCCGGAGGGTATTTTCTTTTTGAACTTGTGCTCATGCCAAAATTTATAATCCCAACGATCTGCCGCGAAGCTGAAGTCCGGCTTGGACAAAAGCTTACCATTGCAAATATAGACATCAACCGCAAAGGCACAGTCCTCATAGATAAACCTGTGCTTTATGCCCGGAATTCTAAGGAAATTATGCTTGAATGCACTCAGATCAAAATAGTCCCCGGATACAAAAGAATTTTTGATTCCTGGAAGATTAACGGCAATAATCCGAAAATCCCCATGAATATATACTTAAAAGAAATAAAACTAAGCCAGGCTCCGCTTATAGTTTCAGGTGATATTGTTTCTGATTTTACTCTCACGCTGGACTTCAAAGATCAAAATAATATTGACTGGGGCGGCAATATAACACTTAAAGCAATTAAAATTAGTGGGGTGCCGGCTGTAGGCGACATTACTAATATAAACGGAAACATCGTGCTTTCCAAAAACTCTTTAGTAAGCCATGACATTCAGGGCAAAGTTAACAATGAGACGGCAAAACTGGAGGTTTTAATCAATGATTTTAAAAATCCGGAGCTTCTCCTGCAAGGTGAGCTCTCCCCTCTTAAATTCAATCTGGATTGTGTGCTGTCCGGAGAAGATTTAAACATCAATGAAATAAAAGCCAGTTATAATCAGCTTCAGCTGCGCGTCTCAGGCCAGATCATGGATCTCAAAAATAAGGCCGATGCCCGCATCACAGCTGACCTCAGCCTGGAACTGGAGGAGCTTAAGAATTTACCGCTGGACATAAAAGATATTTTAAATAGCACAAACCCCCGCGGGTTAATCCAAGCCAACATAACCGTTAACGGTCCGCTGAAGGACATCTCGCTGCTTGAAGGAAGTGTTGCTATTGCCTGCCCAAAGATTTTCGTGCTGAATTATGAAGTTGATAGCATTAAAATAGCCGCGCAATTGCAAAACGGCAAAGCAACCATAAACACCCTGGAAGCCATGTTTTTAGGAAGCACTATCTCTGCTGAAGCAGACATGAATATAATGCCCGGCAACCTGCCTTATAATGCAAGCGTGAAGATCCTGGACGCAAAAACAGCACTAATTCAAGAGAATTTCATGCCTGATCTAAAACAAGCGATCAGCGGCACCCTTAGCGCCAATATTCACGCTCAAGGAAATGTTTTGGATTTAAACAGGATTAATGTACAGGCAGATGCCCTTCTAAGCGATCTGATATTTGACAAATTTGCGTTTACAGAGCCTATCGAAGCAAATATTGATCTTATTTTAAAGAACCGAAAAGATATTATAGTCAAAAAACTCACACTTAGTGACAGCATTATATCCCTTATTGTTGACGGTAGCATTACGGATATTAATCATCCTAAGGGAAACCTTGCCGGTAATCTATCTGCTGATATTAATAAACTCAATTCTTATGGATTCCTCAATTTACCCGGAACTCTCACATTAAGCGGAAAACCCAGTCTTGACATTAAAGTCTCTGGTGATCTGCTGAAATTTCAGGACCTGAATCTGCCATTTAAACTGCACTCCCCAACACTCGGAATAAACCAGTTCAATCTGGATGAACTTGACATCGAGGGGCAATTCAAACAGATGAAATTAGACGTTTCAACTCTCACCATGAAACTTTATGAGGGACAATTATCGGCAAAGGCTAAACTTGACCTGGCTGATATGCAAAAACCGGTTTTTAATTTCAATGCTAATTTAAGCAATGTTGATCTGGGGGCAGTTGCCAAAGGCACAAAACTCATTCCTGAAGGGTTTCAGGGAAGATTTTCGACAGAAATGCTCGTAAGCGGCAGCGGAATGGATCCCGAGGGATTAAATGCTGTTATCAAAGGCAGCATAAATCTCGAAAATGCAAAGATGAACGATATTGCACTTGAAAAAGTACAGGCTAACCTGGATGTGCAATATGCAAATACTGATATTGAACTCAAAGAACTGAACATACTCTATAAAAATATCGAAGCAGCGGCTCATGGAAAGATCGAATCAGTATTGAAAAACCCCAAAATTAATGTCAGTGCAAGATCAAACATTGACCTTGAAGATTTAAACAAACTTCCCTTTGATTTCAAAAAAACTCTTGATGAGTTGGACCTGAAGGGCATTGTAGATGCTAAGCTGCAGGCATCCGGCCCACTCGCTCAATGGCAGCAGATGGATATTAACGCTAATATCAAATCTAAGGAGATGTCGGTAAAAAAAATAAAACTGCGCGATGCGGATATCTCCGGTAATCTAAGCAGCAGAATTTTAAACTTGAGCGCATATTCACTCAGCTATGACGGAACTCTGGAATTAAAAGCAGTTGCTGAGTTTTTGAGCGATAATTTTAAATACAAAGGTACTGCCAAAATTGACAAAGTAAACATAGGCAGCCTTATTGAAGAATCAAAAATTATTGCGCAGCCCCACAAAGGTATTTTTTCACTGGGAGCAGACTTCAGCGGTCTGGGTACAGATTTAAATACAATTGAGTCCAGTGTCAATGTCCAGCTTGAACAGGCACAGATAACCGGACTAGAATTAATGCACACGATAGGACAGCTGCTCAACCTTAGCTTTTTAAGCAGCTTTGAAGTGACCGAAGCAAAAGGAACATTTGGCGTGAAAAACAGTAATATCCATACAGAAGATACCACCCTTATCGGGCCTGAAGCCAGCATCATGGCCAAAGGTGATATTAATTTTAATCAAAGTATTAATCTTGCAGTAAAACTACTCCTAACTCCGGAATCTGCTCAGCAGACCAGTTCTCAAGTACTTGATAAATTCTTTACTTTAGAAAACGAGCAGTATTTTACCGAGCTTGATGTAAAAGGGACACTAACAGTTCCAAAGCCAGACCTAAGTAAGTTTATGAGGGAAAGGATCGGCTCTCAGGTAAAAAATGAGATCAATAAGCAGATATTCAAAGCCTTGGACGGATTATTAAGGTAAAATATCTCGATAAGAAAAGCCTGTTATATCACCGATTCATAAGAGGCACTTTGGACTTTCTCACCTTGGAAAGAAATTATAATCGCTACAAAGTTATTGGAAAAGTCCGGATAGTAGATCCACGTTTCTTTAGTAACGCCTTCAGCAGTTTTATCAAAAACCTGCGCAGGCATACCCATCATCTCAATTATTTCCTGGCGGGTCTTGCCAATATAATCCTTATCGTCCAACTCAAACTTCATGCTTACATAGGATTTTTGCTTTTCCGTGGAAGCGTAGCGGCTAACAAATTTAGGGCTACAACCACTTGCAAAAACCATCAAACATAAGGCGAAAAGACCATATCTCTTCATCAGCTCTAAATTACCACAACCCTCCCCACTTGTCAATAAATACTCACCCATACTCACCCTTACTCCCACCCCGGGGGTGGGAGTAAGGGTCCAGGGGTGAGAGTAAGGGTGAAAATCAATGGCTTTTCCTTAATCTAAAAAGAGGCTTTTTATCTTGCCCAATTCTCTCTGGTAATTTTTTTGAGAATCAATAAAAGACTTGTAATTAAGCTTCTCTAATTCTATGCTGCTGTCAAAGTCACAAATTCCTTCTAAATCTTTCCGCTTGCTAAGATATTCTTTGATAGATGAATACCGCCACTCTTCTGCACTTTCCACTAATCCAGCTGTTACTGGATTCAAGTGAACATAACGGGTCAAATGCAGCAATTGCTCATCTGTTTCAACTAAAACATTTTTAAACCGGCTTTCCCATAGCGGTCCTTTCCTAGATGTTCTAATATTAAAAAATCTCGAATAGCTATTTAAGATATTTCCCATAAAAATAACAATACCTTCCTCTTGAAGCTGCTTTAGCACGAGATGAATATGTGTAGGCATAATGCAATATGCTATTATTTCCACTAAAAAATCCTTGCTGCTCCAATGCTTTTCAATGAAAATAGTCATATTTCTAATTTCTAAAAATTTAGAAAATTTTACACCTGTGTTTTTTATGCGATAATACTTAAATAAATCTATAATTCTATTATAATCATTCTTTGTGTGAAATATTTTATACCCTGCAATGCTTTTTGAATAAACATGGTAAATACCGCCGCTACTTAAAATGTTTTTCCTTCTCATTGATCTTCTCCTATTATCTAAATTTGCCCACACAATACATTATACTCCCACCCCCGGGGTGGGAGCAAGGGGGAAAAAGATGGGAGGATTTGACTTTGTTGTTTAGATACTTTATAATGAGCGTTTATATGAAAAAGTTCTTGGAAAAGTGGAAAAAAATCGCAATTATTTTTGCAAACTTCCAGATAAAACTGATCCTGCATATTATTTATTTCATTCTAATACTTCCCTATCGTCTTGGTTTTGTAATTAAAAATATCTTCCGCAGAAAACCCTCCCGATCATCAAGCTGCTGGATAGATCTAAAAAAGAAAAACGATACTGTAGATAGTCTAAGGAGGCAATACTAATGTATATTCTCGGACTATCCTGCTTTTACCATGATGCGGCAGCCGCCTTAATTAAAGACGGAAAGCTGATCGCCGCAACAGAAGAAGAAAGATTCAGCCGAAAAAAGCATGATTCTGGTTTTCCTGAAGCGGCTATAAACTTTTGCCTTGAGTTTGCCGGGATCAGCACAAACGATTTAGAATTTGTTGTTTTTCACGAAAAGCCATTTTTGAAGTTCGAGCGAATCATTAAAACAGTGATCTTCACCTACCCCAGATCAGCAGGTGTATTCAGCGAGGCTATGAAGAGCTGGCTGGCTGAAAAGTTGTGGATTAAACATATTATCAGCCAAAAGCTGGGAATCGACAGTGATAGAATTCTTTTTACCGAACACCATCTCTCTCATGCTGCCAGCACATTTTTAGTTTCTCCTTTTGAAGAGGCGGCGATATTGACTATTGACGGTGTCGGAGAATGGGCTACCGGAGCGCTTGGAATTGGAAAAAATAACAAAGTAACTTTATTCAAACAAATCAATTTCCCTAATTCCCTGGGGCTGTTATACAGCGCTTTTACCGCGTTTTTGGGCTTTGAGGTCAATGAAGGTGAATACAAGGTAATGGGCATGGCTGCTTACGGTAAGTGCCGTTTTAAAGAGAAAATACTTACCAATATTATAAGACTGCATGATGACGGTTCATTTGACCTTAACATGGATTATTTTTCTTTTCATTATTCGTCAAATTGCAGCTACAGCAAAAAGTTCATACAGTTGTTTGGAAAACCACGCGATATAAACGCGGATTTCTTTACCTCCGGCTTTGAGTTCCCTGCCTACTTCGGTGAAAAACCGGAAAACTATTGTGATCTATGTACTGAAAATCAGTATTATGCAGATATTGCGGCAAGTATCCAGGCAGTTACCGAGGAGGTGATCCTGAAACAAGCCGTTTATCTTCATAAACAAACCCATATGAAAAACCTGTGTCTTGCCGGAGGCGTTGCCTTGAATTCTGTGGCCAACAGCAGACTTTTAAGAGAGAGTTTATTTAAAAATATCTTCATCCAGCCCGCACCCGGTGATAGCGGCGCGGCAATAGGTGCTGCCCTTTATGTCTATAATCATGTGCTTGATCAAAAACGCAGTTTTATTTTAGAACACGCATATCTGGGTAAAGAATATTCAGATAAACAAATACTTGCTTTTCTTAACGAATCGGCTATCCCTTTTAGAGAGTTTAATACAGACAGCGAATTGATTGATTTTTGCGTAAACGCGATTGAACAGGCTAAGGTAATCGGCTGGTTTCAAGGACGCTCTGAATGGGGGCCAAGAGCATTGGGTAATCGTTCGATCATAGCTGATGCAAGAAATAAGGATATGAAAAATATAGTCAATATAAAGATAAAATTCCGCGAGCCGTTTCGTCCTTTTGCTCCGGTGATCATGGAGAACGAACTTGAGAACTTCTTCAGCGTTAAAAATAAGGAACTCTACCCCTTCCGTTACATGCTCATGGTCTTACCGATAAAAGAGGAAAAAAGAAAACTTATTCCGGCTGTTGATCATGAAGGGACAGGAAGAGTGCAAACGATCACTAAAGCCTGGAATCCGCTTTATTATAAATTAGTGGAAAAATTTGCAGAAAAAACCGGTATTCCTATGCTTTTGAATACTTCGTTTAATTTAAAAGGAGAACCTATTGTAAATTCACCTCAAAATGCTTATAATACATTTATGAACAGCGGACTGGATCTTCTGGTTATGGGAAGATTTGTTGTGGAAAAAATAAAAATAAGGATATAGAAAAAAATGTTTAAAAATTTAAAGAGCAGGCTGCAAATAGTCCAGGAACTTTTTAAATTCTTGTGGGAAAACAAGATCTGGTGGATGAGCCCGATAATTATTGTCTTATTGCTGATCGGCATCCTGATTCTTTTTACCGTAAACAATCCCGCTGCAGTGCCGTTTATTTACACTCTTTTCTAAGACTTAGATTTTTTAGGCTCTTTCTTGTTTAGAGTGGCAGAAAGAACCTGATCCCACAGATTAAAACAGGATTACACAGATTCATGGGCCATTCTTGTTTCTATTTATCCGCTTCACTCTTATTGTCTTACAAAAAATCTTCTACCCTAAATAAGAATGGCTCTTTTTTAACTTCAGCAAATCTCTCGGCAAGCTGATATCAGCCACTATTAATTTGCCGACTTTTTCCGGCCCTTCAGCCTTATAAAACCCCTTTTTAAGCGCGCCAAATGTCACTGTTGTATGTGCCCTTATGCAGCATCCAAACACCTTACCGGTACTTGAGCATAATCCGGAAGGAATATCCAGCGAAAGAACAGGAACATCTGCTTTGTTAATCTCACAGATCACATCTTTAATAAACCCTTCAATTACTTTGTTAAGCCCGATGCCGAATATTGCGTCGATTATAAGCCCTGCTTTATTCATAGCAATCTCCGCATTCCTTAGATTCGGTACGTTTGGCAGGACTATTATCTGTGCACCCAAATTCTGGAGAATACGGTAATTAATCAGCGCATCACCTTTTATATTGTCACTGCCGCCCAACAAAAAAACTCTGACTTTAACATTATGATTTAACAAATGCCGCGCCACAACAAAACCGTCTCCGCCGTTATTTCCCGGGCCGCAAAAAATAAAAACGGTTTTTGACTTTCTTTTTTTAAGTATTCTATATGCGACCTCAAAGGCGCGCAGGCCTGCATTCTCCATAAGTATCAATCCCGGTATGCCGTACTCATCCTGAGCCCTTTGATCCAGAATTTTCGATTGGCGTGCATCTAATCTGATCACATTATTCTCCCCGCACATAAAAAACGGGCATTCATACCATTGGTATTAATGCCCGTTCCTTACTAACTTATTTATGCTTTAAAAAGATTTCTCATTCTGCTGTTTGAATTATGAAATATTATCGCAGCAAATATTACCTTAAGCACATCTCCGGCGATAAAAGGCATTATACCGTAGGCAATAACTTGAGTGAATGAAAATTTAGTAATAAAAGCAAGCCATAATCCGCCGCACAAATAAATAGCGGCAATACCGCAGGCAAAAGCAAACAGAATTCTTAAAAAAGTAAGCTGCTTTTTATTTTTAAAATTATCGAGCAAAGCCGAAACTACATAAATACACACAGCAAAGCCGAACAAATACCCTCCGGTCGGCCCGAATAATCTCAGGAGACCGCCTGAAGCTCCGCTAAAAAAAGGCAGCCCCAAAGCCCCCATCCCGACATATGTCCCTTGAGTTAAAAACCCGTCTTTCTTGCTCAAAAAAGCCGCACAAAGCAGCACGAAAAATGTCTGCAAAGTTATCGGAACCGGTGTAACAGGAAGCGGAATATACAGAAAGGCTCCCGCAATAGTAAGCATTAGAAACGCAAGAATACCCACGCCTCTGCGCATAACACTATCAGTTAAGATATCTTTTTCCAGAATATTCCAAGTTAATTGCTTTTGCATTTTTCCCTCCGTAAAATTTTTATAATTATTCTTCCCACTTGCCAATTTTTCTAAATTTATCATAACGCTGCTCCAATAGTTCCTTCACAGGAATTTTGGATAATACGTTCAGGTTTTTTTTCAAAACAGCTTTCAAAGCTGAAGCAGTAATCTTATGATCTCTATGCGCTCCGCCTAAAGGCTCTGGTATGATCTCATCAATAATACCCAATTTCAGAAGATCATCCGCTGTGATCTTTAAAGCTTCTGCAGCTTCAGGAGCATTCGCCCTGTTCCTCCAGAGTATTGCGGCACATCCCTCAGGGGATATGACTGAATAGTAAGAATTTTGAAACATACAAACCCTGTCTCCGACGCCAATACCCAATGCCCCTCCTGAGCCGCCTTCACCGATAATAACAATAATTATCGGCACCGGTAAGCGGAACATCTCACGCAGATTATAAGCGATTGCTTCGGCCTGTCCGCGTTCTTCCGCTTCAATCCCAGGATAAGCGCCGGGAGTATCTATAAAATTAATTATCGGCAATTTAAAACTGGCCGCAAGATTCATTAGACGTATGGCCTTTCGATATCCTTCCGGATGAGCACAGCCAAAACTGCGTTCCAGATTCTCCTTGGTATCCCGTCCCTTCTGATGGCCGAGAACGAGAACTTTTTTCCCGTCTATTTTCCCCAATCCGCCGATTATAGCCAGATCATCTCTAAACGCCCTATCCCCATGCAGCTCGATAAAATCAGTAAGCACCAAATTTATATAATCTAAAGTGTAGGGCCTTTTCGGATGACGGGCGATCTGTACTTTTTGCCAAGGAGTAAGATTATCGAATATTTCATGTTTAACCTGCTCAAGCTTCTTTTCAAAGGTGCCTATCTCCTCAGACAAGTCGATCTTCTTATTTTCAGAAAACTTCTTAAGATCAGCAATTTTCTGCTCAAGCTCTATAATTGGTTTTTCAAAATCCAGTCCTGTTCCGTTCATAGCTTCTTCTCTTTTAATCGTTAATAATAACCTCTGTATTTAAGGGCACAATATCAAATAATTCCTCTACATCCTTATTTATCATTCTAATACATCCCTGGGTTCTTTGCTGCCGGATAGGCTGTTTATCAACAGTGCCGTGTATGCCATATCCCGGTTCTGATATGCCCAGCCAGCGGGGACCTAAAATATTCTCAGCGCTGCCGGCAGGGACTATAGCACCTGTTTTATACCAAACCGGATCGACTATCCGGTTAACAATCTTGAACTGGCCAACCGGAGTGGAATTATCTTTTCCGATACCGATCGGGTAAACATTTATAACTTCATCGTCAGCAATAAGTTTCAGAGTAAGGTCTGATTTACTAACCAGTATTTTAAAAACAGCGGTGACGATTTTCAGCTTCATCCCAGGTTTGATCAATGAATTCTTAAGACCGTTAACCTTCATTATCAACTCAACATTTGTATTATACTGCTTGGCTATCTTAAAAAGAGAATCGCCTGGCTTAACTTCATGGATAATGCTGTTTTTAGTTTGCGCTTTGGAAAAAAGCATTTTTATATTTATCTCACCAACTCGAGCCTGCGCATCAGCGGTAAACTCACCCTGAGGATAAGCATTAATTAACTTCTGCAAAGCTTCTTTTTCAAGAAGCAGCTCATCGCTTTTATTATAAAACTCCGCGATCTTTACTAAAGCTTTTTGGGCCTCAATACTTGCGGGAAACTTACTTGCTATCTTCTCAAAAGCTTCCAAGGAATTTTCAGGATTTTTTTTGCTCAAAGCCACGGTATTATTAAAAACAACTTCGGATTGCCTTGACGCATCATTCTTTGGGGCCTCTTTTTTCTTCCCGCAGCCAGCGAACCTGATGAGAATTAAAACAGCAATAATTGCTATTATAATGATAATTATTCGCCTGTTCATTATATCCCCTTTCAATCTAATTATAAAGTCACCACAAAAATGGCAACAACACTTCCCAGTAATGCCCCCATAAACACTTCTACCGGCGTATGACCGATAAGTTCAAGCAATCTCTCCTGCTTTAATTCATGTTTAAAATAAATATCTTCCATCATCTTATTTAAAGCTTCTGCCTGATGTCCGGTACTTCTTCTTAACCCCTGAGCATCAAACATGATTATCAAAGCAAATATTGCGGTGATCCCAAAAACCGTACTGTTAAAACCGGAGAACATTCCGACTGCAGTTGCCAGCGCGCTTACACCGGCAGAATGAGCGCTGGGCATACCGCCTGTCATCATCAGCCACTTAAAATCAAAACGTTTTTCCTTGATAATCCCGGTAAAGATCTTTATGATCTGCGCAACCCCCCAGGAAAAAAAGGAAGCCCAAATTATTCTATTTTCAATTATTTGTGAAAAAAAGTTAGAATTTTGAAGCTGCATAATTTATTAATTATAATATACTTTTTGTTAAAAAGCAACTTTTTCTTGACTTAAAAATTCCTTGAACTTATAATCAAGCTTACTGTTAATGAAAAGAACCCATATTTTAAAAGAGAGGTATGTTTTGTTAGCTAAAGCTTTTAGTGCCGGCATATCGGGAATAAACGGGTATCTTGTTGAAATTGAAGCAGATATAGCAAAAGGCCTGCCTCAGACATCCATTGTCGGATTGCCGGATACCGCGGTTAAAGAAGCCAAGGATCGGGTCCGCTCAGCAATAAAAAACAGCGGGTTTGCCTTTCCGGTTAAAAGATTAACTATTAATCTGGCACCTGCTGACACTAAAAAAGAAGGTTCCGCATATGACCTGCCAATTGCGCTCGGGATATTGAGCGCATCAGGAGTTGTCCCACAGGAAAGTTTAAATGAATTAATTATCTTAGGTGAGCTGTCTCTTGATGGAACCGTAAAACCGTTAAACGGTATAATTTCTATGATACTTGGTGTCAGGAATATGAAAAAATCAATTCTAATTCCAGCCGAAAACGCAAAAGAAGCTGCTGTTGTCAGCAATGCTCCTGTTTATCCTGTGTCCAATCTCAAGCAAGCTGTCAGCTTCCTAAACAAAGAGCTGGAAATCCCGGCTCAAAAGACAACGGCAAAATCCGAATTCAAAAAACATTCAAGTTATGAAGTAGACATGTCTGATGTAAAAGGCCAGGGTTTTGTTAAAAGGGCATTAGAGGTTGCTGTAGCCGGAAATCATAATATACTGCTGATCGGGCCTCCCGGCTCAGGCAAAACAATGCTTGCCAGGAGAATTCCCACAATAATCCCGTCTCTTTCCCTGGAAGAGGCGCTGGAAACAACCAAACTGTACAGCATCAGCGGCCTGCTTGCCAAAAACCAGGCACTTGTCAGCAGAAGGCCTTTTCGCAGTCCGCATCACACGACCAGCGATATAGCCCTTGTAGGAGGCGGTTCTAACCCCAAACCAGGCGAGGTCAGCCTGGCGCATCATGGAGTGCTTTTTCTTGATGAGCTGCCTGAATTCAATAGAAATGTATTAGAATCACTGCGTCAGCCTCTTGAGGACGGATTCGTGACTATATCGAGGGCAGCGCGCACTTTGACCTTTCCATCACGGTTCATGCTTGCTTGCGCCATGAATCCCTGCCCCTGCGGATTTTTCACTCATCCGACCAAGGCCTGTAATTGTTCGCCGCACCGGATCGAACAATACCGCTCCAAAATCTCCGGGCCGCTCTTAGACAGGATCGATATTCATATTGAGGTACCCCCTGTTGATTACAAGCAGCTTGCCGATGAGCCTCAGGGAGAGTGTTCGGCAGAGATTAAAAAAAGAGTTGAGAAGGCCAAAAAAATACAATACAAACGTTTTAAAAAAAGTAAAATCTTCGCCAATGCCTATATGTCTCACGCTCAGGTCAAAACGCAGTGTAAACTGGACGAGGCGTCAAAGAAACTATTGAGAATGGCCATTGATGAGCTGGGTTTATCGGCAAGGGCTTATGATAAGATTTTAAAAGTAGCCAGAACAATCGCGGATTTATGCGCAAAGAAAAATATTAATAGCGAGCACATATCAGAAGCGATACAATATCGGAGCCTTGACAGGAATATTATTGGTTAAAAATTTTTTACTTATAGATATCTCGTTAACGCTCGAGATCAATTCGTCCTTACACTTTACTCCATTTATTCAGTAAAGTGCGGACTCATTGAGCATATCGCTGAGGCCATTCAATACAGGAGTCTGGATCAAAATATAGTTTCTTTAAAAAACATACGATGTTTAACAAAAAAATAATATATCTGCTGTTCTTCTTGTGTATAATCATCGCTTCGGCTTTAAGATTATTCACACTTTTTCATACCCATCATCTGGATTTTGAGTCCGTATTCCGCATTACCGAGTCCTATCAGTATTCTAAAATAAGCCCCTGGTATCATTTTTGGCACCTGGGTATAATCAGCGGCGGTACAGGCGGACAACGCGGCTACTACCTTCTCAACTCCTTGTTAATGGCCATTATAAACCAGCCTGACATGGTTGCCCGCTTTAGCAGCATGGTTTTTGCGGTATTATCAATTATTTTCTATTTTCCGCTTTTAAGGCTGCTGTTTACAAGAGAAATCTCCTTAGCCTCGACATTTGCGCTTGCTTTTTACCATGTTCACATTCAGTTAAGTGTTGTACCAATGGCTAATGCCGGATTTATTTTTTTCACGATAATATCCCTTTATTGCCTGCTGCGTTTGTGTTTTTTTAATAGTACCGCAAACAGCAGATTTCTGCTTTTCTTAACAGCGTTATTTACCCTGCTGGCGACAAGTTTCAGATTAGAAGCATGGTTACTTGTAATCGCATATCCGATAATATTGCTTGTTAAGAAGAAACCGTTAGCGGCAGTTATTTTATTTATTCTTTCATCTTTGTATATTGTAAATACTTTGTACTTAATGCAAAAATGCTTCGGCAATCCATTTATTTTTCTGCAAAACCCTCTTTTACACATACACGGAGCAAAGACCTCAATGGGATTTTTTGCTCATCCGGATAATCTGCCCTCTTACAGCAGTTTCCAAGGCCTGATCTGGATAGACACGCTCCGCTATTCGCTTTCAACGCCGCTTTTAATACTGGGCGCAATAGGAATGTTCGGTATCAGAAGCCATAAGAAACAGGCGGCTTTCTTTTTCGTATTTTTTTGCTTTTTATTCATGCTCACCTTAAGACAAATAATAAGCAACCATTCGCCGTTTATCCGTTATGTCAGCATCCTTGCTGTATTCTTTATCCCGTTTATTCTTCAGGGCGCCAGGGATTGCGGTTCGCTAATTTTGAACTGCCTGAAACTTAAAATCACCTGGCGCAGACCAGTATTGATGAGTGGAATTTTTGCATCTCTAATATTTTTTGTCTTTGTATCTTCTTCTCACCTGGTAAACGATTTTTATGCCATGCAATATCAGGATAGTGTTTACATACTTGATAATTGGATGCTGAAAAATTCTAAATCAGGAGATCTGCTTTTCAGTTCTTTTAACGACCTTGATACCCACGCAGCGGCCATAGCAAATAAATATGTCGTCAGTAAACCTCTTGATGAGAGAATTTTCATGTCCAGCTTGTATAATTTTTTATATAGCCGAGAGAATGCGATTGACCTGAGCAAACAAGCGCCTTTTTTACCAAAAAGCATACAGGATAGTTTTTTCCCGATGTTTGATAATAGAAATATTTTTCTAAATCTAATACGCAGTAGAGAGTACAAACAGCAAATCAGCAGGATAGTGTTTCTGTTCAAACCAGCTGATTTTAAATACCTAAAAGCACATCTGCCAAAACTTTTGAAGAAAGTATCATTCTCTTACAACGGATTTATGTATTGCGGAATATTACCGGCTTATTGAAAAGCAATTACAGCCGGGTTTAAGAATCAGGCAAGAACAAAATCACATCGGCAATGTCTTCAGCCATAACCTGATATCCCTGCGCACGACAATGGGGATCGTTTCTATCGACAAAAAACATATCATACGGATATCTGCGCAGCAAATCCTTAAATATTGGTCTGTGATCAACCAGAAAAACTTCATTTGCCACTGCCGCTTCTTTTAGCTTTTCAGAAAGTTCTTGAGGATATCCTGAGAATATTAAAGTGACCCGCCTGTTTTTGCAGATTCGGGCCATCTCATTTAAATTATCCAGCAGAATCCTATCTATTCTCTGTTTATTATAGATCAGTTCACTGTATAGCGAAAATCCGGTTATTCTGTCCCATGCTTTCATTAAATTCCTAAGGAAATAGTTCTGATTAAGCCTTTGCATTTTTACCTTGTATTTTGCCAGGTGATACCCGTTAAACGCATTGCTATCGTCAGTGTCCACAGTGCATGCCTTCCAGTAAAAACGTTTAGCCTGTTCATACTGCTTCTTCTGCATAAAAGATCCAGCAATCCATACGTATGATTTACATAGTTTCGCTCTAAGTAAAACGTGATCAGGAAACTGTTCTAAAATACGCTCATAAAATTCAATCGCTTTTCCATAATCTGCCTGTTTAATAAATACATCTTCTATTTCATTCAGAATGTTTGTTGCGAGGGGTTTTAAATAAAACGCCCTGAGTAGCATATCAATCGCTTCATCATGTCTACCCTGCAATTTATAACAGCGCCCCTTTTCCAATAAGGCGGTTATATTTTCCGGTTCAGCTGCAAGTACATAATTATAAAGTTCATGCGCTTTTTGATACAGATTTTTCGCTCTAAACTTGTTTCCTTGAGCGATATTTTTTTCACTATTCTGCTTTTCAGGCAAGGCAGCGCCTGTTTCATGTTTTTTCCCAAAAGAAAAACTCTTATTACTTTTTATGAAACTGTTTTTAATATTATGAGTTAGTATAGCCGCCAAACGATATGTTTTAAGTTTTGAGATAAGACTCAACCATTTAACCTCAAGCGATGTCCCGTTTTTTGATACCTGTCTAAAATTCCAAACATCATTTTTACCAGCCATAACAATTGCAATACGCGGATTAACCGCATTTATAGATTCTTTCAGCTTAAGTAAAATCTCCGAAGAATTATAGCTGCAAACCCCATGGTTAAATACTTTAAACTCACCCTTCGCCTTGGAATTTTCGTTTAATATTTTTTCAAGCTGGACAGGATAGCTTTTTGAAAAATCAGCGCCTAGCCCGTAAGTAAAGGAATCCCCCAGGCAAAGGACTCGACAAGAATCATCACTTAATCGCGCATAATTGTCTACCTTAAACTTCTTCGCATAAATACCGCTTGTTATTTGCAGGGAAAGTTCCAATAAAATTAAAACTAAAATAAAACTTAAAAAAACAAGCAATATGCGCTTTCCAGCTGTATTTTTAAATCTCATAAAGGAACTCTTTATCCATCGGATATTGGTTTTCGCAAAACAGTAAAGGAAAAACTGGTCAGATACGCATTGGGAAAGCGCATTAAAAACCTTGTCGTCAGTTTATGCAGATCTCTTAATACCGGGATTTTTTTATAGTATTCATGCCCGAAAAACCCCCTGTATTCAATTATTTCAAAACCGATCTTTTCAAGGTTATTGATCTGTTTTTTTATAGGACCGCGGCACCAGTTATAATGGGCAGAGAATCTTTTATGTTCGACTGGGTCGTTGCGCACAAAGAGATTAAAAATAAACTTCGCCAGAAACTCAGGCACAAACCGGTTGATAACAAAGGGCGGCGAATACAGCGTGGGGAAAAAGTGAAAAGCAATTCCGCCCGGCTTAAGCAGATTATATACATTGGTGTGAAAGATCTTAGCATCAAGCACATGTTCAGCAAGCATTTTAGAAAATATTAAGTCATATTTTTGCTCACCTTTAAGATCCGGATCGCAAATATCTGCCTCGACTTTTAAGTATTCTAAAGGCGCACGCTCAAGCTCAGCACGGGAGATATCCAAAACAGTATATTCAAGGTTCTGTTGTTCCTTTATCTGTTCAAGCGATAAAGCCGGAAATGCCCCGCCTCCTATCTCACAAACATGCTTTAGGCCATTATCTTTTATAAGCTCATTAAGACGGCTTAAATATTGCGGCCATGGGTCACTGGCATCAAAAATTATTTTCACTATTTTTCTCCTGGTGAAAATGTTAGCGCACTTTTTTCCAAAAAGGTTTTTGCCTCATAAACATGCCCTCAATGGTGCCGATCAAAAAAGCATAGTTAAAAACAACAAAGAAAAAAGGCATCCTGAGAACTTTTTGGAATTTATTATCGGCTTTTTTAATAAAAATACCGCTAAACAAAGCTAAAACATAAAACCACAACTGCATATATAAAACTGCCTGATAAAAAATATGTTCTGTAGATAATTTAAAGGAGCTGATAAATAGCAAAATCAAAAAATATGGAGAAAACCATCTGAAAAGCTTGTTAGAAATAACCTGGAACATAAGAAACCAGCGGAATTTGAGCAGCATTTGCCAAAGCAGGATAAAAGAGCTTTTGAAAAACCAGGAGACGATCCTTCTTTTCCTGCGGATTTCCGCTAAAAAATCGGTTGAGGCTTTTTCGTATGATATGGCCTCAGGTTCAAACACCATGGCAAAGCCTTTGATACGGATACTTATAGCCAGCTCAAAATCATCCCCTCTATCAGGAGTGATGGGAAAATATAATTCTTTTCTGATAGCCAGCATGGATCCGTCGGCACCGACTATGGCAAGCTGATTTGTATTGGCTCGTCTTAGCATACTCTCGTATTTTTTAAAAATCGATTCCCCCTCACTTATTGAGGATTTATCCGGATTGGTTATAATCAGGTTTCCCAAAACCCCTCCGATACGCTTATCATTAAAATTCCGCACAAGCTTTTTTATAGCCTGCGGATCATAAATCGCATTGGCATCTGAGAACAATATTATCTGCCCTTTAGTTTTGGGAACAACCCCATAAAGCATCCTGCTTTTTCCTCTGCGTTCTTTAAAGCTGTAAAGCACCACTCCTTTGTCATTAAACTTTCGCACAATATCATTAGTCCCGTCATTTGATTCAGATACGACTACGATCTCAAGAGAATCTTTAGGATAATCAAGGCCAAGGGAATTCTCCAGTTTCTGGGCTATCACGTCTTGCTCGTTATAAGCCGGTATTAATAATGTGACTATCGGAAAAATTTCTTTTTTATCTATCTTTTTGGCGAAGATTTTTCCAAGTAAGATACTCAACCCCAGATATCCGAAATAAGTATAAAACAAAGATATCAAAGAAAAATAAAATAATATTCTCATTTAGGTTCTTCCTTAATTAATGTGAGCAATGAGTCTGGGAACACCTATTTTTACTCATTCTCGTTTTACATCCTGTAAAACTCCGAGGAAAATCAAAATTTTGCTCATCCTTGGCAAAATGTTAATTTAAATCCGCAAAAAAAGTTGTTCCCAGCCTTATTTGTTCAAGCTGATCATTGATAATGCCAAAAACTATGCACGTTTATTTGTATACTCAACAGCTACTTCTTAAAACTTCCTCTTAATAAAAATTTTTTAAATCTATACATGGACATAATTGTCCGTTTTGCCTCAACAGGATTCAATATAATCTGTTTTATCTTGTACCAAAGGTATCGGAAACTAAGGTAATAATTCCTGCGGCTTGCGTCGCACCATTGCACAAGCTGTTTGGAGCTCAAATTAGGCAGATCTAAAACACAGTTATGCAATCCTTCTTTGGTAAGCCAATCTGAAAAATCATTACTCTTAAGAATATTATTCTCTTTTGCCCAATCATAGGCCCTGGTGCCCGGATAAGCCATCAACGGAAAAAACTGTACAGTATCCGGCATAAAGCGTTTGGCCATGGCAAATGTTTTGTCTAAAGTCTCTTGCGTTTCACCCGGGTTGCCGGCCATAAAGGCCGCATGCAGGAGTAATCCGGCCTTTTTGGTATCTTTAAAAAACTCCTCCTGACGCTCTGACTGTGCGCCTTTATCAATATTATCCAATATCTGCTGGTCAGCGCTTTCAAAACCGATAATGATCAGGCGGCATCCGGCTTTTTTCATCAGCTTCATGGTATCCAAGTCTAAATCCGCGCGCACATTGGCATTCCACTTGAGCTTAATATTTTTTTGAATAAGCAGCTCGCATATCCGGCGTACCCGGTTTTTATCAACAGAAAAGGTGTCATCTTCAATAACCACTTCTCTTACTTCAGGCAGGTTCTCCTGAACATAGATAAATTCATCGACAACATTTTCCGGGCTTCTTGTTCTGTAAGTATTGCCGTGTATAGTCTGCGGATAAACGCAAAAAAAACATCTAAAAGGGCACCCTCGTGCTGTAAATATCTGCACCATGGGGTAATCCGAGGCGGCAAAGAAATAATTCTTGATATTTAAATGTTTTTTATACACACTGCTTACAAAAGGGAGATCATCAAGCTCCTTTATTTTAGGCCGTTCTTCATTATTAATAATTTTCCCGTTTTTACGGAAGGTTATTCCTAATACTGTATTCAAATCCCCCTTTTCCTGCAAAGTTTTAGCCAGATCAGCAACAGTATAATCATATTCCCCTCGGGCGACTGCATCGATATTTTCATCTAACGCAAGCGATTCTTCCGGCATTGCCGATACATGCGTTCCCACAAGCGTAATAAAACTATCCGCAAGCATTTTCTTTAAAGCTGCTGAAAAAGACACATCATTATAAATACTCGGTGTAGAAGTATCTACAACGATCAGTCCCGGATTAAAATCAAGCGCAATTCTCATAACCTGATCTTTGTTAATACCCTGTGCAGGTGCATCGATCAGTTTCACATCAAAGCCGCGCTGCTCTAATACACCCGCAGCATAGGCAAGCCATACCGGATAATACAAGGTTCCGCTTTTAGTAACCGCAGGGCTTCTCTGCGAGCGGGAAAACCGGGGTAAAAAAGGCGGATTTAAAAGCAGTACTTTCATCCTGTTCTCCTGGTATAATCCGCATACATAAGCTGGATTATACCTGATTACAACGATTATTAAAAGATTACAAAGATTAAACCATTAATCTCCGCACTTGGCAGCTTTTATTGCCAAAGTTTATTAATAGCCCAACATTATATCCTGATGCTTTTAGACACGATATAAACTGAACTCCAAATACAACAGGAATATTGCGAGCTATGACCTTAAATTTAACACGCTCCACCTATCTCCCACAGCCCACCGCGTAGGTGGGATGTAGGTGGGAAGTGGCATTGTGCAGGAGATTATTTTTTCAGTGGAGGGATCTCTCTCCTTAATCACTGTAATCTCCCCTCTAATCTATGCGATCAAGACATCCTGCTACCTTCCCGTCATAGGATGTCTTAACATTTTTCTAACAGTCCCTTTAAACATATTAATAACATAAGACGGATCCTGAACAAAACGCTTTATTACTTTTACGTAAAAAGCGTGGGGATCTCTGAAAACAAGCATCATAAGAAAAACAAGCTTTTCTCTGGAAACCATTTTTTCAAGCTCAGCCGGAGTAAATTCAGGTGTAGATATCACTCCTTTTTTAACACCCAGAGAATTAATTTGAAAATCTTTTACCAAGTAATTACCGTTAACGCACACATCATATAACCGCGTACCCGGATAAGGAGTCGCGATATAGTAAAGGACATTACTGACTTTTAAACCGCGGCCGAATTTAAATGTCTTCTTTATCTGCTCTTTAGTTTCCCCGGGAAACCCGATCACAAAGAAGGCGTCTGTTTCAAAACCGTATTTATGCGCAAGTGTTATCAAATGCTCGGCTTTTTTCAGGTCTAAGGGCTTGTTTATTATTTTATGCAGAACATCCTGATCTCCTGATTCAATGGCAAGACAAAGCCGGTAGCAGCCGCTTTCCTTCATTTTAAGCAGCATTGCCTCATCCATAGCCCATAGAGCAACACCGTTTGGCGTAGTCCAGAGCATTTCCAAATTAACTGAAATCATCAAATCGAAAATTTTCAGAGCCCGCTTTTTATCAAAGGTGAGGTTATCATCTTCAAACTGTATTTCCTTTACCCCATACTCTTGTTTTAAATGCTTTATTTCTTGAATTACATTCTCAGGAGACCTTGCCCTGAATTTCTTACCCCAAATAGGATGAATCGCGCAAAAAATACACTCAGCCGGACAACCGCGTGATGTGATCATGGGTGTATTCGGAGAACGCCTGGTTGTTACGCCATGCGGCATATTGATTTTAAAATACTTTTCCATATTCAGTAAATGCCGGGCCGGAAACGGAAGTTCGTCCAAATTTTCAATAAATGTTGTTTTTTTGTTAATAATTATATCCTTGTTCTTTCGATAGCCAATGCCATCCACAAGGGAAAGATCCTTTCCCTCTTTTACGTGATCTAAAAGCTTAAGAACAGTATATTCACCTTCTCCCAACACCACATAATCAATATTTTCATCACCCAGCACCTGCTCTGCCTGAACACTCGGATGAGCTCCGCCCATTATGGTTATCATTGCCTTGTTTACCTGTTTAGCCAGCTGTGCGACCTTATGAGCATTATGCGCCTGCATGGAAAACAAACAGGAAATTCCTACAACATCAGGATTATACTCTAAAATTGCCTTTTCTATTTCCTTAAATGATAAACCATAGCGAAAGCGGTCTTTTCCCTCAAGGATTTGCGTATGCCAACCCTCAACTACGGCATCCAGGATCTTCACCTCATAATTACCCTCTAAAACAGCGGCAATATAGCCAAGCCCTAAAGGCGGCTGTATTTCTTTGGTGTAGCTTTTGGAAATAGTGCACGGGGGCTGGATTAATAGAATTTTTTTTATTTTTGTTTTTTGAATCATAAATACTGGTTCCCTTTTGAAGCCGGCTCAAGTAAAACCATCAGTGAGCAATTACCCAAGAATCTTGCTGTAAATTGCGGGAAGAATTTAAAGAATACTTTCCTCAAAGGCTGGGCTATTAACCTTCTGGGCAAACTTTTTAGTTTATAATCCGCGCTGACATCAGAACACGTTAGAATCATGTTCTTTATATTAAAACCGCAATCATTAAACAGATCAAGTGCGCTATTTTTATTATAAAAATTCAAGTGTCCAACTGTATCGGTAAAATGTTTTTTTAGCCCCCTGATATTTACCTCAAAATTATCCTCAAGCGGTAAATGGCAGATCGCATAATCACAAACTTCCCTGATCTTTTGCAAAAAAGCCGCCGGATCTTCCATGTGCTCAAGGATATCGATCAAAAGAGCCACAGAAATCCGGTTCTTGTTTTCCTTATAATTTTTTGCATCAAAATAAGTACAACGAAAATCAGCTTGAGGAAAATTATCCTTAGCCCTGCCGATAATCTCTGAAGAGATATCATAACCAATAGGATTTACTGCGATATTTTTAATTTTCAAATATTCGAATACGCGTTTGAGTATTTCAGCCGTGCCGCAGCCGATATCTATAAGGTCGACCTCTGGTTTTAGTTTTTTCAGAAAATCATCGTTCATCAGGATAATAATCTTCTGGGCCTTCCACTTTGCGTCCTCTTTATGCCAGGAGGGATTTTTCAGGCTATAATCCCCGCTGTTATACATACTCTTATCTTTGCTCATAACACACCTTCAATAATACTTTTTATCTTAATAAGGTAATCCTTATGGTTAAACCGTTCTTTTATCTTCTTCTGGGCATTACCCGCAAGCTTCATCCGCTCATTGTTGTTTTCCATCAACTGCAGCATTTTTTCCGAAAGCTCATGATAATCACAGGCACTATAAAGCAATCCATCAACGCCTTGCTTTATTATTTCCGCCGGACCGCCGAAATTCGTAGCAATGACCGCAGGGCCTGAGGCCATGGCCTGAAGTAAAGATGTCGGACATGGATCAGGTTTTTTAGAAGCAATAACAAAGATATCGGTTTCACGCATTATATCCGGGACATCATTTCTGTAGCCGGTGAATATAACATTTTTTTCAAGGCCCAATTCCTGCACCATATCCATCAGATACTGTTTATAGCTCTGTCCCTTTCCTTCATAAAGCACATCACCGACTATAAGAAGTTTTACATTAGGAACGCTCTCCACAACTATTTGCGCCGCTCTGATAAAGTCATCTGCACATTTCCACTCGACAAGCAAACCAACCATGGAAATAACGATATTATCTGATATACCGAAACTTTTTCTTATAGGACCTAACCTGTTGCCGGGATGATAGACTTGCTCATCAATACAATTATACAAGATTTTAGTTTTCGTCCATAGAGCAGCCAGGGGAAGCCTTGCCGCCTCAGATACGACTATTACTTTTTTTACTATTGGGTTGCGTCCGAAATAATCACACAGTCTCCTGGATATACCCTTATCAAAAATGCTGTGCACATGCCAGATAAGAGGTATTTTTTTTATTGACGCGGCAATAGTAGCAAAAACAAAGGTACGCGCGGCATTGGCATAGATCAGGTCAGGTTTTTCTTTGCTCATGATTGAACATAGCCTTAAGGTAAGCCAAGGAAGTCGTATCATATAGCCTAAGACATCCCCAAGAGTCTTTTTACCAAGAGAATAATATCCGAGCGGCAATTTCCGGTAAGTGATATTGCGGCTATCAAGCTCTTTTGTCAATTCGCCTTTTCCCGGGACAACTACACAGAAATCATAATCATTTTTTAAACCGTCAATCAATGAAAGCAATACTTTCTGTCCACCGGAAACTTTGGCGTATTGTTCTAAGAATAGAATTTTTCTCATTTTTTTATATATTTCTAATATCTTTATTGGCTTTCTGTAAACTGTGCTTTAATAACCATTCTTTATCCGATGCTGTACCTGAGAGCCAGTGAGTAATAATATCAATAAAACTATTAGGAACTATCAACTTTTTTAAGGCTGAATCAGCTCCTTTAGACAATTCGTTATACAAACCTGCATTATTCATCAATAAATTCAATGCTTGCGCAAGTGATTTTGCATTCCCGGCCTTAAAAAACACGCCATTTTTAATTGCCGTTTTAAACATCGGATGGTCAGATAACACAAGAGGCGTTTTTACAATATAAGATTCATATATTGTACATGGCATTCCCTCACTAGCATTAATCCTGCTAGGGACAATCACTACATCCGAATCTCTCATGCAGCTAATCACCTTATCGTGTGGAACATTCCCTAAAAAAGTTATTATTTCTGAAATATTCAATACTGCGGCCTGGTTTTTAAAATAAGCAATATCGCCGTAGCCTGCAATAACCGCATTAGAATCAATGCCTTTTTCTTTTAGCAAAGCCACCGCTTTAATGATATCTCCTACTCCTTTTTCTTTAAGTACTCTTCCAGCATAAAAAAAATTCCAGATTTTACGATCTTTATTTAAAACCTTAGCTTCGAATTTATAGGAATTTAAATCCCAAGCATGATCCCAGGGAATAATTTTATGCCTATAAACTCCAAAACGTTGTAATAAAAGAGAAGCAGGATAGTTATGATTAGAAACAACTTCAACATACGGGCTATTTAAAAGCAAAGCGAACAGTTTGCACCATATCAGACCACGTAAACCTGTACCTGAGAAACTGTCTGCGATCATCACAAAAGTGCTCGTCTTGGCCCGGACACAACATTTTATTAATTCCCGAAGCGGGACTTGAACAACAGTATAAGTTGGAGAAAACAGATTGATAAATTCACTCATTTTTCGTTTGGATGCATTTTTATCCATTTTGAGAAACGGCAGGCCTACAGCCATAACTCCATTAGGCATCATTTGATCATACACCTCTGCCGCACCTAAGGAAACAACGCACACATCGCAAATCCCATATTTATTTATGAGGCCGGAAGGCAAATCAATGAATTGTTTCTGGGAAATATATGTATCAGGCTGGCCTTTTTCAAGTGAAAAATAAACATCACGATAATCCGGAGCTTGAAAAAAAAGCAATTTTTTCATAGTAAACCCGCAATTATTTTTTTAAATAAGCTTTTGATCTGTTTGATTTTCGCCTGCAATATTATCACGCGATGTTTTTCCATTAATAATCTCTTGTTTTGAAAAATCATATAAAGCAAATATTATGCCGACATTAATCCAAAACTGCACTGAATATATAGTCGCCCCCCCGAAAGAAAAAAGAATAAAATTCACAATGCTTGCCCATAATCCAAGCATCAGTTTTCCTGTTATTGAAGAGTTATTGTTCTTATAATAAACAGCGGTCCGTATTGTCAAAAACAGCAAAAACAGCAAAAATAATGCCGTTCCGGTCAACCCACGTTCTGAGAGTAAAGATAGGTATTCGTTATGTACAGCCAAACCGCTCTTCCATGGAAAAACCTGGTCGTATGGTCTATATTTAGAATACATATCCGTAGACATAAACGGGCCTACCCCGAAAAAAGGATGGTCCAAAAACATTCTGATATTAGCTACCCAGGCATCTCTGCGCCATCCGGCAATTAACAGCGGGTTTTTTGATATAACTCCCAAGTAAGGAATTCTAAAAATTGTTGCTGCTAAATAAGGGCTCTTTTGATATATGTATTCCATACTCAGGAAAGTGCCGACAGAAAGCACTACTAATACAATTAATAGCATAACCGCAAGGGTTCTCTTGCCTCTTATCCATAATAAGAAAAGAAAGGTCAAACTAATAGAAATAAAACCCAATCTGGAATAACTGCAAAATAGGCCTAACAACTGTAAAATAAAGCAGACAGTCAAAAACTTTTTTTCCGGAAAACATTTTGATATTTTGCAAACATATGTAATCGGTAAAATCATTATGACATATAAAGCAAAATAATTTGGATTTTGCCATCCTACTCCGCTGCGGTATATGGTCAAAGCTCCTAAACGAACCAGTGGAACAGGATCCATTAATTGTAAAGACGGCAAAAATGTTTGGAATAAAGCAAAAATACTGGCACCTGCCGCAACAGCAATCATCGCTTTAACTATTAAATAAATTTTTTCTTTATCTTTGAGAATTTTAGAAATCATAAAAGACATTAAAATTAAGTATAATAAAACAACTGTTCTGTATGTGCTTAAAAAAGGATTGTAGGATAATACTGTAGACATAAAAGTAAATGCACAAAAAAACAATAAAATTATATATTCAGCATGAAAGTGCGATAAGTTTTTTATTTCCATCTTGTTCCTGCTTATTTGGACAGAGCCCCAGATAAGAAACGGTATAAAAAATAATTCTGTTATCCTTAAAAAGAAATCTCCGAACATTATCCTAAAATCATGCAATGGTATCCCCATAATAAATAGAATTACCCAATCATAAACAGTAATCCGTCCTTTTTTCAACAGTAGCAATAATATAAATAGAAGTAACACACCAATAAGTAAAATTAGCTTAGACGAGAAATGCATAAATAAATAGGGTAATACTGCTCCGATCATAAAGCATACCAATAAGATTATTAGGATTTTACTAAATGACATGTCTTTCATAATATTTTCTCAAAATTTTTTCCTAAAGTTTATATTTTATTATCTCACAAATTGATTTAAAACGCTCTTCCCATGTATTGTCTTTGGCAAACGCGATCCTTTGCTGTTTTTTCTCTTGCGAATCATTATTAAGAGCATTTTCAATCCCTAACACAAAATCCTCCTTATTCTCAGCAATTGTAAAATACTCTTTATAGGGCTTTAATTCCGGCAAAGCGGTTGAAACAACCGGTTTGCCTGTAGCCAGGCACTCAAAAACCTTAGCCGGCAGCACAGATTCCGTAAACTCATTTAACTGATAAGGAAGGATCAGTACATCACAAAGAGCCAGATATCTCGGTAATTCGCTGTAAGCAATAAAGCCCAGCCATTTAATATTTTCCAATTGCAGTAAACTTGACGGGATTTTCATATCGACAACAGGCCCGATATTAACTATGGACCATTGCGGTTTTTTGCCGGCAATAAATTCTAATAATTCCAAGTTAATACGGATTTTTTCTTTTCCCATGCAGCCAAAAAAACATATCCGCGGCTTTTTGATATCCTGCATTGGCTCTTTACCCGATGCCCCGGGCTTATTGAAATGGTCAAAATCAACACCTGGGGGTATTTGGTAAACGTTTGCATTAAATTTCTTTTTAAGGTTATAAAAATATCTGGCATCTGTAATAACAACATCAGCCATGGTAAGTATTGCATGCTCGCTTGCAGCTATATCCCATGGTGCCTCAGGATGTCTCAAGGCATCATAAACACAGTCATATATTAAAGTTTGCGGGGACAGCTTTTTTATTAGATTCACTGCGGTAGAAGTAGCTAAATATGTCCAGACAACAGGCTTATTATCACATAAATTTAGCAGCTTTTTTGCCAATAATTTTAGGATAACATGTTTATTTATAAAATTAAACAGCCTGTTCTGGGGAGGCAAAACAAGAGGTGTGATAATCTGCAGATTTGATATTTCCTGTCCTTTGTCAAAAGCGGCATTTGATAGTTTTAGAGCTCTTAGTACACGTTTTGCAATATTAGCAATATCCGTCAATTTCTGACGTGAAAACCCCAGATGCTCCACAAAAATAACCTGGTTTGGGCCTGCAGCAAATTTTTCCATTAATATCTGGTGTCTTTGCTTGGCATAATGCCAGTCAATAGTAGATAAGCAAATTATAGTTTTCCCCTGGATCATATTTTTTCTTTTCCTTTTTTAATAACAATAACTTCCTGCGGGTATTCGCTTATTTTTGGAGTATGGTCAAACAAACCCTGTAATATATGCGTATTTATTAAAATACACTTATACATGCTGTTTGTACCTTCCTTGACCCCTCTTTTAATATAGCAGGAAAACAGCCAGATTAAAACGATAATTCCTGACCAGAGCAATAGCAATGAGTTATCCGTGTTTCTTGCCAGGGCAAAGATCGCGCAGCAAAAAACAGTAATCAAAGCAATAAATACATAAAACAATTTAAAACGGGTAAAATAAGCAAAAGAAAAATTTCCCTGAACAAGTGTAAGCCTGAACATCTGCCCAATGCCTCTATACATACCCGCATTTAATCTGCGTCTAAAGTTATCAATATTTAAGGACGTATAGTGCTTTATCATCGGATATGGCAAAGAAAAAAGCTTAAATCCCGCCTTTAATAACCTGATGCAAATCTCTTGTTCTTCCTCCGCTTTTAAAAATGGATTAAAGTAACCGCCGCTGGCCAGCAAGGCTTGCCTTTTAAACATGGCTGCTCCGGCCAATAAGAAAACCTGCGCAAATCTATTACCTCTCTTGTACATATCCTCCCGCACTGAGCCGTCATCATAATATTCAGCCCCCATACCGGCGACTCCCGCTGTCTGCTCATTAGCATCAAGGAATTCAATCGCTTTTTCCAAAAATCCAGGTATTAGTTCCATGTCGGCATCAATAACAAAAATGTATTTGCCGGTCGTGTTTAAACAGCCAAGATAACGCGCAGATGCCGGAGATGAAAACCAGTTGTCCCTTAATTGAATTATATCCACCGGAAACTGCTTTGCTTTTTCTATACTTCTATCCGTAGAGCGTGAATCAACCAGCAGGATCTCAAAACTGCTTATATTTTTAACTTCAGACAGAACAGATCTAAGGCATCTTTCAATGTTCTTTTCCTCATTTTTACAAGGGATAATAACTGATAGTAAAATTTCTGATTTACTCATAACTCACCTTTTCTTAACACTTAAATGAAACGATGATATCTTTCTTTGTTCTCCGATCCTCTTGATAGAGTTTATAGCCGTCGCGAGAACTTTGTTCTCACGAACAAAAGCAAATAAGGCATTTAATATGCCAAAAAATATACGTGCTATTATTTTTGATGATAAGAAAATATCGGTTATTTTCTCGGCATATTTTTTAAGCCATTTAGGCAGTTTATATACCAATTGATACAAATTCATTAGCGGTCCAAAAAAGTTTCGCACGAAAATAATCCTGGCCATGGTTGGTTTATCAAAATTCAATGCGCTTCCCTCCACATAGTCAGTAATAATACGGTCCGTCAACAATTCTTTCTCGATGCATAGTTTATGCAGAGCCGTTTTTGGAAACGGATATAAAATAGAAGTATAAGTAAAATCAGCATTTAAACGGGCATTGAGCTTTACCGTATCAAGGATCTCTTTTGCTCCCTCTCCGGGCAATCCTACCATATTAAAAGTGGCGAATTCAATCCCGTATTTCTTGCACAATCTGGCAGCTTCAAGCAGGACATCATCAGACATATTTCTCTGCAAGACTCCGTTTCTTAAGCCTTCATTGCCGCTTTCAAGGCCAATAATAACCCTTCGGCATCCTGACTCATGCATCATAGCGGTAATTTCTTCATTTGCCAGGTAATTAGCCCGCATATTACAGCGAAAAGGCAAATTTATATGTTTCTTATACTTTTGCGTAAATTCTCTGAACCAGTCTTTTTTCAGGGCCAGGATATCATCATAAAAACCAATAAATTTTGTCTGCGGATATATCTTTATTACAAATTGAATCTCCTCTATCACATTATCGACACTCCGAAAACGTACCCAAGGCTGATTTTCTGCCATGCTCTCTCTTAAACTTTGATTACAGCAATAAGGGCAATTATAAGGGCAGCCGCGTGAAGCCATAACAAAGAACATCTGCTCCCGGCCTTCCATAAGATTTTTATAATTGAATATAGTTCTATCCGCAAAGGGAATACTATCAAGATCATTTATAAGCGGCCGGACGGCAGTTTTTATTATTTGCCCGTTAACCTTGCTCCAAATACCGTTAATGCCGGATGTTTCCTTTCCTTGTTTAAGAGTATGGCAAAGTTCTTTTATAGCTGCCTCTCCCTCTCCAATACATACATAATCTACTGTCTCAACCGCTAAGACCTGCTCAGGATTTAAAATCGCGTGTACTCCGCCCACAAGAACCGGTTTATTCATGTCGTATTTTTTTGTCCATCCTGTCCACTCTCTGACAAAATTAAACATGGGCGTTGTACTTGAAAAAGCATACAGGTCTGCCTTCTCCTTTTCAAGATAAAAAGTAAATTCCTCTTTTGAAACCGGCTGTGTAATATGTATCAAGGAGGTTTCAAATCCCTCTTTTTTGAGCATACTTGAAAGCAAACCTATTCCAATATTGAATATCCCTCCGTAATTAGCACTGCCGATAACATCAGGATATATAAATGTGATTTTCATGATCATCAGTTCTTCTAGTTAAAGATCAAATTACATTACTTACTCAGTTATTCATAATGTTTTTACTATTTTAAACAAACAATAATCTTTTTTCTATTAGTATCTTTCAATCTTTTTCATTACGCGCAACGATGATGATATCTTCTTTCGCATTTCGTGTAAGTAAATAGCCTAATAGTTTCCGCAGCAAAAAAAAGCGCCGATCAGGAGTCGAGAGATTACACACAGTATAGTTTTCGATAACAAATTTTTTCAACTTTAAGTAATCAAGCAAACGATCAAGCGTAAATACCCTTACATGGAAATGATGTAAAGGAAACTCTCTTTGGGCAGGATTTTTATATTCCTGCCGGCATTGCTCCTGCAGCGCTGTATTATAAAAAATTGGCGTAGGATGATAATTTGTCGGACATTTTCCTAACAAAAGTAATATTCGATTATACCACGCAGCGAGATTTGGCGTAGTTAAAGCTAAAAATCCTCCCGGCTTCAACACACGCTTGATTTCGGCAAATACTCCGGGCAGATCATAAACGTGCTCAAAGAGCTCACCAAAAAAAGCCATGTCAAAACAATTATCAGGAAATTGCATTTTGGTCACATCCCCCTGCACATGCTCAATATTGTTATAAAAATCATACAATATATCATCTTCAAATAAATTGACCATGGTAACCCGGGATTGAGGGTAATTATCGGCTAAAATATGCGCAGTCGGGAAAAATCCGGCGCCGTCTAAAATTCTCTTAAAATTCCTATTCGAGCCCAGCATCTTGCATATAAGTTTAGTTCTAAAAAGCGCATCTTCGTACCATACTCCGTATTTTTTTATATACGTCTGTTTTATTAACTGTTCCTTATCCTTAATCTTCATACACCTTTTCTCCCTAAAATTGCTTTCCTAACGTCTTTTTGACTTTCTGTATAAAAGCATCCGGAATGATTTTTTTCACAATATAATAATATTTATGCCACCAGCGCAAATAAAAAGGCACTGTAACCCTTTGAAAAAGGCTAAGTCTTCTCAGTGAGTCCCTGCTCGTAAAATCATTTGTCTTAATCGCATTGTTCTTATCAATTTCATTGCCCAGGAACATATGCTGCCCAGCAGAAATATCCGCAATATACCCTTTTTCTTTACATTCATCAAAAAGTTTAGTACCGGGATATGCCCTTGTGATCGTAGCATAGAATTCGTCAACTCCGATCTTCTTTAGTTTTTTTACAAAGTTTAGTGTTTTTTTAAAACTTCTTTCAGTCTCACCAGGATATCCGATCATAAAAAAAGCGTTTGTTTTAATTCCCAGTCTTTTACAAATTCGCGTTATTTCAAGCACCTTACTAAGATTGAGTCTTTTATTCATACGCTTTAGCATATCCGCATCACCGGATTCAACCGCCAAGTTAAGGAAAATACAATTTGAGGCTTTGATCTGTTCAAGCAATTCCTCATCCAGAGTATCCACTCTTACTCCGTTAGGTGCAGACCAGGAAATATTAGCCCCTTTATTATTTAAAAAAATAATCCCCTGTACAATTTCCTGCATGCGTTTTTTTTCAAAAGTAAGGTTATCATCTTCAAATTCTATATGCTGAACTTTAAACTCTTCAACAAGCAATTTAATCTCAGCAAGCACATTTTCCGATGATCTCTTCCTCCATGTATAACCTGTTATCGAATGGATTGAACAAAATGTACAGTCATAAGGACACCCACGTGAGGTTATCATACTTACTGTCCTAATCCTGTCTCTACGCGGTGAACAAAAAGACAAATATTGATGCATCGGCAGTTTATTTCTTGCCGGATATGGAATGTCATCAAGGTTTTCTATTATTTTGGCACGCCTTACCCGGCTGACCGGTTGTGAATAAGCCAAAACTCCCTGAATCTGTTCCGGGTTATGGCCTGAAATGATTTCAAGCAAAGGCAGCTCTCCTTCACCCACCACATAGTAATCTATATCCGCACAAAATGCATCCCGAGGTGTAAGGGACGGATACACTCCTCCCAATATTATCGGTTTATCAGGGAAACCTGCTTTTATCTCATGTGCCAGCTCTTTGACAATCTTCGCATTATTAGTAAAAGGAGCGGAGATACCGATAAAGTCAGTATCCTCAGGTATTCTTTTAACAATGCTTTCATACTCCAATCCTACCTGCAAAGATATCTGTTGTCCTGCAGATATCTTTTTATGATTAAGAACGCCTTCTGCCAAAGCATCAATTATACTTACTTCATGCCCGTGTTTCAGCAGAAACGCCGCTAGATACGCAATACCTAAATTCTGAGAAAGAACAATATCACGCTCATGCGCAAAAACCCATGGAGGATTAATAAGAATGATTTTTTTTGATTTTAGCATTTTAAGCCTATTACCACCTTAACAACATATTTTTCTTTACACTATCACATCAACTAAGCTATTCCTTAATCTTGCTTTAAGCTGTAAATCGGTCTGTAAAGATAATATCTTTCATTGCTATGGCCGAATATACCAGTCTCTACTTTGTGTAATAATCGATATTTTGAGGTTTCACTCACTGGTATTTTGTTGTTTAAAAGAATTAATGTCTTATTTTTTGGAAAATTATTCTTATTTATTCTTCTTACAATTTCTTCAAAAGGGATAAATATATCTCTTCTGTATTTTTTATTCCAGGTGACAAATGTTCCGTATTGTTCAACATCCGCATACCAGAATTTAATATTCGGAATATACGGTAACAAAGAACTTGTATACGCTGACTCATGCGCAACGATAATATAATCGGTAAGATCGCTGCTTTTTAAAAAGTTTGTCATTTCTTTAGCTCCGGAGAACAAGAAATTATACTCTTGATAATGCCGAAGCCCGGCCGGTACAATCGATATTGCTAAACAAATATTCAAGGCTACGATTATTCCGTTGTATTCAAACAATTTGCTCCAAGCAGTTAATTTAGATTTTTGATTAGCGGTAGATTTTTTATTTTCGCATCCGGTGATCCATAATGTAAATAATAATATTATTAGAATAAAACCAAAATGTCTGTAGCCCCAAAGAGACTTAAATATAAACAGATAAAATAAACCCAAATATGAGCAGAGCATAATGAAAAATACTCTAAATGAAATTTTATAAATGTAAACACATACGCTGATTAATATTACTATAGCTGCTAGGAAGCTGCTATAAGCAGCAATATTCGGTGAACAGGGAAAAAATGCATATCCTATCGCAAAGAATAGGTTATAAAAATCAAATGCAGAGCAGAACCCGTAGTTCATATTATCTACAGGAGACAGAAGCTGAATAAAGGCGATTACAGCGCCGCAACCCATTATAAACAAAGCAGTTATTCGCTGTGAGTTTAATTGTTTATTTTGCCAACTTTCAAATAAAAAAACTGCGGATAAAGATATGGCGATAAAACAGCTATGCACATTAGTATTGAAAAGCAAAAAAATCAAACCAGCATAGATCATCGGTTTTTTAAACCGGGCCCCATACAATGCAGCAATTAAGAATAACATTAAAACACTCAGACTATAGCTTCTTGCTATAATTGAGTACTCCCAAGCCATATAATAAGAACACATAAACAGGGTTTTTGTTATATTTGAAAATGGTGATTTATACACAAAAATTGCCGCGGCCAAACAGATTATGACTAAATTTATTAAATTCATCGATACATATGGCAAGCCAAGTTTAGCAAAAGGCAATAAAATCATATGCCAAAGAGCCGGCGTTCCTTCGTAAACCATTTGGCTAAAGATAGAAAAAAAAGGCAGGTCTCTGGCAATTAACCAGGCTTGGGCCTCGTCTCTCCAAGGCTCGTGATGAAATACAGTAAAACCCATGGTCAGAGCATAAAGAATAAAAAGCAGAGTTTCCCATGAAATTATTTTATTTTTCTTCATGATATTCCTCTTCTGTATTGACCTGCCAGATATTATCTTTAGATGTATTGCCATTTACAATATTTTCAACTGCAGTCATTGCTGTAAGCATTGAATGATCCGCATTATTGTATTTATGCATCCCATTTCTTCCAATCAAAAATAGATTATTTATCTTATCAGTAAAATCCCTAATTACATGAAAACTGTCATAACTGCCGAAATATGCCGGATATGTTTTCGGCATTCTGATAACAGTCGAATCCAAAACATCATTTTTATCAATGATATCAATCTGAGTTAATTCATTGATAGCAAACTCTGCGAACTCATCATTGGATTTGCTCCATAACTCATCTCCTTCATTACAAAAGTATTCTAACCCGATCCAAACCTTATCAGGATCTTTTACCATATACGGGCTCCAGTTGTTAAAAATCTGCAGCCGACCAAGTTTTACATCTTTTTCCTGAATATATATCCAGTTATCCGGCACAATATTATTAACAGTGGGAATTTTAGTTTCATTTCTTATTTTCATCTTTTCCAAAAGAAGTCCAATAGTTATGAAATCCCGATACATTAATCCTTTTGCAACTTTTTGGACCGGATCCGGGACGCTCGGATTCATAGACGCAATAAGCTCTTTAACCGGCATGGTTGAAAACAAAAAATCGCATTTATATTCATTTTTATCATTTGTTACATTGCTTTTTACTCCGACCCCAGATACTAAGCCTCCGGATATGTTAACCGCAACAACTTTACTCTCCATGTGAATCTCTCCACCCTTTGCAATTATTTTCCGGGCGACTTCTTCCCATAACTGGCCCGGTCCTAATTTCGGGTAATAAAACTGCTCAATCAATGATGTTTCCGTTTTCTTTTGAGCAATCGATGTGTCCTTTTTGAAAAAACCTTTAAACGCGTGAATTATCGCTTTGCTGATAGATAATCCCTTAACGCGCTGCGCGCCCCACTCAGGCTTTATTTTACTGCACTGGACACCCCATACTTTTTCCGTATAATCTTCAAAAAACAGCCGGTAAAGCTGTTTGCCGAACCTATTGATGAAAAAATCCTCCAGCGATTTTTCTTTCTTGATAGGAAATAATTGGGACTTAATATAACTGAATCCAATGCGAATTATCTTTGTCATCCCTAAATTCTTAAATGTATTCCATTTTAAAGATATCGGATAATCAAAAAAGGAACGCTTAAAGAATATGCGTGAAATGCGTCTTCGAATCAACATAACCAGATCATTTTTTTCAGGATCCGGAGCATTTTCTTTTTTGGAAACAGCAACACTTCTATTAAGGATAATATCGTCTCTAGATGGGCTGCCTTGCAATGAAAGTATGTTACTCCACCAATCCATAACCCGGTCTGATTTAGAGAAGAATCGATGACCGCCGATATCGATGCGATTACCTTTATAGTTAACTGTCTTTGATATCCCGCCGATATCAGAGGATATCTCAAAAATAACCGGTTTAATATCTGTCTTATGGAGAAGTTCATAAGCCGCAGTCAGTCCAGCCGGGCCAGCACCAACAATTACTGCAATTTTCTGATTCATTTTTTATCCTTAGCGGAATAAGGTAATTTTTCTAATAAAAAAATTCCAAAAGTATACCAAGACTGTTGCTATGAATTTTGAATACAAATAATGCAGCTTTCCACGCTCGGTAAAAATCCACATGAATAATTCATTTAAAGCTATCCCAACGATCCCGATACAAGCGAAGATAATCCATTCCATCAGCCTTGATTTGATTAAGTGTTTTTCAAAAACCCAGGTTATGCTTAAATAATAATTGACAGATAGCCCGATTAAAAAGGCTATCGCGGCAGATACTAAGTAATATATATTGAAATATTCCGTCAAAACAAACAATGAGCCGAAATCGAATATAAACGCAATCCCTCCCACAAAAGTATATCGAAATAATTGAATTGATATATTGTTTGTTTTGGTTTTTAGTAACAGTTTTATCATAGTGGTCTTTCTTATTTTTACCAGTTAACGAGTACGCCTAATTTTATGATCGCATCATGATCCCGGATAGTATTAATAAAACTTAGCCTTAAGAAGTAAAGCTATGTCATAAATTCCTTTAAGAAACTTCGCTATCGTTTTAGGACAATGTTTGTATATTCTTTTTAAAAACCGCAGATAAGGAATTTGCTGAATATCCTGAACATCAATTTTAAAATTTGCTTCCTTAAACGGTAATTTTCTGGCAATAAAAACGTCTATATGTCCCTGTTTTAATCCCAAAGGAATCACGATCCGGTTCTTTAAAGGGGTTTTTGCCTTACCGCCCGGGCCGGCAAGAACATCAAAACAATGCTTTTCAAACATGATCCGCATCTGTTTATGTGTCAAAACGCTGTGATGATAGAATTCTTTCGCCCACTCCATTGAGGGCATAGTTAAAACTATTACCCCGTCTTTTTTAAGAGTCCGGTAAAATTCCCGCAATACAATGGCCGGCGCGATAGCATGCTCAAAAACATCTTTAGCAACAATACAGTCAAACTTTTCCTTTTCATAAGGCAATTCATGCATATCACCATAATCAATATCAAGAGTGTAGCGTTTTTTGGCATTTTCAACTTCTAATTTATTGCGGGTAATTCCCCAAACATGAAATCCGTGCTCTTTGAGCCATTTAACCTCTGTCCCGTCCCCGCAGCCGACCACCAGCACATCCTTCGCCTCTTTGGGCACAAAAGCCAAGACCCGGGCAGAAAGGGCTGCTTTTTCCTCATAAGGGAGATCAATGCTTTCCTGACCGCACGCATACGGCTCCTCGCCCAAATGATTCTGCCAAATTTTGTTATCCATTATATAAAGACTCCTTCTGTTTATCGCTAATTACTCAGTAAAATTTAAATCTAAACTTTCACAGCAATATAATAATTTTATAGCTGATTAAAAATAATTGAAAAAGAGTGTTTTTTTATTTTCTTGCTTTATATGTTCAATGACACTTTATTTTTGCTTATTAAAATTTGCTTTGCAGTTATCATCAAAATAAAATAAATACTCAGTCCGCCAAAGCTCGACAACAGTAAAATATTTAGATCTGTAGTTATAATAAAATATTTAATAAGGCTAAGTACCCCTGCAATTAGTCCTGATATTAGAAATGCAGGTGAAATTGCTTGAACTAACATCTTATCGTCTAAATTAATTAATTTATTACAAACATGAAGGGAGAAAGGGACCCAGCCCAATGTATATAGTGCATAAAAAGAGGCAACTCCCTTTATCCCCCATTTTAACCCTATTAGAATACACCCGGTAACAATAAATGTTCCCACTGCCTGCAGCTTAAACTGCGTATCACTTTTTCCTTGAGACCTAAATATATTTCCCACTGTCGTCTCTATAGATTGAAACATGCCGCAAAAACATAAAATTCTTAACACCGGGATAACCGGCTCCCATTGAAAACCAAACACTACCCTAATAAATTCAGGAGCTACTACGAACAAGCCCAGCATCAAAGGAAAAGTAACCAGTGAAATCGCCTTTACCATTTTCAAGTAGTTATTTCGCACTTTCTCTAAATCATGCTGAATCTTTGAGAAAGCCGGGAACATAACTCCCTCAATGACATGAGAAACATTCTGTAAAGGATATAACATGATTTTGTAAGCTAAGGTATAAAAGCCTAATGCTCCCGCACCAAGAAATTTACCGACCAGAAGATAATCTACATTTCTGGCAAAATACTCAACAATATTAAACCCTGTTATATTCGCGCTAAAATTGAAAATTTCCTTAATAGCATCTTTTGAAAATAAAAACGAAGGGCGCCATGACGAGAAAATCCATAATAGACAAGTCTTAACAAAAATAAAACTCATAAAATGCAAAACCAGGCTCCATACCCCCATTCCCTGCAAAGCCGCATAAATCCCGATTATGCCGGCCAGTACCACAGCGGTGCTCTCGGCTATTGAGATCGCTCTAAAATCCATCTTCTTTTGTAACTTCGCTGACTGGACAATTGAGAAGGAGGATATAAAACAGCTTATAGATATTACTCTGATTAGATCAATCAAAATTGGTTTTGCATAAAAACTTGCTATAAGCGGAGCGCTTAACCAGAAGATTACGACAAGAATTATACCGGCAAATATATTCAGCCAAAAAGCGGAAGAATAATGTTCCTCATTTACTTTTTCTCTTTGGATTAAAGCTGCGCTTACCCCTAACTCTCCAAACATTAACGCAAATCCAAAATAGACTGTAACCATTCCAATAAGACCAAAATCATACGGTGTTAACAAGCGGGCAAGGATAGCGAGAATAACAAACTGACTAATTTGCCTAAATATACGAGTTCCAAAAGACCAGCCAAGGCCCTGAATAGTTTTTTTTCTTAAACTCATTAGTTTAACTCCGATATGCAATATTAAAAAACCTATATTCCATTTTAGACTTTAAAATTCAAAACATATTTGACCCGAACCCATAATTCCCTTGGACTCTTATAGTGCTCTTTAAGTTCAAGAAATAACTTATACGGATTAAGCATCTTCAGCCTTTGCTTTTTCCGGTTGTGCCGCAAAAATTCTTTTTCAGTACTTTCAATAATATCTTGCAAACGATCTTTTGGTAATTTATTCGTTAAAAACATACCCGGACTCTGATGAAAAAAAGTGCTCCAATTTATGTTTTTTGGGATAAGACCATCCTGCTTATACATCTCATAGAGCTCAGTTGCGGGATAAGGCGTGGAAATACTGTAAACTGCAAATTGAGGATCCAGTTCTTTCATAAAATCAACTGTCTGCTTTATCTCATCTTCACCTTCCCATGGGAATCCAATCATGAAAAATATAGCCGTTTCCATGCGATTTTTCTTGCAAATCTTCACTGCCCTGCGTATTTGGTCCAAGGTAATGTTCTTTTTTATCTTTTTTAGAGTAAGTTCGCTGCCTGATTCCGCACCAAGCAAAATTTTTGAACAGCCTGCTTTTTTCATAATTTTTAACAAATCATCTGTTAATAAATCAACTCTTGTTTCGCATCCCCAGTTTATCCTGATATTTTTGGATAATAAAAGAGTACATATCTGTTTAACATAAGAGATATTAAGTGAAAAACTATCATCTTCAAAATGAAAATAAGCCGGGTTATAGCTGGTATTAATGCGCTCAATCTCATTGATAACATTTTCAGGGGATCTATACCTGACTTTCTTTGACCATATAGCATTTGAAGCGCAAAAAATACAATTATAGGGACAGCCGCGGCTTGCAAAAATACGGCTGAAGTCATCAGGAAGCATTTTCTCCTTATTTATAATAAGATAATTCACCGGATGAGGAAGCTCATCTAAATCAGTGACCAACTCTCTGGGAGCATTTCTAACTATCTTGCCATTTACCTTATGTACAATGCCCCTGATCTGCGTCAAATCCATTTTTCCTTCAAGAATTGCCCGGGTGAGGTCTAAAAAACTATACTCTCCTTCTCCAAACACTAAAAAATCAAAACAATCATTATTAATAGTTTCCTCAGGCAAGAGCGTGGGATGAAGTCCGCCAACTACAACCTTAATTTCCGGATTGATCCTTTTTACAAGTTTACCTAGGGTTAGAGAGGCCTGGTATTTTGGTGTTAGAACCGTAATCCCAACAATTTTGGGGTTATATTCCCTGATTACTGCTTCTGCTTCCTTCCAAATCGGCGCATCTATACTGGACACCGTCTCTAAATACTTGGCATAATTTTTTGTTGTGGAAAAAGCATCGACAGGATAGGCACCTCTTTGCAAATCCGCGTTATATACGCGAGACTGGATACCATTTTTTTCAAGGACAGCAGCAAGGCTGCATAATCCTATAGGACGAGTAGATTTTTGCTGGCCAAAAAATCGATACCAAGGAGGGTCAATAAGTAGAACATCTAGATTTTCTTTAGCCATAATACATACCATTCCCGCGCTTATATGTTCTTTAAGCCCACAAAACAGTTCCGACCTTAATAATTCAGCATAACTCTTTTTATTATTATAACATACGATTAAATCAACATCAATATCGGTTATGTACTTAAGACAAATAACTTCACGGAATCAATAAGCTTTTTTCTTATGCTTTATTAAAAAGACTTTATTTTTCCAAGGAACATATTTTTAAAATAAGTGAGCTGCTGCAGAAAGTAAAGATAGGGGCTGAAAACCGATTTATATGAGGGGGCATTTTCTCTCTTATCGCTAATATACAATGCTTTTTTCTTAGTATTGGCTCTAGCGATTTGGATAGAGAATGGGGTCATTAAAACTATTTTTAAATCAAATAACATTGATCTGTTTTGAATATAAAAGAGGTCGTGTTCTACTCTTTTAATAATTGATGTATTAGCGCGATACCCATTAACCTGTGCCCATCCGGTAAGCCCTGCTTTAACAGTATGACGCAAATCATAATTCTTAATTGTCTTCTTAAACCGCTCAATAAAATATGGTCTTTCCGGTCTGGGGCCTACTAAACTCATATCTCCCCGCAGCACATTCACCAACTGGGGAAGCTCGTCAATAAGCAGGATTCTCAATAACCGTCCGAATCTAGTGCTTCTGGGATCATCGGTCTTTCCCCACTCAGGGCCTTTGTCGTTTTCCACCTTATCCGGCATTGAACGGAATTTATACAACCAGAATACTCTCCCGCCCTTTGTGCATCTTTCTTGCTTATAAATAACCGGGCCCGGAGAGCTTAACTTAACCATTATTGCCACGAACAACATTAAAGGGGAACTTAGTATCAATAACAATAACGATCCCGCTATATCCATTACCCTTTTTATAAAAGCATAAGAGAAGATTAAAGAACATATCTCCGCAGCTTCGTTCAAATATGATTGTCTATTTGCTAGATTTAAAGTATGATTAATAAACATTATTTTCTTTCCTTAATTTTGTAATTTAAATTTATTAGGCCATTTCTTTATTAATATCCAACTCCAGATCATAAAACTTAACCCCTGCAGCGTATCCAGGGTTACCGTCATTTACTGCGACAGGAGATGTCCAAACTACTACCCCGTTACCCACAATAGGCTTCATTTTATCACGATGTATTTCAAATTCAAGAATATTTTTCGGCTGTAATTTTTCGGTTGTGACAATCTTCATTCCTGAACGCCCGACATCCTTACTCCAGCATATATGTTTCTTTTTTTGTCCGACAACTGTACATGTAACTTTATTAGATGTTTTTGAACGCTGTGACGATCTCCTTTCTTCAAATTTCCCAAAATCATGTTCGGATTGCACTTCATGCACAGAAGAAACAGAAAAAACAAGGGCCATGGCAAACCCAATCGTTAACCCGACAAGTACCCCCAACAAAAGATTAGTCAATAAATTTGGTTTAACCGGAGAATCCGGAACATCGGCAAGTTCTATTATTTCTGCATCAGGAAGCATATTGGTTCTCTGTTTTAAAATTTTTAACTCTTGGAGCTTTGCCTTAAGATCAGCATAAACTTCTCTTTTCATTTCAATATCACGATTGAGCCGGGCTAATTTAGGCTGGGTTTGAAGCGCTTTATTTAGCCTATTGGTTTGTTTTTCGTGATTTTCAATCAATGCTTCTTTTTTTCCAATTAAAGATTTTTTTTCTATCACTAAAGATTCTATCTCTGCCTTTACAATCTTATCGCTTTCCTTAGCCAGATCGATTGTTAATTTAGCAATCGCCGCCTGAGCAACCATTACATCCGGATGATTTAAATTAAATTCTCCCATTAAAACATCCATCTTGAGATCAGCTAAACGGATTTGTGATTTTAAGTCGTTTATAAGTTCATTATCTGTAAGAAATTTCAGGTTTAAATTTTCAGAATCATTTTTCTCCACCCGCCCTTTAATTTCAACGATTTTAGTATTTAACATCTCTATATCAGCGTTAACAGCAGCTACATGCATGTCTAAATCAGCATATTTTTGCAGACTCAAAACTATATCCGACCCAAAGAGCATAATCATATTATCTTGACTAGCTATTTCATTCAACTCCTCCTCAACAGCGTTAAAATCCTTTTTTGCCGTTTCGATCTCTTTTTCCAAGGCGGAAATAATTCGCTCGACAGTTTCACTTTTTAATTTTACTCTGTTTTCAATATAGGTTTCTGCTATCGCATTTGCTAACATTGAGGCAAACAAAGGGTTCGGCTGCTGTACCTGAAGCTCTAAAACATTTGTGCCTTCTAATAGAGTAAGACTGATTTTTTTCTGTAACATACTCTTATTTAATGAGTTGGGATCCAAACCTTTAAATTCCTCTTTCGAAAAATCTATTTTTTGCAGTGCCTTGTCTATAACAGATCTGCTCTTTATAATTTCAGCTTGTGAATTAGCAAATTGCCATCCGGTCTCATAAGAGGGAAACTCATCTTTAGGATTGAGTTTCTCTTCCCTAACCAATATTTTTGTACTTACCTCATATATGGGTTTCACAAATACTTTAGTAGCAAAAAAAGCAGCCGCCAGTGTTATGATAATTGAGCTAGCAATAATCAGTTTACCTCTTCTAATAACATTCAGGATATCGATTGAATCAATATCATTTTGTATTAAATTTGAATTTTTCATCATATAATCACCCTATCTTTTTATTATTAATCTTCAGCAATTTTATAGATTAAATAAGTATCCGCAATGGGTTTGATGGTTCTTCCGAAAAAGGAGAACAGGTCATCCATTTTACCTATAAAAGTTTTCGGCACATAAACAATATCTCCCGGCTGAAGAATTACATCATTTCTTACTTTTCCTTCTTTAAGCACGCTTTTTAAATCCGCCGTGAATATATGCGGAACTTTATCATATGGATTACGTATAATAACCGTGTTTTCTAAGTATGAATATTGGGCATACCCTCCGGATTTGCCTATAGCTTCCAATGCTGTCAGACGCCCCGAAATATTATACATTCCCGGATTTCTAACCTCTCCAAGCACAAGAATCTTTTTACTTCCGATTTCATTGACTATTACCGTTACCTGGGGATCAAGAATATATTTGTCCTGGAGCCTTGCTGCAATAACTTTGCTTAATTTTTCCGGGCTCAGTCCGCCGGCTTTTATTTCACCAGCAAGAGGGAGAGATATTCTCCCGTCAGGGCGTATGGTAATTGTTCTGCTTAGATCTTCATTGCGCCATACAGATACCTCTATTACATCACCGGATTCAAGCATATACTCAGGATCAGTACCTTTTTCAAAAATTGATTCCTGCTCTTTTGCTATAGACTCTGCTTTCTCAATACTATAGTTTTGAGCAATATCCTGTTCGCGGTTAACTATATTTGTTGTCGCTGAATATGCTATAACTGAAAAAACAAGCATGCTGGCAAAAGCTAATAAAACTAATAAATTAATTAAAACTGCCTTGATAAAAAGTTTTGATCGTTTTTTCATTTTATCACCCTCTGTTTGTTAGCCGTAATAAGACCGGATTGAGATTGCTTTCGTTCCAGGTAACTTCCCATGAAGACAAGTTCCCGTCTTCGAAATGACCATTTGTGAGCATATTCGCCTGGCAAGTTAATGGAACTTGTATGAGAATAATTACACTCACGATAAATATTATTTGCTTAATAGTTTCCCTTTTCACTGCTCTTCTCCCGTTAAATTTCATTTGACTGTGAGCCACCTTTTAAAGAAGGTTCTAAAGTATACCTGATAAGTTGAATTTTTGCAAGGAAATTTTAAAGTTTTCTTTATTTTTTTAAAAGTTTTTTTAAAATTATAACACATTGATAATAAACATTTTATGATAATGATACCTGCAATTTTTCTAAAATTTTACACTGATTTAAAACATCAAACCTCAGGAATATTTTCAGGAAGAAAAAGATAGGCTTTAAGTCTTTTAAATATAATTAAGCTGGCACTGCCTTATAAGCATTTATAAAAACAGACATATCTACAATCAGTTTACCTTTATCATTAGTAAAAATAGAAATAATATCATCAAAACTCATACCCTGGTTTTTCATCACATCAACCAGCTCAGCATGATCATATCCGGCAGCTACCATGGCTGCAGCAATTGCTCTATTATCAAGACCGTTATTTGATAAAAGATTGTAAGTATTTTCAGTAGTCTGCCCGCCCTGTTGAAGCCCCTTAGTTATACTGCTCCAAGAAACTGAACTATTAACCGCAGCCAAGACCACATCTTCTGCCGAATTACCCCATAAGACTAACAAACTCACAACTTTATCTGTCTTACCCGCACCAGCATCTTCAAAAGCGCTAATAATTCTGGTCATATCCCAACCCAGTGATTGCATTCCGATCATTAGGTTATCAACTTCACCATGGGAGCCGTCCAGCATTGCCGTTACTATTTCATCGTCACTTAAATTATTGTTAGTTAAAATCGTAAGTACTTCAAGCGACTCAAAACCATTTGTTTTTAATCCGCTGGCAATTTCCTTCCAGCTTGCACCAGCCTCTTGCACAGTGGAAACAACTGCATCAGTTTCAAACCCGGCTTTAAGAAAGGCATCAACCAGTTCTGCGGCATGACTAGGTTTCCCCTTACTTGTAAACGCATCAATCACCTGGTTCATATCACTGCCTTGATTCAACATCGCAGTTGCTATATCACCTGCATTATAACCGCCGGCAAGCATCGAAGTAACGATTTTTGAATTGCTTAATCCATTTGATGTTAAAACCGTAAAAGTATCAGCAGCGCTTACACCTCCCTGCTGCAAACCTTGCGTAATCGGGTCCCAGTCAATCTTTGCCTCTATCGCAGCAGTAACCACTTCATCAACGGAAACTCCGGCTTTAACCAAAGCAGCCACAACTGCAGCCCCCTGGCGAACCACATTGGATTCAGTTACCGTTTCTGTTTCCGTTTCTCCATCTGTGCTGGTTGTTGTAACAGACTCTTCTTTAAACGCTTCAAATATGCGGGCGCTATCCCATCCCAGGGTAACCATGCCCTGAACCATTTTGCCGATATTCCCTCCGCCTTTATCCATCATTGCGCTTACAACTTCCTTATCACTAAGGCCGTTATCTTTAAGGTATTGAACTATTTTATCAAAATCAGCATTGCCAAATTCCATTCCCTTGGCAATATCTTTAACCTTCATCCCTGCTTCTTTTGCAGCCGCAGCTATTTCTTCAAAGGTATATTTGCCTGATTTCATTAAAGCACTGACCACCGATTTTCCTACTTTAACATTAACAACAATTTTATTTTTGAATGCCTTAAATATAGAATTCATATCCATTCCCAGATTGATTAGTCCGGCAACAATACCGCCGGCATCTCTGCCGCTATCAAGCATCTTTCCTACTACCTCAATGTCGCTTAACCCCTGTTCAGATAGAATAGTATAGACCTCCTCTGAGCTCATACCAGTTGATACTAAACCCTTGGTAATATTCTCCCAGGATGTCCCCGCCTTTCTGACTGCCGTAATAACCTCTTCTGCTGAATATCCGGCTTTTATCAAGCCTGTAACAACTGCTGCATCATCCTTAGCTCCGTCAAAAGAAGCAATAATTGTCTCCATGCTCCAGCCCAACTCGTTCATGGCGATTACCATGCTGCCAGCGCCGAAATTTGTATTCTTACGCAGAGCATCAACTATTTTCTTTTCCGTTAATCCGTTTGACTGTAAAATTTCAATGATTTCACTTATGGTTGAACCGGAATTTTTAAGGCCCAAAGATATTTTATCCCAGCTGATTCCGGCCTTACTTGCTGCACTGACAACCTCTTCTATGGTAAATTTTTTCGAGTTGATCAAAGCCACGCAAAGCAGCTCTCCCTTGGAATTTCCTTCAGTTTTAAAAGCATTAAAAATTTCCTCAGCACTTTTTCCCATAGCGATCATTGCATTTACCAGATCGTTAGTGTTAGTGCCTCCATCAAGAAGGTATCCTACAACTTTGCTTTCACTGACCCCCTGTTCTTCCATAACAGAGAACACTTCTTCAATACTCAAACCGCCGGCACTTAGTCCAGCCACTATATTTTTAATGGAAATCCCTGCTCCCTTTGCAGCAGAGATAACATCATCAGTGGAAATTCCTGATTTAACCAATGCTGCCACCACCTCAGCAGCCTTACGCACAATACCAGTGTCTACATTTTTAAATGACTTAAAAATTTGGTCAGTGCTCATGCCTTGGGCAATCATTCCCTTAACAATATCACTTGTAGTATAGTTGCCATCAAGCATCATTGTTACAATCTGCCTATCTTCATAACCGGCATTCTGCAAGATCAAAAGAACTTCCTGAGCCGATGCGCCGGACTTTTTAAGCGCAGTGACAATTTCCGTATATGAATATCCCTTTGCAATTAATGATTTTGTCATGTCTTCATAACTTACCCCAGCATTTTCAAGTGCTGAGTTATCAGCCATAACCTCTTTTTGATTATTAACTAACGCGGCAGGCACTACTTTAGCGGCCTCTTCTTTGGAAAATACCTCAGCAATCAAATTATAGGCAACATCCCCATATCCCAGAGAAATAAGCCCCAAAGCAATATCATTGCTGGAAAAACCTGATTTCTTTAGAGTGCTTACAATATTACTTAAATCTGTTCCTGCACTCACAAATCCGGTTATTAAACCTTTTACATCTTCAACGGTTGAAGCGCTTTGCTGAGTATTACTACTTCCTCCCGTATTTATATACTCTGTAGTCACTGGTTTTCTGTTAACTTGATCATCGCTAATTTCCTGATTTACATTTGTATCTGATGTTTGCGGGTCAATCTGTTCCGGCAAAATAGCGCCATGAAGCATCCCGTAAGCTCCAAGCGTAAACAGAAAAACTATCATGAGATTAATAATAGTGAACATTTTCATGATAAGCACCCATCCTTATTGAAACACTTTATGAACATCATGTTGTTTATATCCAATAATTAAATTTTTTAAATATAAAAATATAAGCCGAATTGCCATTAATATCTTCGGCAACCCGGCTGTCATAGCAATCGCTTTAGACCCGCAGTTTTACCCCGGCTTCGTTTTTTATTCTCCGCCGGGTCCGGCAAGCTTACCTTGAGATATTAACCCCATAAGCGTAACCGGAGCCCCTGCCTTTCGGAAGGTTTGTCTTTTCGGACACTATTTTACAAATATAGTTATTAATCTCTTTATAAAAGTATATCATGAAATACAATAACTTGCAACCAGAAAACTTATCTTCTTGCATTTAAATCTGTTGTAGATATAAAGAAGCAGCTGTAAAATCCGCAAAAGAAATATAATCCAGATATGATAAGGTTTCTAAAATAAGAAGCAGTTTAAAAAAACAGCAGGTTATAATGTTTTAGTTTTTAAGGAGTGGTATACCCTCGCCAGGAAGTTACAAAATAACCTAAGATTAAAGCTTCAGGATCTTCTCTTGACGCAATATCATAATGATATTTCAAGCCTGTAGTACATTCTACTGTTTTACCGACAACACTGCCATAAAAAACAGTGTCCGGGCCAATTCGAACATCAGCATTAGGCGCGTAAATATTCCCATAAAATCCACTGGCATGCGAACTAAGATTAAATGAAGCTACATTGTCAGTACAATAAATCTTAAACCTTAGAGGATCATAGGTAGTATTGTCAATTTTTGCCCCATTTCCAAAAGTAGTATTTCCATTTAGCCATAATTTGGCAGTATTTCCAGGATTTATTAAAATCTTGCTGTTAACACCAAGCTTCAGTTCCCCGATCACATAAATATCAACATTAGCATTAATTTCAAGTATAGCATCCTTTTCAAGCTTAATAGAATCATATTCTACCTCATTATCGTTTATTGTAAACGTCGTACCGTTTGACACAGTAAGCGCCCCCCGGTTAGGTGCATATACTCCGGTCTGATCAGGTATTGACAGCAGGGGTTTATCCTTATTTAACCATTTCACGGCTCCGTTATATACGCCGGAGCCTGTCAGTAAAATCACATCCGCAGGGTCTCCTCCTAAGCCAATAGTAATATCTCCAGTAACAATACTGTTGTTGCCGATTTTAATTGTTTTAGCAGCTATTGAATTAGTAACAAAGTCTGCATCTGTGCCTATATTTCCCGCTACACCATAAAATCCAATCCGGGAATCATAGCTGTCAACTAAAGCATTGCTTCCGATATTAATGCCGCTATAACCCATGATCGCGTCTTTAAAAAGCTTCTCCTCAACAGCAATAACCTTAACTGTTTTCGAAGCCATCTGGTTGGCCTGGTTTGGAAAGTAACCTATTGATTCAACTTCATAAGATTTAGGCTCAGTGACTAAATTAATCACAGTTACAATGAATTCACCAATTGTATCTCCGCCAGGGATACCAATATTTCCTGTTCTTGTCCATTTTACGCCTGTTACTGTTGTCCAGCCCTCTGTTGCAAGGAATTCCCTTCCGCCATGATTTACTTCCAAGAGCCCAAGTTCCGCGCCGGCTTCAGCAATATGCATTGCTTCAACTTCCGCGTAGGTTCTTATGGAAATTTGCGCATTTGAATGCACTGATGCCACATAACTTGTACCCAAAATAACCAGGCCCAGAATCAGAATAAGCGATAATAATAAAGCGCTACCTTTTTTATTAAATAACATGCTGCCTTTCCCTTAAAAATTCCGCATCAGAATACTCGTAACTGCATTTGACTGCAGAACACGGCTTCCTAAAACAGTTTTTGCGGTTGTTAATCTTATTGTTATATTTCTTACCGCTGCTAAAATTCCCACACTGCCAAGTCCTGTACCTCCTGAGCTGAAATTTAAGGCGCTAACATTACGCGCAATAATATAAATTCCTCCCGGCCTGGCGCTTGAAGCATCCGGGGCCACGACTCTTTCTAATATTGCCGGGTCATCGTCATTTAAATGATAAACCACATAATCAACACTTCCGGTTAAATTCATGAGGTTATTAATAGAAGGGATTCTTAAAACAAGCACATTATCACCGGTTGTGTACGTCTTGCCGCTGATTGATCGAGAATTTTCAATAACAATCGCCCATTCAATATCTTTTCTGGCCCAATCCAGGCTTTGTCGTGTTTGCCCATGCAAATCCAGTAATACCGTGCCTGTTATAAAACTTCGCTGACAGCCAATATATGCGCCAATAATAACCGTGGATATTCCCACAAATATTGCTGTTGAGACGAGCACTTCAACTAAGGTAAACCCCGTTAGAAAATTACGCTTTTTTGCTTTCTTAAAAAATTCCTTTTTTGAAACCCAATCTATTATGTTTTGCATAAACATTGTTTTCATGCAAATTGCCCTTTCTTAACTTTTATCTCCACTTCTTTTCTGTGTTTTTTCTAACGGGGTAAACCCTTTTTGTCTTTTCATGATTTTTTTTTAAGAGCTGATCCCTTCATCCGTTATATAAGTAACCAAGCTTCTGGTCAGAGACTGCCCTGCAGGAGAATCCCAGGTAATTGTAACCGTAACCCGAACGATTCTGCTAATCGGGAAAACAGGTTCAGGAGGAGAATCAACAAGTATCTGCCCTTGCGGATTGCTAAGCTGGGTAAATCCTGCAGATATGAACGTTGATGATGGAGTAGTAATAATTGTACTGAATTGAGTTTGACGGATTAATTCCATCTGCTCTTCAAGCATATTAATAACCAGATTATTGGCTTGCACCTCGGCAATAAACATCGTACCTTTGGAAAAAAGCATGAATATTCCCATTAATGATGCACTCAAAATAATCATTGTCATAAGTATTTCTACTAAAGTGAATCCTTTGTTTTTTCTTACTTTAAAACTCATATCAGCTCCGAACCGATTATGAAGCTCACCCGGGCTCCCTCTGAAATTTCGCAGAAATTTCGAGGACTTAGTCCCGGGAATGCTTTACATCCCACGGGGAAAGCACGGGGTTTCTGAGCGGAATCCCGCAGAGTTGCTTTCATCCCCAGCTTAAAAGCTGGGGTTTTTAAAGCATGCGGGATAAAAAATAGAATCCAGACTTTTCTTAATCGCTATTTGTACTATTGTGATCTAAAGTTAACACTTCAAGGATATGGAAACTTTTTTCCCGGATTTAAACATTGGTTTTGACAAGGATGTCAAAAAACCATTGTTTTCCTCGCAGCCCTGCCTGAGGCAGGACGAGAATGAGGGAAAAGAGTTTTTATATCCTGAGCTACCTTAATTTTGTCAACACCAAGTTACAATAATACACGCTATTTTCCGCTGTTCACTCATAATTCATAATTTGTCACTACTGTCCAACTGTTGAGCAAGCTTTTTTACATAACATCGAGATTAACAATATGTTACAACAAAAAAATAGTGTCATCGATTTGAAATCCATTTTATACTATGGTCATTCTTTTTTCAACTCTCAAAAAGGAGTGGC
>JAZDHG010000035.1:0-2308 GCA_043806135.1 Candidatus Omnitrophota bacterium
CATTTCTTGTTTAACTAGCTCTACAATTTTTTCTTTGTCTGGAAAATCTTTAAGGATTCGCTCATATGTGGCTCTTGCCAGCTTTACATTATCCAGTTTATTCTTATAAATTTTAGCCAAGACCATTAAAGTATCCGGACCAAGTTTATATTTCTTATCCAGCTTACTTATGAATGCAACAGCAGAATTCCAGTCTTCCTGTTCCATATAGGTACGCACGATCAGGTTTTCAGCAAGAAGAGCTGCTTTTGTGTTTTTGTATGTATCAGCAATGTTCTGGTAAAAATTAATTGCCGCCGCATATGCCTGCTGTGCTGCTGCTTTCTTATTATTTTTTACATAATAACGCGCAATATATAAAGGAACCTCTAGGCTCTGGCTGGTTTTATCATAATCAGCCAAAATAATATTAAATGTTTTAAGCGCCATGGCCCAGTTGCCCTCAAGCTCATATGTCTGACCATTTTTGAACAAGGAAAGTGCTACTAACTCCGGATTTTTTTCGTTAGACGTTATGATTTTATCATATACTGCTCTGGCTTTATCATATGATTTCTGCGCTGAATAAAGATCCGCGATTCGAAGCTTTGCATTTAAAGCATATTGAGAATCAGGTGATTTTTCTATTATCTTTTCGAATTTTGATACAGCATTATCAAATTCAAAGGTTGAAACCATACCTTGGTTAGTAAATATCGGCTCTGCAGTTCTCTCCGCATTCCATGCCATGCGCTCCATTCTATACTGTTCACTGCATCCGGGAAGAGCTGATATAAGTAATGCTATAGAAAAATAAGTGACAACCTTTAATATACCGGTTGATGCTCTGGAAATCTGATATTTTCTGCAAACTGGTATATTTTTAGTCATCATCTTGCCCCTTTATTAAAATATACGCATTTGTAGTAGAAATTGTAACAAGAACATTAATAAAGAAAGAAACAAACACTCCTAAGCCCAAAACAGCAAATACAATTTCCGGAGTCGTTCGTTTCATAAGCTCAAATAAGTTCCCCTTTAATAAGGTTACAGGTATATAAACAACCAAAGGAACAATTACCAGAATACATACAACAAATAAGTTTTTAATTACAAATGTAATATTTCTGAATATAGCTGTTATAAAGTTTTTATTATCAATCATAATTGCCGCATGCGTAAAAGCAAACAAACTTTGGATAAAACCTGCAGCAATCAACCCGAATACCATAAACAGCATAGACCAGTCTTCCCTTCTTAATCCGAGAAAGCTCTGCCCTTTCATCATTATCTTGATCAGCACCTTCTTTTCAATGGAATAGCTGAATTTAACCAGGAAAAACACTAATATAGTGATTATTATGAGGCTGACATATTTAATCAATGCCTTTTTGAATGATGTTTTACAAGAGAACTGCTTTGTCTGAGTGTATTGGAAGACATTGCTGATAGTAAGGCCTGAACACAGCGTGCCCAGCACAACAGCCAAAACAACCTGTAAATGGCTAAACAGTCCTGATAGAAGCAGGAGATTGAACGGATAATGCAAGAACTGCTCGCCCCAGAACCGCAGTACTATAGGGGTAATATATTTGACCGCTGGCGGCTGTATTGCTATAAATAAAGCAGCTATTCCGATCAGCTCCAGCAGAGCAATAACAACAAAAGGAATTGCTATCTTATTTGCCCCGAAAATGACATCAAAAGCTCCCACCCATGATTTATTTATCAAAGCCCACTGCGAAATTTTGCTTTTCTCCATGCATCCTCTTTTACAAATTACGACCGAAGTCCGAGAGATGACCATTCGCTCCGCTCTTTAGGATGATGGACGAACGCTCTCTTTGTTCGCTAAAAACACTATTTTTCACAGAACTTATCCGATTTTTCTCAAACTGTTAATAACAACTAACTCTCAAGCTTTTGTAATTATTTTCTTTTTACTTTTACCTTTTTACTTCTTACTTAAACCTGCGTCCTTCGTCCTAGCGCAGCGCTCATCCTTCGGTCTTCGGGTTTTTCTCGCTACCTTTTCCCTCGATTTCACACGGGACCCTGAGCAAAGTCGAAGGGCTACTCGCTCCTCGCTACTTAATTAGGAATTTCATATAAAACTACACTGTTTGAACACTGTTTATTTTTTTAGACACACGAGTTAAAAAAAATCATGGTGAACTATACACTATATCATACTGCTTTTAAATTGGCTTAAATTCACTGTTTTCAGCCAGGTTCAATTTAATAAAAAAACGCTCAGGGCTTTTTGACAACTGTCTCATCCCTGAGCGCTTTAGAGATTTTACTACTTAATAATACGTGCGTCAACAAC
>JAZDHG010000036.1:0-43899 GCA_043806135.1 Candidatus Omnitrophota bacterium
TAAAAACCAGTATTTAAGCACAGTCGTATTACATGATAATAAATAGATATTACGACCTGCTCAGAGGAAAGAATAGAGTTGGAAATATTGGTCAGGTGACAAAAATACAGAAAAAACGAGTAGTCGTATATTTATTGTTATGCCCAATAAAAAAATAATTTTAAACTCAGAATATTTTAGTAAAATCCAAGATGAGCTGAAAACTGAAAGCGACAGAGCAGTTGCTATAATAATTGGAGCAGAGATAGATAATGCTCTAATAAAGTTTTTAAGAGAAAATCTTCGCAAAAAGAACAAAAATGGCATCTCATTGTTTTCGTCAACAGCACCATTAGGCAATTTTGCAGCCCGAATTGAAATTCTATACAGATTAAAAATTATCGATGAAATAGTTCACCACGACCTGCATTTACTTAGAAATATAAGAAATAAATTTGCTCATGGAACACATGGATTAAAATTTTCATCTGAAAAGATTTCGAAAAAAATAAAAGAATTTAAGTTCATATCTAAATTTAAAAAAGAAAAAGGTATTGAAATCCCAAGAGTTGCATTTCTGCTTATAACAGCTTATTTAATTGGGAGGTTTTCAGTAATTGAAGAAGAATTTATAACAAATAAAAAATAAGGAGGAATTAATGAAAAAACTTCTTGTCGTATTTCTAATTATTTTTCTATATACACCGCTTAGCTATGCTCAAGATTACTATGCCATGATTGCCCACAAATCAAAAAACAATAATTACTTAGCACGCATAGTTAAGTGTCCAGATAAGGATACCTGTCTAAAAGTTGTAGAATTAAATAGTATTGATTTGAATAACAATTGGCGTTTTGCAGAAGCTGAATGTTTAACCGGCCCGGAAAACGATCAACTTTTTAACTCGGTATTCAATAGAAAATCTATTCCAGAACCGTATATTTATTTTACCGATGTTAATGGCTTTCCAACTGTATTAAAATTTATGGACATTAGTCCGTTGTTAATAGATGTTATGATATCTCGTTGGGAAAAAGCCTTAAAACAACAAGGCGCAAAAAATATCGTTATTATAAAACCAAATAAATAAAAGAGTATAACAAATTCATGCACCTGACCGTTACCCGCGCCGAAAACGGCGCGTGCACCGGCAGGTGATGTCGGTGTTATCTGTAAAATCAATAATTAAACCTATTAACACACTCTTGACATGTATGTACAAATGATGTACAATTGAACTATGAGATATGAGTGGAATCCCGAAAAAAACGAAAATCTAAAAAAAGAGCGAAATATATCTTTTGAAGAGATAATATTTCACTTATCCCAGGGAGATCTTTGGAAAATTGCAGATCACCCTGATAAATCAAATTACCCGGAACAAAAAATTTATTTTGTGATTATTAATGATTATATTTATGCAGTACCCCATATTATTGAAAAAGAATATATTTTTTTAAAAACAATTATTCCCAGCAGAAAAGCAACAAAAATGTACAAAGACGAACAGGAGGCTAACAATGCGACATAATAAAGAAGAAAAATATATCCTAGATGCTTTAGAAAGCGGAAAAATGAAGTTATCTTCTCCCTCAGCAGAAGAAATAGAAGCAATAAAAACAGCCGCTGATAATACATTCAAAAAGAATCGAAGCATTACTATAAGACTTTATGATCACGATTTTATAGGGATACAGAAAAGAGCCATGGAAATGGGAATCCCTTACCAGACACTCATTTCGGGACTAATCCATCGCTATATCGAAGGTGATTTTAAAATAAAGTCCAGATAACAAATCGCTACAGCTAACTGGTAGGCGCTCTCAGAGAAGCTCAACCCAGTAGCTGAGCTCCGCGTTATATGGAGGATAAAAATGAAAAAAAGAATATTTAAAAATAATATCGAATTTATTATTATCTCTTATGCCAGCAATAGATATTGTGTATTAATTTGCAAGGAAGGTAATATTGTTCCAAAATTTCCTTTTGAAAATATTGAAGACGCAAAAAATTTTATAGACACGTATAAATGAGGAAGAATCATGAAAAAAAATATTGTTTTTGTAACCATAATGTTGTTTTTACTTCTTCCTGGTATTTGCTTCTCTCAATGGGGTGTTGATAGAGATGCTGATAATGATGGTATCTGGGACTATGATAAGGGTGGAACCGATAGAGATTTAGATAACGATGGAGTATGGGATTCAAATTTAGGAGGAGTAGATCGCGATACTGACAATGATGGAACATGGGATCACGATAAAGGTGGTGTAGACCGAGATTGGGACAATGACGGAACATGGGATTCAAATCTAGGAGGGGTAGATCGCGATATTGATAATGATGGGGTTTGGGATGCTGATAAAGGTGGAGTGGATAAAGATTTAGATAATGACGGCGTATGGGATTATTAAATATAAAAACATATAACAACTCTATTCACCTAACTGGAGGGTGCCCGCAATCGGGTTCAACCCAGTAGGTGATATCTATGTTAGCATAAGGATAAAATAAAATGTATAAAGGCCCTGACATAATAGTTCCTATTTTTATTGGAACCTGGATTGTTCTTGGAATATTATCTTTTTATTTGTTTATTATAAAAAATAATTATAACTTTAAAGTTAAATATTTTAAATACTTTATAATACTTACTGGATGTTTATTTGCCGGTTTTATTTCCCTTATGGGAATGCCATGGCAAGTTCATATCCTGGTAATCCCTTCGCTTATACTGATATCATACTTAAATATTAAATTTACCAAATTTTGCAAAAACTGTGGAAAAACAATAATAATCAATATGTTATTTGGGAAAATAAAATTTTGCCCACATTGTGGCAATGAGCTAATAAACAAATAAAATGCTAACAATTCACTTCAGGCAATCGGAACCGCTGCGCGTTTCCTCTGCCTGAGCTCAAATGTTAGCAAGCAAAATGGAGAATATTATGGATAAAATTATTCTGGGAGATCGTTTATACAATATACTTAATACCTCCAAATATGCAATATTTAAGCTTGGAGAGTTTCTTCAACTTTCATATAATGCTTTTGAATTCACAGCGTCCAATATAAAAAATTCAAAAGAAATAACATTTAAAATGAAATATCCATGTGGGGTGCGACCTGACGGGCAGACAATATTGTCGGAACTGACATATAAAAAAGATGATTACATAAAACACTATCAACATTTAGCTCAGTTTCAACTACCATTAAATGGGATTTATCAGCTTGTAACGACAACAGAAATAATGTTAGCTGATTTGATTCGCGAAATTCTGCTTGAGCACCCTAAAAAAATTGGAAAGAAAAGAACAATCTTATTTTCATCTATATTTGAGTGTTCTTCATTGGAGGATATCCATTTAACTGCAACATCTTCTTTTATTAATGAATTATCATATAAGTCTCCTGGAGATTTTGCAGAAACAGCATCAGAGATTTTTAGCTTTAACATACTAGAGATTCCTGCATATCATAAATATATTGAAGTTAAAGCTACAAGAGATATTTTTATTCACGACCGTGGGATTGCAAATTTAACCTACAAAAACAAGGCTTCAACTCATTCACGGGTAGCCCCTGGAGAAACCTTACCAATGAATATTGCTTATTTCCTTTATTCCTATGAAGCTTGTTTGAAACTTAATGAAATACTAATAGAAAAGTTTCACGATATTTGGCAAAGCTCAGAATATACTAAATATAAAAAATTGCTAACAACTCAATCCACTGGATCGGAACCCGCGCCAAGCGCGTCTTCCTCCCAGTGATCTTAGATGTTAGCTACTAATAAAAGGATTAATAAAAAAATGAGAATTATAGAAAATAGGGAAAATAGGGACAGCGACTATTTTTTATCTTCACCCCTTTGTCTCCCTTGTTAAGATTTTCATCGACAAAAAAAATAAAAACCATTAAAATAAAATCTAACAAATAAATCCAGCTAACTGGTGGGTGCGCGCAAATGGAGCTCAACCCAGTAACTGAGCTCAAACGTTTCATTTCTAAGTTTTTTATCTCTCCTTTTAAAATTTATGCTATTTTTTTCTGTAATTTAAACGAATAGACGAAGCCAGGATGGCGGAGCTCCATTAATGCAGCCTGTCCGCCAAGTTTTGTGGAGGAGACTGACTTTTCGGCGGTGAGACCGAGCTTATCGAAGGTGAATCAATGAGATTAAATTACTAGAAAAAAGTATAATTTTCTTGGAGCGGCTTTTAAAATGAGACCGTAACTTACGGAATTATTGAGGTAAGTTACATGGTCGAATTTATCCCGTATGCTGTGTGTCGGGGCTTTGCTTCGTTTCTTTTGTCCGCAAAAAAGAAATATGGGGCAGGGGTTTAAGGGGGATGGGCTCAATCACTTTTTTATTTTGAATTTTTTTTCAAAAATCAATTTTTTTTGTTGACGAATGATAATTAAAAGAGTAATATAATTATCAGAGGATAAATTGAATTATGCAAAGGATGCGAAATATAAAACTAAATAAATTTTATTAGACAACCTTAGGATAGGGTTGTCTTTTTTTGTTTCAAGCGTTAAAATAATTTTTCAATCGAGAGGGGGTGAATCATGGCGGCAAAAAAGAAAGCAGCTAAGAAAAAAGTAGTTAAGAAAAAAGCAAAAGCAAAGAAAAAATAAGTAAACTTCTTTGATTCTGAATATCAACCGGATCTCCCTTTTAGAGGAGAGATCCGGTTTTGATTTTATACGCAACAAGTCTGGCCAAAGGCGGGAAAAATACGGAATTAAGTTTATGTGAATACAGCCTGCTGTAGAGGAGAAATCCCATTGACTTCTATTTATAAAAGCAGTAAGATAATTATAACTTGAATGTTTACAGGTAATTGCCTCCTTTGCAAAATGATACTGATTAGGGTAGGGGAGAGGGACAATTGAAAGGAAAAGGTGTAATATGAAGGTGATTCTGGCGGGCTATAACGTGGATACTGCGGTGTTAAAGGATATGCAGGAAAAGGCCGGAAAGCGTAATGACTTAACGCCTGAGGTGTTATCAGCTGCTTATGCGCGTATAAGCCGTGATCTTCGGCCTATTGATGAAATAAGAAAATCCGCCAGAGAAGAAGTGGAAAAATCAAGAAAATCAAATACTACAATTATATTTAAAATGGGCCATCATTCGGTGGCTGAACATGCGGTTTTTAATCTGGATATTATCGGGATATCCCGTTATGTAATGGAGGAACTTGAGAAATTCCGCCTTTGTTCTTATACGGAAAAGTCCCAGAGATATATAACGCTGGATAAGGATTTTGTTACTCCTAAGGAAATTAAAGGGACTTATTTTGAGAAAATGTTTGTGGATATGATAACTGAGCAGAATGAGGCTTACTTTAAACTGTATCAAAAGCTCAAAGAGCATGTTTTTAATAAACATTCTGAACTGGCATTAGATCAAAAAAATCATAACCTTCTTGAGGGATGGGCCAAAGAAGATGCCAGATATATTACATCACTAGCCACAGAATCGCAGGTAGGCCAGACAATTAATGCCAGGAACTTTGAGCTTTTGCTAAGAAGATTTGCTTCGCACCCTCTAATAGAGGTGAGAGATCTGGGCAGAGCTCTTTTTGAGCAGATTGCGGAAGTTGCTCCCTCTATAGTATTATTTCACGAAGCAAACGATTTCGATAAGAATACTTTTTCTCTGCTTAAAGAAGTTGCGGATGTTGTTTTAGGACAGGAAAATCGAAGTGCTCCCAAGGATTGTCAGGAAGTAAAGCTTGTTGAATTTACCCAAAATGCGGACAGTATAGTTGCGGCATCTCTGCTGCATAGCGCATCAAGCCTTTCTTATGCGCAATGCAAGGCAGCTGCTGAAAAATTATCTGCTGATGAAAGAAAGAAAATTTTTATGAGTGCCTGGAAGAATATGCAGTTTTATGATTCTGTGCTGCGTGAATTTGAATATATTGACCTGACCTATAATATTATACTTTCATCGGCCTGCTTTGGCCAGCTAAAAAGACACCGCATGTCCACGATCACTTCTCAGGGGTATGATCCAAATCTGGGTAATACCATGCCGGCAGCTATAAAAGAAATAGGCATGGAACCGTTTTTTCAAGGAATAGTTAGTAAAACCAATAAAATATATGAACAGATAAATAATAAAATACCTATAGCCGCGCCTTATATACTTACAAACTCGCACAGGAAACGTGTTCTTATTAAGGTAAATGCACGCGAGCTTTATCATATATCAAGATTAAGAGAAGACGCTCATGCTCAGTGGGACATCCAGAATATTGCCCGGGCAATGACGGAGAAGGCAAAAAAGGTTATGCCTGGTGTGTTTGAGTTTATCGGAGGCAAGGACCGGTATACTCAAATATACAAAAGCTTATTTGGCCATATGCCCAAAGTAACGGAAGCGGTTTTGCCGGGGAAAAGAAAAATACAATCCTGAAATATTAAAATCGATTGGTTTTTGCTGAGATTTAAATTATAATGAAAATGTAATCGTATTTTGAAGGGGTGTGTTCTTATAGCTATTAATTCAGGCAAGATAGGGAAGTGAACGCAATGAATATGAACTATATGTGCTTTGCGTACAAGCAAAGTAATGAAAATGCAAAAGCAAATCCCTCTGAAGGGTTTTGCTTTTTTTTATTTAAAGAAGGGGTGAAAATATGAGTAAAGAAGAAGAGATAATGGATTTTCTTAAAAAAAATATTTTTGATCCTATAATGTGTTGTCCAAGTGCACACGAGGAGATCGAAGCAGGTGTTCGCAGAACTATAACTGCTTTTCAAGCGCAAAATGCTGCGGGCATGATAGAACATTTCTGGAAATCAATTCGCGGTACAGATGGAAGTATTGCTTTTTCCGGCATGCTAAAACAGCATGGGTTTAAACGCTTTGAAGATGTTCTGGATGAGTTCCGTATGCGTTTTAACAATGAATGGCTGAAATCGAAATAATTCAAGCTGATTTAATGTAAAATTTATTTTTGCTTTCTTGAAAGCATAATAAGGATATGAGACATGAAAACTCCTGAAATGGAAGATAAATTTGAAGAAGCATGGCCAGCAGATGGTGATAAAATATTAGCAGAAAAGCTGGGGAAAATACTGATAGTTGATGATGAGAAACTCTTTGCATTCCTTCTGGCCAGATTATTAAGAAATCGCGGTTATAGCGCGTCCTTTGTTTCTAATGCGGAAAAGGCGCTTGAAAGAATAGATCAAGAACAGTATGACCTGGTCATAGTAGATATTAAAATGGATGGAAAATCCGGCTATGAGATGATGAAAGAAGTCAAGGCTAAACATGGAGCTCAAAGCCCGACTTTTCTGGTTGGTACAGGTACTGAGTTTGTTCTAAGCGCGGAAGAAATGAGCGAACTTAAAATATATAAGATAATTGAAAAACCTTTTCCGCGCCCCTCAAGATTATTCAAAGAAATAGAATCAGCCATCCAAAGTCACACGCAGCAGGGAGAATGATGCTTAAAATATTGTCCCCCAAAAAACCAAATAGCACACTTTTGATCTATTCCTTACAGTAAAGCTTCTAATGCTTCTTTAAACAATCTCTTGGCAAAACTCCCCTTGCATAAGCAAAAACTTAAGCAGGAGAGAGTCCGGTATAATGTTGAAATACAATTACTCCGCACGAAATATAAACGTCAAACCCCGCAAACACCGCACAAACCAGGGTGTTCAATTTCAGCTACACCGCACAAGGCTGGGGATAACTTCTGGATAAATCATGAAATTTAAACGTAGGCCAAACCCATTAAAAGCCTGTATTTGGGAAGCAATCCCATAAAATATGCAACTTCCTATAATATATGTTATGTCCCCGTTTATTATGCTCGGTTCCCGCAGTACTATCAATATGTTGTGGGTTTTAGGTCTTTGATGCTTTTGGCTGGTTTGTTTGTGAAAGTCTTTATGCCTTAGTCTTGCTGTTATAGAGTCTCCCAACTGCTGTCAATGGATGAAATATCAAATACCGGGTTACCGCCGTTATTCTTTTTAAGCAGCTTAACCTGGTTATTAATGTACAAAACGCATAAAGTATTTAATCCGGATATCCCGTATTGTGCCGGTACTGCGCTTAGCAAAAAGCTGCTGGCATGCCCTTCAGAGCCCTTTTTTATCAGTTCTACGTAAAAGTAGCCGTTTGCAGGATTTTCTTTGGTATATGAAGCATTCAGGACCTTTATATGGGGATCTATTATAGTATATTTGCCGTTTTCCTCTATGATCAGTTCTGAAGCATCGCCTGCATAATATCCATAATGTTTTTTGTAGATTTCCTGAGCTTTTGCGTATTTTCTTAATAATTTGACGGCCTTCATTTCATTTTCTTTTAAAGCTGCCTGATCTTTGGTGTTTTCAAAAGTTGCCTTAGCTAAATAATATCCTACAAAAAGTTTTCGTAAAAAAAAGTTTTGCTGATAAGGTTCGCTGACAACTGTTTTCTCCTGGAAAGTTTTTTTTCCTGAGCCTTTAAAGTTCTTCCGGTATATGTTTTTAGCCAGGTCCAGGAGGTTCCATGCGGCCGCACAAATCATAATTGCGGTAATAATTGAAAGAACAGAATATAGCGACATCCTACCGCTTATATTTTTTTTATAATTTGTCTTAAAGTACCGCATTAGATTTTTCCGTAAAAAATCATGAATTAACGCCGAATAAATACCATAAAGCTATTCCGATAGCCACACCTTTTTTTTGTTCAGCTATTAGGAAATCTTTTACGCTTTTTTCCTCAACAAGCACGACATCTATTTCTTCATCAGGCTCCAGGCTTTGAACGGGATTTGCGTTGATAGGATCATACTCATCAACTTCGACCGAGATTACCTGGACGATCTCATCACTCAGAGCTGGATTAAAGGCTAAATCAGGACTTATGGCGGTGATTTTTCCCCAAAAGCCGGTCTCCTCTTTTAATTCTTTTAAGGCTTCTTTTTGTATGTCCTCAGTTTCGGCCAGACCTGCGGGAAATCCGATAACAGTGTTATTAATAGACGGCCGGAATTGCTTTATGAGGATATAGCGGTTTGATGGTTTTAATTTGGCTAGAACCACCAGAATTTTAAATGTGTTTTTACGCGTAATGCTTTCCCATAATATCTTTTTTTTATCATTGTTTAGATAATGCAGCTCCTTTATGCTCAGCCAACGGCCCTGATATAATACTTTTTCGCAAATTTTCTCCATGATCGTTTCGCTTATTATCTTTTATTATTGCGGAGACGGCGGGTAAATTTCAGCAGTTTATTAACTCCCAGCGTCATGCAGGCACGTCTTTTAAAGCCGTTTTTTTTGCATAATTCATTTGCCGCCTGCATCTTGTCTGTGGAACAGAAATTTATTACACTGTAATTATTTTTTTCGCAAAACTCTATTGCGCTGACGATCAGTTTTTTTCCCAAACCGATACCGCGGAATTCCGGTGAAACAAAAACGCGACGCAGTAATGCGCAGTTTTTGTCGTCTTCTTTTATGGCAATTGTTCCGACCACGCTGTTGCCTATCACAGCTACAAGGAAAAGATCTCTTTTTCCGCCATAAACATCTTCTATGTTATTTATGTCAAAATCAGAATATGTTTCATTGGAAATTGAAAATTCATTTTTAAGTATTGAAGTTATCAGCTTAATAACCTGCGGTTTATCAGCTTCTTTGAATTGTCTAATCTTTACATCAATATTTGAATCTATATTCATTTGCGTGCTATTCTCTTTTGTATGACTTTTTTAATTAAATTAAAGGGTATATTTTCCGTAACAAAAACATGACCGATCCTTGATGGTACAACCATGCGGATACGTCCATTAATAAATTTTTTATCCCTAAAGAAGGCGCCCAGAACCGCTTTAAGATCACTTTTTTTAGCTTCTTGAGGCAGGTGTAGCATATTTAGAAGCCTAATTATGCGTAGTAGTTCTTCCTGCGGCAAAATCCCCAAAAGATGCGCAATTTCAGCCGAACATACCATGCCGATACTGATCGCTTCACCATGATTCAAATTGCTGTATCCGGCAGCATTTTCAAGTGCATGCCCTATGGTGTGACCGAAGTTAAGTATAGTACGCAGACCTGTAGTTTCTTTTTCGTCATTCTCCACGATATTTGCTTTTATTAGGCTGCAGGCCTTGATGATATAGCCTAAGCAGGAATTATCTAAACCCAGTATTGCTTTGTAACTTTTTTCAATGTATCTAAAGAGTTTTTCATCAGCAATAATCCCATATTTAACTACCTCAGCCAGTCCGCAGCGTAACTGCCTTGGCGGAAGACTTTTGATCAAGTTAACGTTTGAATAGACAAGTTTTGGCTGGTAGAATGCGCCAATCAGGTTTTTCCCTGATGGCAGATCAAGCGCGGTTTTACCACCGATAGCCGAGTCAACTTGGGCGAGCAGTGTTGTGGGGATCTGAATGTAAGGAATCCCCCTTTTATAGGTAGCTGCTATAAAACCGGTCAAATCCCCTACCACTCCCCCGCCTAAGGCAATTAAAAAAAGGCGTTTTTTTGTATCTATAGCGGATATTTTACTTATTATTTTTACATATTCTGATATAGATTTGCTTTTCTCTGAATCGGGCACATTAAAAAAGTGTGCGGAAGTTTTAATCGTTTTTAAAGCCTGCTGGAGTTTTTTCGCATAAATACTGCGAATGCGGGCATTGGTGATAATTATTGCATCACTGCCTAAATTCAATTGTTTTAATTTTCTTGTCAAAGCCTCAAAATCATCATCAGCAATGATTATAGAATAACTGTGATCAGCAAGGTTTATCTCTATTTGATTAATCAAAAACTCTCCTTAAAATTGAAAGCAATATTATTAATAATATCATCCCATGCATGGGCGTGATCCGTGCATACAATACAGCTAGTTTTCTGGGCAAGAGTCCCATTAATATGCGTGAACCGTCTAAAGGTGGAATGGGAATTAGATTAAATACGCCAAGCACCAGGTTAATAATAATTATCGTTACCATAAATCCAGATACCCCTGAATGACCGATAGCCCCGCTTAGTAATATAAGGAACGTTAAACCGGCTATGGTGAAATTTGCCAGAGGTCCGGCAAGTCCGACCCAAATCATATCTCTTTTCGGGTTGGCGAGATTATAAAAATTAACTGGAACTGGTTTTGCGTAACCGAAAACCACCGGAGATTTTGTAAGTATCAACATCAGCGGCAGGATAATGGTTCCGAAAGGATCAATGTGCGCTAAAGGATTGAAGGTTAAACGGCCCATAAATTTAGCTGTATTATCACCCAGTTTGTGAGCCACAAATCCGTGAGCATATTCATGGACAACTAAAGCTACGAATAAAGCAGGCAGATTTTTTATAAAGCTTAATGCTAAAGGATTAACAGAATCCATATTATGTCTATCTATTAGTTCAGTTTTTTAATAAAATTAACTTCTATGACAGGAGCTGCAGATTTTTTACTGCTTATGATTTTTCCCCAGATTTGTACTTGGTGGTATGTGTAATCGTTCAAGTTAACCGTTTCACTTTTTAGAAAATATTGAGTTTTCCCGTCTTTCATGAGCCGGTGCGTACCAGGCCGGTTAAAAAATTTTCCAGCCTCATCAATTTTACCCTCTGCATCAGGTTTAGTGTTCGGCTGTATGGATATTGCTTTTTTGTTATTTTCTGTTTCCTGCCCATTTTTAGTCTGGCTTTCCGGATTTTTAATTTGCATTTTAATTTGTGATAAATGTTCAATATGTGCATTGGCTCTTTCATTTGCCGGGCTTTGCGCATAATCGCGTATGATCACTTTATATTTTTGAATTATCGGCGAAAGATCCCTGCTGTTTATGGCAGCTGCTTTGTTTTCTTGTTCAAAAATTTCTGCCTCTATTAGAAGTTTTAAACCTTCTCTTTTCTTCGCTTCAATATCAATATAAATTTTTGCCGAACCGGATTCCTTTACAAAATCACGGTGAACCCAGGCAAAACAATTTTCATATGGATATATCTGAAACCAGTCTTTATCTTTGAGAATAATTTCTACGCGGTTTCCCGGGTTAAGCTGGCCGATAACATTAAAGTTTGTTCCCTCCCCTGCCCGTACATTAACCCGTTTGCCGGTAATAACCCCGTATACACTGTTTTCCACTGAAATGAAGTCCTTATGCACAAAAGCATTCGAGTTTCTGGGCAGGCTTACTTTAAGCCATTCAGCATGATCTGAATCAACTACCAGAACAGTGCTGTCCTTATCCATCTTCCGCAGTTTTTCAAAATTTAAACCAGGACCGCTGCGCAGACTTACGGAATCCCCGGTGATAATAGCGCTGTAAGGTGGCGAGAGCTTCTCTTGCGCAAAACCCCAACCTCCTGAATAGTTAGTCAAACAGGAAAAGAATAAACAGATACAAAGTAATTTTATATTTTTTATCATTTTAGGTATGTTTATTTGGAAGCAGTTTTCGCAGTTGCTTCTTCGGCAGCCTTGACTTCTTCTGTTTTTGCTTCAGCTGATTTTACCTTTTTGAGCTTCATTTTTATAATTTTTACTTTTGGTAAACCAAAACTGGACGTATCTTCTTTCCATTTGCCTTCTTTTTTGAGTTTTTCGATTCTCTCATATCGCTTAAGTACGCTTCGCTGTTTTTTTCCTTTAGTTGCGGTTAAACTTGGATGAATGGACATTCTACTTTCTCTCCTTTCTAACTCATGTGTTTTTTAAAAAACGTACAAAGCAATCTTTGTATTGCTTTTTAAGTCCCGGGAGCTTTTCTGTTGCGGATGTCTTAGACTCATACATGCCGGAGTATACAACAAAATACTCTCCCGATCTTAGAACATAACTGCTATAACCTTGCGCTCTAAGTTTTTCTGCCTCTTTATCTGCATTTGAATTGCTGCTGTAGGTAACAAGTTGTATTATATATCCTTTACGGGCTGTTTCTTTAACCGGAGCTGTTTCTGTTTCCGCAATTTTTATCGTAATTACTTCCTCAGACTTCTTACTGGTTTCAGGAACAGGTTCTACTTCTTTGGGGGTTTCTTTAGCAATCAGTTTTATTTGTTTTTTATCAAGGATATTTTTATTTTCTGCTTTTGACTGTGTTTTCCCCTTTTCTATGCCTATTGCAAAAGAACTCAAATTAACCATTAACAGGGCAATAATAATTACTATTAAAGTATCACAAGATACTGAAAATGAAGATCTGTAATGGTCTTTAAAGATATTTTTATCTAAACAATTTTGCTTCTTTTTAATCGTGCAAAAAAGTTCAGGTTGAACCTCCCTGTTCTTATAACTCATTAGATACCTCCTGTATCAATATTAATTAATCCGTTTATGCTCATATTATAGCAGAGTCAAAATAGAATTCAATACTTTTTTTTAAGATAATACTCCGAGGTATTATCCTGCAAATAAGGCTGTGTCAGGTTCTTTTGCCACATCAAACAAGAAAGAACCCTATTTATATGTATTCAAAATTGAGCATGCTTTAAAACCAGCATTTTATGCGTTTAGGATTGTTATATTGTTAGTCTAGGAATAGCCTCGAGTGGCAGATGATTAGGACACAGACTATTCAGCTAATGGCTGATGGTCGGTAGTCAATAGCTCATAGATATTGACGTAGTTTTATTTTTATACTATTAGCCATTAGCTAATTTTGATTCCCTGCTGTTTAGGACTGTCCATACAGTTATTCCGCAGGAGGTGTCAACACAATCTGGGTTTTCATTAAAAAAATGCAGAATTTTTCTATTAAATTTTGAACTTATAATTTTTTCCAGATCCAGGCGTCATTTTTGCTTTTAAATATTTTATTTTTTGACCGTTTGATCACCCGTATAAAAGCATCGACAATAATCGGGTCAAATTGCTCACCGCTGAATTTTACGATCTCCGTTACAGCCTGTGAAATTGACATTTTTCTTCTGTAAGGCCGTTTAGATAGCATAGCTTCGAAGGCATCGGCAACACCTAGAATTCTGGCTCCAAGAGGAATATCTTCACCGCGCAGTCCGCTGGGGTAACCGTGTCCATCATAACGCTCATGATGGTGAATAATGATTGGCAAAACAGCTTTTAATCTTCCACCGATAGGTTTGATAAGTTGTGCGCCTCTAAGATGTTTTTCCTTTATTATTCTGTAGTCTTTTCCGGTTAGTTTTGTGGATTTTTTGAGAATTTTATCCGGTAATCCCATCTGGCTGACATTATGCAAAATTGCCGCATAGTAAAGCATACGCATCTGATCGGAACGCAATTTTAATTCCATGCCAATGGACATTGACAGGTTAATGAATAGGTTAGAACGTCCGTAATTATCAGCAATACCTGAGCTTAAAATAGAAGCCAGAGCCTTAATACTGTTTAGCGTGAGTTTTTCCTGCTCATCGTAAAGCTGAGCATTTTTAATGGCAATAACAGCCTGCTCAGATAAAGTGGTAAGAATTTCTTTATCAAACAAGCTGAAGGGATTTCCATCCAATCGTTGTGAAATGCTGATGGCACCAATAATGTTCTCTTCAGCGATAAGCGGAATGCACATAAATTTAGGCTGGATCAGGGCATTGCCTGTTTTGACAACTTTTCCGGCTAGTCCCTCTCCCATTTTTAGGGGGTGTTGTTTTGCACTCTTGTTTTCAATATCAACAATAGCGTGAGGAATGATATTACGCTTATATTTATCTACAAGCATTATGCAGCAACGCTGAGCACGTAAAACCTGCAAGCTCAACCTGGCGATTCTAGGCAATAATTCATTGAGCTCAAGAGTTGAGCTGATAATTCTGCCAACGGTATGAACGGTAGACAAGGCAATTGTTTTAGGTCTGATCGTTTCGTAAAGTCTTGAAATCTCCAGTTCCTTTTGAACACTTTCAACCGTAGTGCAGGTAAAGGCATTAAAAAGTTTCAGCAGAGCATTTGAAATTTCTGCTTTTACCTTGCACAGACCAATAAAACCATATGTTTGTTCTGCCCTGGCGATTGGAATGCAGTAATACAGTTCGTTGTCCTTATCGCGTATACTTTGTACACGCCGGGTTTTTCGCGCTGTTAATAAAAGATGATTTATGGTGTCAATGCATTCTTTGGAAGGGACAATAGTCGAGTAAATTTTTTTATTTTTTCCAGGAAAAGTATGTAGCTCTGGTATTATCAACCAAGAGCAACAGCCTATTATTTGCGCAAAACAGTCAACTTCCCCTTTCCATGATGGATGATCTACCAGCTTCTGGAATAATTCTTCCTGATATGAGATTTTCATCGTTTACGGACTCCGAAATTCATGCTTCCTGGTTTTGTATTGCATTATAAACTAACTTTTTATCAGCATCATTGTTCCACCAGGAGAAGCTGATACCTAAATCGAAGTCCCTGCCCTGCGGGTCGCTTCGCTTTATCCAGGCAACCCTACCGAAGGTTCGGATGCTTTCATGCTCAGGACTGATCTTTATATCAAGACCTATAAGGGTTTTAACGGGAAGTTCTCTTTTTGACCTTAAAGCGACACCTCCGAGACTGATGTTAGATGCCGGTTCAAGTATCTTTTCGTGGTAAGTGGAATAAGTGCGGGGATCAAGCAGCTTAAAGCTTACTTTTAACCCTGGGATATTTGATCTTAAGAATTTCCTTTTCTCTTCAAACATGGTTTTAGTATCCATACTCTCCCCCCAACGTTTAAAAGTTTTTTTATAGTTTTTAAAAACATTATTTTATTTAACTAACTATATTATAAGAAGCCGTTTACAGTTTGTCAAGTACAAATACATTGCTAGTAGAATATAAAATTTGACTATTAAGTTATTTCGTTTTTTATGACGTCCAATAAAGAATCTATTTTTATCAATTCCTGAGTACCTTTGTCCATATACTTAATCATAATGCTGTTCTTCTCTAGTTCATCATCCCCCAATATCAGCACATGAGAAGAATTTAGCTTATTGGCCTGTCGCATTTGAGATTTTAATGATTTGAGCTCAAAGTCAATGTGAACCGATATCGCATTTTTTCTTAAGTTATGTGCGATTTCAAAAATCTTCTTGTAAGCACTCTCACCTAGCCCAATTGCATAAATACTTTGCTTTTTTGTGAAATTTAAAGTGAATGTCTCTGCTTTTTCGGCCAGAATCAATCGTTCAACTCCGCAGGCAAAACCTATTGCACCGGTTGCAGGACCGCCTAACTGCTCAACAAGATTATCATATCTGCCGCCAGCCAAAATTGTATTTTGAGCTCCAAGTTTGTCATGCGTTATTTCAAAAACAGTTTTTGTGTAATAATCCAGTCCACGTACAAGGTAAGGGTCAAAAGTATACTCAACACCAAGTAATTCCAAGGCATTTTGGAAAATAGTGAAATCTCTCAGGGATTTTTCACTCAGACAATCAATTATCCTTGGGGCATTCTTAAGAATTTTTCTGCAGTCTTTGTTCTTGCAATCAAGTATCCTTAATACGTTACGTTCATATCTGCTTTTGCAGTAATCGCATAAGTAGCCTCTCTGATCTTTGAGAAAAAACTTAAGTTTTTTTGAAAAATCCTGCTTATCTTCACTGCTTCCAACTGTATTGACCAAAATTTTGAAGTTTTTAATCCCGATTGCATTTAAATATTCTAAAGCCAGTCCAAGCGTTTCTGCATCAAGAAAAGGATTATAAGTCCCCATTGCCTCTACCCCTATTTGGTAGAACTGCCGATTTCTTCCTGCCTGGGGTTTTTCACCGCGGAACATCGCCCCGCTGTAAAAAAATTTGGTCAAGCCTGCCTGGGTATAATTGTGCTCAAGATAAGCTCTTACTATGGAAGCGGTTGCTTCAGGACGCAATGCTATAGACCGGTTCCCTCTGTCCAGAAAAGTGTACATTTCTTTTTCAACAATGTCAGTCTGCTGTCCGATACTTCTTGTAAACAAACCGCTTTCCTCAATGATCGGGACAATAATCTGTTTATATCCGTATCTTTCGAAAATTTCGGCTGCCCTTTTATGGATAAAATTCCATTGCTCAATATCAGCAGGCAGTATGTCCTGGACGCCTTTTAGTGCTTTAATTTGCATAATAATCCATTTTTTAAACAAAAACCCCAATACACTTTGATTGGGGTTTTTGTATTCATTGGAATCGAATCTTATCTGAACCCAACTATTTTACTAGTTTTTTCATTTCCAAGCCAGGTTTAAAAACTACAACTCTTTTTGGAGGTACGGGAACTATTTCTCCAGTGCGTGGATTACGACCAGTTCTACCTCGTCTGGATTTAACTTTGAAGATTCCAAAATTGCGCAGTTCCACTGTTTTTCCGTTTACCAAGCTGTCGATGATACAGTCAAGTGCTTTTTGTACAACTTTTTTAATATCCTGCTGTTTCATCTTTGTTTCATTGGCGATCTTAAGAACAATATCTTTTTTTGTCATTCCGGGCTATCCTCCTTTCCTATGCTGTTTCGATTTAATCACAGCACAGATGCTGAATTATGAAAAGAAATTTTTAGCGAAAAAGTAAATTATTGAAATTAACAACATAATTAAGAACAATGCAAAGAACGGATTTCTGAAAATCCGCTTGCAACTTTGAGCAAAAACGTTAATTTTAGCAAGATTATTTTTTCTGTTTTCAAGTGATCCTAAGATCTTATTAAGAGTGATATAAGAATTGTGCCAGTCATTTTCAAGTTTTTCCAGCTGCAGCGGGGATAACGTGCTAATATTTCTTAAACTCATAACTTGCGAAATTACATCAAAAGTTCTATCTTCTGCAGTCGGCTTAATTCCTAAAGAATCCATCAGAGCTTGATATTTTCTGGCTAAACTGCTTTTAAGTTCAAGAAAATTTTTTTCTTCATCTTCAGTGAAATTCTGTTGATCACCAGCACGTTTGTACAACCCATAAAAAGACTTCCATAAATCAACAAACTCTGTTAACTGCTTTATTCTTGCTTCTAAATTTTTGTCTATCATTTTCCTATCCTTCTTGTTAACAACAACTACCGATAAATAATATCACAAGGTCTATTTTCTGTCAAGTTAAAATTTGTGCCAGTTCCGGGCAATAATCAATCGCGATTTCCTTGGCAATCATTCCGCTGTTAAAAAGCCTTTTGAAACTTTCCGTCATTGTATGCATTTGGTAGCGAGCACCGGTCTGAATAATTGAGGGAATCTGCATGGTCTGGCCTTCTCGGATCAGGTTGCGAACAGCATCGGTCACGATCATTACCTCTGTGGCAACGACACGAGTTTCCCTATCCTTTTTAGGTATAAGTAATTGCGTTATTATTCCGTTTAAACAGTTCGCGAGTTGAACACAAGCCTGATGTCTTTGCTGCGGAGGGAAAATACTGATCAAACGGTCTAATGCCTGTATAGTATCAGGGGCGTGCAGGGATGTTAGAACAAGGTGGCCTGTCTCAGCCGCAGTAATAACGGTTCTTACTGTTTCCGTATCAAGCAGTTCCCCTACCAGGATTACGTCTGGGTCTTGTCTGAGCGTGCGTTTTAACGCCACGGAAAAAGACAGAGTATCTGTCCCGATTTCACGCTGCTTTATTATTGAATTCAAATTAGTGTGTATATACTCTATAGGGTCTTCAAGGCAGATTATTACTGCTTCTCTTTGCCTGTTAATAATGTCGACCATTGCCGCAAGTGTAGTTGTTTTTCCGCTTCCCGTAGGTCCTGCGATTATAACAATACCTTTTTTCAGCAGAGAAAGCTTTTCCACTACACTAGGCAGACCCAATTCCTGTATGGTTTTTAAATCAGGCATAATTACCCGGAATGTAGCCTCGACATTGCCGCGCTGCACATGAACATTTACCCTGAAACGCAGGTCAGGATTTGGTGAAAATGCAAAATCAAGCTCTTTGAATTTTTCAAACCGGCTGATTTGCTCATCACTTAAAATGCTGTAAATCATATCCTTTAGTTCAAGTGTTCCTAGAGGGTCTGTTTCCATCGGCACAAGTCTGCCGTATAAACGCAGAATTGGCGGACGGTTATAGGTAAGGTGCAAGTCAGAAGCCTTTCTTTGGGCGGTTATCTGCAGTAAACGTACGATGTCCATCGATTCTATGCGTGAAAGTATCTCTTCTTTGTTCCCGCTTTGTATCTCTTCAAAAATCAGGCCTATCCCAAACATGCCGTCTTTGAGCTCTTCAACCCTAACGACTCTTCCGGTTGCTTTTATGACCTCATCAATCTTAGGCAGGCGGAATTCAAGCATTATTTTGGTATCCAGCGGTACGGATGCCTCTATTTCTATATGCATCCCGTCGGTACTGATATCTTTAGCTATTGTGGTCTTTGCAGCAGATAATGAGTTATCCGTGTTGAGCATCTGATATTTGATTTTGATCCTGGAACGAATTCGCGTATTTGCCCGCATTTCAGCATAAAAATTCAATGAAGTGTCCATAAATGATCCCCTTTTTTTTTACCTTCTAATTTTAATTGAAATATCGTCCTTCCCAAGAATTTTTTCCAACTCTGTTAATAAAGAGCTGTTTATGGTAACGCTTGCATCTGCCTGAATTTTAATTTTCTTGCCTCTATCATTAAGCATGGCTAGATGCACAGGTACCTTTCCGGGGTTGGAAAGAATTATATTTTTAATTTCATGAAAAGCACCTTGATTCCTGTCCAGCTTTGAAATATTAAGACTGATACTCTCTATAAGCACACGCGATGCCTGTTCTATGGGAATAACATCCGATGCTATTATTTTAGGCGTATCTTCCTTAAAGTCAAGCTTTCCTTTGATGATCACCACGGCATCGGGCTGTAAATAGAGGAAAGTTTGTTTGAATATTTCCGGGAAAACAAGTGCTTCTAGAAAACTTTCTGTGTCCTCAACTCTTAAAATCGCCATTTTTTCCGCTTTGCGTTTAGTTATGGTTATCTTAATTTTTTCCAAAAGCCCGGCAACGATTACCTCTTCGCCAGAAGTAGATTTTTTGTAAATATCACAGACATTCAATATCGCGTATTTTTTTATGATTTTTTTATACTGATCAAGCGGATGGGCCGTAATATAGAATCCAAGCATTGCTTTTTCGTAAGAAAGAAGTTTGGGCATCGGCCATTCTTCTTGAGGCTCAAGGTCATCTTGGTCGCTTTGATTGTGGCCGATCTGTTCAAATAGCAGAAGTTGACCGCTCTGCACATCCTTTTGCATAGCACTGGCCATGTTCATAATTTTTTCAGAGCCGCTCATAAGAGCAGCGCGGTTGGTGCAAAAACTGTTAAATGCGCCGCATTTTATTAAACTTTCTATAATTTTCTTATTGGTTGCTTTCGGGTCTACTCTTTTGCAGAAGTTGAAAAGTGATTTAAAATGCCCCTGTTGTTTTCTCGCCTCGATTATAAGTTCAACAGCGCCTTCACCGACATTTTTGATTGCCGATAGCCCAAAACGAATGGCATTTTCACCCACAACAGTAAACTGGGAGAAACTTTCGTTTATATCTGGCGGAAGAATTTTAATCTTCATGTGTTTGCATTCGGTTATATATCTGGCTATTTTATCGGTGTTGTCTTTTTCACTGGATAGTAAGGCCGCCATAAACTCCACAGGATAATTTGCTTTTAAATAAGCTGTTTGATAAGAAATAAGCGCATAAGCTGCAGAATGGCTTTTATTAAAGCCGTATCCGGCAAAAAATTCAATAAGCCCGAATACCTTTTCCGCGATTGCCTTACTAATTCCTTTTTGCAAAGCACCGTCAACAAATGTTTTTTTAAGGTTTTCGATTACCTCAGGAATTTTTTTTCCCATTGCCCTGCGCAAAAGATCAGCTTGAGCAAGAGAAAAACCTGCAAGCACATTACTAATGCGCATTACCTGCTCTTGATATAGAATAATCCCGTAAGTGTCTTTTAGTACCGGCTCAAGAGACGGATGATCATATTGGACTTTTTCAACCGACTTTTTTCTCTTGATAAAATCATCGACCATACCGCTGCCCAGAGGTCCCGGCCGGTAAAGAGCTAATAAAGCTATTATATCTTCAAATTTGTCCGGTTTTAACTTTTTCAGCAGATCTCTCATTCCGGAACTTTCCAGCTGAAATATTCCTTGTGTTTTTGCTCTTTTAAATAAATCAAAAGTTTTTTCATCTTCAATATCAATACGGTTAATGTCAATCTCTTTTTCTTTTGTGCGTTTGATGATTTTAAGAGCTGCGGAAATAATAGTAAGTGTTTTTAAACCCAAAAAATCCATCTTAAGCAGACCAATCTTCTCCAGAGCGTTCATCGTATAGCCAGTTGTGGTTTGTCCGTCCTGTGAGCGGTAAAGAGGAATATGTTCGTACAGAGGTTTATCGCTTATTACAACCCCTGCTGCGTGCGTGGAAGCGTGCCTGGTTAATCCCTCAAGAACAAAAGCAGTATCAATAAGTTCTTTGATCTTAGGGTTTGATATATATAATTGCTTTAGTTCAGGCTCAATGTTTATGGCGTTTGCTAATGTGATGTTTGGATCATGGGGAATCAGCTTGGCAATCTTGTCCGCTTCAGCATAAGGTAAACCGATGACCCTGGCCACATCTCTGATAACGCCTTTTGCCGCCATTGTTCCGAATGTGATGATTTGCGCTACATTGTCCTTGCCGTATTTTTCGCTTACGTATTTTATTACCTCATCCCGTCTTTCATAACAGAAATCGATATCAATATCCGGGAAACTGACACGTTCCGGATTAAGAAATCGTTCAAACAGAAGGTCGTATTTTAAAGGGTCAATCTCTGTTATGCCGAGCAAGTAGGACACAATGCTTCCTGCTGCCGATCCTCTCCCAGGACCGACAGGGATTTTATTGTCTTTTGCAAAACGAACAAAGTCTGAAACGATTAAAAAATAACTGGCAAAACCGGAGTTTTTTATTACGGATAATTCAATCTGCAGCCTTTCTTTAGCCGCCTGTGCATTATTAGGAAAACGATTGCTGATTTCCTTCTCGCACATGTCTTGAAGAACATCAATGGCGCTGATTCCCGCAGGCAGATTATAGTGCGGCAGATGGGTTTTGCTGAAATCAAGTTCCAGGTTGCACATCTCGGTGATTTTAAGTGTGTTGGAGATCGCCTCAGGAACATTTGCAAATAATTTCTTCATTTCCTCAGGGCTTTTAAGATAAAACTCGTTTGTGCTCATTTTTATGCGGTTTTTATCAGAAAGATTTGTTTGGGTCTGCAGACAAAGAAGGATTTCATGCGCCTGCGCCATTTCCTTTTTTAAATAGTGTACGTCATTTGTGGCTACTACTCCTATCCCAAGGTCCTGGCCGATTTTAACCAAGGCCTTGTTCACAGTTTTTTGTTCTTTGATTCCGTGGTCCATTAATTCAAGGTAAAAGCTTTCTTTTTCAAAAAGATCACGGTAATTTTGAGCAGCAGTATAAGCACCTTTTTCATCACCGGCTAATATTAAAGTGGCGATTTCTCCTTTTAAACAGCCGCTCATAGCGAGCAAACCTTTTGAATAAACAGCGAGAACTTCTTTGTCTATACGCGGCTTGTAATAAAATCCTTCTTTATACGCAATAGAGACAAGGCGTATAAGGTTTTTATAACCAATTTCATCTTTTACCAGTAATGTTAAGTGATGGAGGGGTTCCTTGTAACCGTTTTCTCCCCGGTTAAAGCGGCTGGTTTTGGCAATATATGTTTCACAGCCTATGATAGGCTTAATCCCTTTTTTCATTGCTGTGTTATAAAAATCAATTGCGCCGAATATGTTACCATGGTCAGATATGGCCAGCGCAGGCATATACATACTGTGGGCATGGTCAACAAGTTTACTTATTAAACATGCGCCGTCCAAAAGACTGTATTGACTATGCACATGCAAATGTACAAAATCACTATGCTTCATTCTATTCCCATTCTATAGTAGCAGGAGGTTTACTGCTTATATCATATACTACCCGGTTAACACCCTTTACTTCATTAATGATCCGGTTAGAAACCCTTCCAAGTACATCAGGAGGAATCTTTGCCCAGTCAGCGGTCATTCCATCAACACTGGTTACTGCGCGCAGAGCAATTGTATTTTCATAGGTTCGTTCGTCCCCCATTACTCCCACGCTTTTAACAGGAAGTAAAACCGAAAGGGCCTGCCAGATATCATTGTATATTCCCGCTGCTTTTATTTCTTCAATGAATCTGAAGTCAGCCTGGCGGAGGATTTCAAGCCGTTGTTTGGTTATACAGCCCAGGATGCGTATTGCCAGTCCCGGTCCGGGAAAAGGGTGCCTGTAAATCATCTCATGAGGTAATCCCAGTACAGCGCCAAGAAGCCTTACCTCATCCTTGAATAAAAAACGCAAAGGTTCTACGAGTTTTAAGTTCATGTTTTTAGGCAGTCCGCCGACATTATGATGACTTTTTATTAATGCCGTTGGTCCGCCAAATACAGATTCACTTTCGATAACGTCAGGATATAAAGTTCCTTGCGCTAAGAATTTAATATTCTTTAATTTTTTTGCTTCACTCTCAAATACGCGAATAAACAGGCGGCCGATTATTTTTCTTTTTCTTTCAGGGTTAGTTACGCCATTTAATTTTTCAAGAAAAAGTTTTTCAGCATTTACATAATGAAAATTCATTTTATAGTGTTTTCCGAAAGTGGCGCGTACTTGTTCAATTTCCTTATAACGAAGCAATCCGTTATTAACGAAAATACAATGAAGATGTTTGCCCAGTGCCTTATGTAAAAGCAATGCTGCCACTGATGAGTCAACTCCCCCGCTTAGGCCTAAAACTACGGAATTGTCGCCGACCTGATTTTGGATCTGTTTTACAGACTCCTGGATGAAAGATTTCATTGTCCAGTTTCCGGAGCAATTACAGATTTTAAATAAAAAGTTCTTTAAGATTTCCTTTCCCCTAGGGGTATGTACCACCTCCGGATGAAACTGAACTGCGTATATTCTTAATTCATCGTTTTTAAATCCGGCATAGGGAGAATTTTTTGTATGCGCAAGAGAGGTGAACCCCTTAGGTATTTTGTTTACCTTGTCCTCATGTGACATCCATGTAATTATCTTTTTCCCTAGTCCAAAAAAAAGATCCTGGGAATTATCAATAAATAGTTCAGTCCTGCCGTACTCCCGTTTGGAAGACTTTCCCACCTTGCCTTTAAAATGATTGGCAATAAGCTGCATTCCGTAACAAATCCCCAGCAGCGGGATGCCCATACTGAATATTTTTTTATCGCACCAAGGCGCATTTTTTTGTGTTATTGAACAAGGGCCTCCGGAGAAGATTATACCTAAAGGCGCTAGCTCCCTGATCTTTTTCTCAGTGATTTGAGGCGGGTAGACCTCACAATAAACATTGTATTCACGGATCCTGCGTGCAATTAGTTGGCTGTATTGAGAGCCGAAGTCGATTATTATTATTAGTTCCTTCATAATTTTAAAATATTGTAAAGCTCCTCAAGTGATTGTGAAATTATCTTTGTTCCTGATAGCACGGGCATGAAATTTGTGTCAGCTTCCCATCGAGGCACAATATGAACATGTAAATGCTGATCAATTCCCGCTCCTGCTACCTTTCCGATATTAAATCCGATGTTGAATCCATGCGCCTTCAATCTTGCCTTTATTATTTTAGTGGTTTGCTTAACAAACTCAAACATCTCGCTTAATTCATCATTGTTCATTTTTTCCAGACTATCAATATGTCTGTACGGCACGATCAAAGTATGACCATTATTATATGGAAAAATATTTAAAATTGAAAATACAAATTTCCCCCTTTTTACAATAAAATTGTTCTTGTCCTTCTTTTGTCTTGGTTTTTGGCAGAAAATGCATCCGGTGTTCTTTTTTTTTGCATGGATATATTTAATTCGCCAGGGTGCCCATAAATTATCCATTTTAATTCCTTTTTTTAAAGTTGTTTGACTCAGTTTTAAATAAAGATGATTTTCCCTTTTATTTTATCAGTTATTTCCAGTATGCCCACGGTCTTTTCTTTAGCAAAAACCGTATCTGTTGCGCTGCCCGGATTAAAAAATAAGACCCCATTCTTTGTTTTATTTATCGGTTGATGAGAGTGTCCGAAAATTATTGCATCTACATTCTTGAATTCATATGCCATACGGTCCATCAGATTCTTGGGAGGTCCCCAACCGTGAGTCAACCCGATCTTAAATTTCCCAACTTTTATGATTTTTTTCTGCGGCAATTTAATCGTGGCCTGCTGAGAATCCATGTTTCCGCAGACCGCTTCCACCTTAGGCGTTATGACAGCTAGCTGTTCAAGCACGCTTAATTCCGTAAGATCACCCGCGTGAATGATCATGTCAACACCGCGGAAACACTCTATAATTTTTTCTGGAATGCTATCGCAGTTTATGGGGATGTGAGTGTCTGAAATCACGCCGATTTTCATTTTATTACCCTTGGTTTTTCAAATAGAGAAAATAGATCATTAACAGTATTTTGATCCCAAATCCAGACTTTCGCCTCCAAAGCCTTTAGCCGGGCGGTAGGATCGATGCCATCAAGGGCAATGAGAATCTTTTTTATGCAGTTGTTTCTTTTTGCTTGTTCAAGATATGTGCCAATTTTGGCCTCATCAATGAAACCTTCTTCAATGGCGCAAAACCACACTTTTTTTAAGCGCCGGGCATTAACTGTAGATAATCCATTACTTTCCTTTATAACGATTTCATCGAAATGTGTCAACATAAACCTTTTCTTATCAAGCTCTACTATATCGTTTTCAAATCTTTCGAACAGCTCTTTTAAGCGAACGGAGAGCTTCTTTTGCGATTCCAAAGAGAAATTGTGCATTAATTTTTTTATACTGCGTTCAAACTCACTGGATGCATTGTTGATGTTCATGTTAAATGAATTTTGCTGCGGGCAAAGAACCAGCTTTAACCAGTGTACGAGCAGCGGATCATTTATGCTGTTGAAAACCCCTTTTTTTGTTGTTACATCCCATTGAATAAGCTTGTTTATGTGGCGGTTAATTTCAGAAGTTTTACGGTTAATAAACTTGCCTACCTGGGAAGGTTTTTTAATCCCGCTTGCCAGCGCTAGAAGTATTGATGGATAAAGATTGCTATGGTTTGTGTTTAACAAACTATGATATTTATTGTTGAAATACTGATTTAAAATCCCATGGCTCTTATGAAGGGTTTCGCTGAGAGCGGTAATTACGATATCCTCGGTTACCGTAGCGGTATTGCTGTCGTGACACAAACACTTGATTTGTTCGGTTATTATATAAAGATAAAAAGGATAACCGCCGGTTAAATATATCAGAAAATTTTTCAGTTCGATGTTTATCTTAACAGTTCCCAGCCTTTTGCCGATAAATTCTCCTGCGGTCTTAGCTTCAAAAGGCTGGAGATTGATTATTTCAAAGTTTCCGAATAAAAGACTGAGCTTTTTGTTGAGTATGTTGTGGGCCTGATGCGTAGCGGAGCTGACCATAATATACATGGTGTATTTCTGAACCATTATTTTATTGCTTAGTTCAAGATAGGGTTTGCTTAGTTCGAAATTTTCTAAATTCTGAAATTCATCAAAAATCAGCAGTAATGGTTTTTTAGTTTCATCATGTAAAAATTGCGGCAGCTCAAGCAACTGGGAGAATATTTCATCTTTCGGGGCGGATTCCTTCAGTAATTTATTTATTTGCAGGATTGCACGAACTGTCTTGGGGATTTTGGGCCTGCTTTCATTTAGGAGAAAATCCAGATTATCCTCGATCTTCACATGTTCGCTCATCTGGAATTGATAGAGCAGGATGCCTATGAAGTTCTTGGCGAAAACCTCGAAGGATTTGGTTTTTAAACAAATATATATGGGGATAATCTTGTTATCATTACAGTGGTGCAAAAGATTTAATATCAGAGATGTTTTACCAATGCTCTGAGGACCGACGATAGCGATATTCTGCCTATATTTGTTCTTAAGACCGTTCACTCTCTTTAATAAAAGCTCAAGGATCTCGGGTCTTTCGTATATTTCAACTTTAGGTATGGTTATGTTTTCCATAGCTTCTTTTTCAATTAAGGCAAATAGAGCAAGGGATTTTGCGCCTTATTGTTCTTTCTTAATTCAAAATGCACAACACAGCCTGATGTCCTGCCAGTGCTTCCGGCATAAGCTATTGTCTGCCCCTGCTTTACATAATCACCGGTTTTGACCAGATTCTTCTGGTTATTGGCGTATATGGTCGAAAAGTTCTCACTGTGTTCAATTATTATGGTCTTCCCGTAGCCGCGCATATTTGCTGATGTGAAAACAACATTTCCCGCTTCAGCTGCGCTTATTGATGCCCCGGGTTTGGCAATTATATCTATGCCAGAGTTGTTGACATTTTTTTTTATCTGATTAAAACAACTGGATAGATCCCCTTTGTATGGCCAAACAAAAGATATGGTTTGGTTCAAAGGTTGTTTGATGTTTTTTGTGTCTCGAAATGAATCGGGAATAAATATTTTCTGACCATCTTCTATTTTGCAGGTGTTGGAAATTTCATTAAACTCCGCCAGACGTTCCATGTTTATCGAATAAATCCGGCTGATCCTCCAAAGTGTCTCCCCTTTCTTCACGGAATGATAAAAACCATTAATAGTAGGCTTTATTACCGGAGGTGTTTTTAAAGTATATACAGAGTTCGCGGTTTTTTTTGCACTACACCCTAGCGTTAAGGAAATGCATATTATTATCAAACTGAGTTTTTTTAATGTATTCATTGCCACCTTCAAAAATCAGGGTCTTATTTATATGGAGCGGGCGAAGGGAATCAAACGTCGTGTCGCACCTTCCGCTTGCCCTGGGAATACAGGGCAGTGCTCAGGTGTCTCACTCCTTAAAGGGAAACCCTTACGTTTTCCCTTTAATATTTCCCTTCCCTCTGCAAAGTTTGCTCATTTCGCCGATAAGGGGAAACAATCTTTCCCCTTAAAATCCCCTTTTGGGTTCTCTTCCCCTTTTGGAGAAAAATTTTTTGGAGCGGGCGAAGGGAATCGAACCCTCATATTCAGCTTGGGAAGCTGATGTTCTACCACTGAACTACGCCCGCTGCGTTCAAGTAAAAAGTAAAAAGTTAAAAGTAATAAGTAAAAAACCTTAACTACTTTTTCCTTTTGCCTTTTTCCTTTTAACTTCTAAAAATGTTCTACTCCCGCCATTAGCATTAACGGCGGGATTTAATTCGGCTAAGAATTTATGTTCACTTTGTTCCATAAATTCAAGCCTCATTAAACACTGAACTACGCCCGCAAAATTCAAGTCAAAAGTAATAAGTTAAAAGTCAAAAGATATTTAAAAACTCTTACTACTTTTTCCTTTTGCCTTTTTCCTTTTTACTTATTTTTCATCCATTAGTTTCATGGAGCAAAAATTTCCGCACATTGTACAGGTATCTTTAATTTTTGGATTAGAGAATGCTCTGCCTATCCTGGCTTTTTGCGGATCAAATGACATGGCAATTTGCTCCTGCCATTTTCTTTTCCTTCTTGCTGTACTCATCATTTTATCTTTAGCCCACGCCTGGGTGTTTCCGCGTGCCAGGTCACCGCTGTGAGCAGCTATTTTACTGGCAATTACCCCCTGCTTTATGTCTTCCAGATCAGGAAGCTTTAGATGTTCAGCAGGAGTGACAAAGCACAGGTAATCGGCGCCGTATGCCGCAGCAATGCCGGAACCGATGGCAGCGCTTATATGATCATAACCAAGGCCTATATCTGTTACCAGAGGCCCAAGGACATAGAACGGAGCTCCGTGACAATACTTTTTCTGCAAAGTGATATTTCTTTTAATCTGGTTTATAGGTACATGACCAGGGCCTTCAATCATAACTTGTACCCCGCTTTTTTGCGCCCTTTTAGCCAGCATTCCCAGCAGCTTTAACTCGGCTATTTGCGGTTTATCGGTTGCATCCAGTATTGTTCCCGGCCTCAAACCGTCACCAAGACTTAAAGTTATGTCATATTCCCTGGCAATTTTAAGGACATCATCAAAGTGTTCGAATAACGGGTTTTCCTTTTTATTATGTTTTATCCAGCGTGCAGTCATGGCCCCGCCCCGGCTTACTATGCCCATGAGGCGCGGATAATTATCAAGATAAGTTAGTGTTTTTTTCGTTATGCCGCAGTGAAGTGTAAAAAAATCCACCCCGTTTTCAGCCTGTGTTTTTAATACGTCAAAAATATCAAACTTGGTCATTTTAAAAAATGAGCCGTATTTTTTTTGTGCTTTAATGGCTGCCTCATATATAGGTACTGTACCTATAGGCACGCTTGAATGTGCCAGTATGGAATTCTGCATCTTTCTGATATCACCCCCGATGCTTAGATCCATTACGGTATCTGCGCCGAACGATATAGCGGTTTTTAACTTTTTGATCTCCCCTTTCATGTCAATATTATCCGGAGATGTTCCAATATTGGCGTTTATTTTGACACGCATCATTTTACCTATGCCGCAGGGCGATTTAAGGTTTCGGTTGCGGTTAGCAGGTATAACCACCTTACCCTCGCCGATGAGCTTTATTAACAGCTTTTTTCCGATATTTTCTTTTTTTGCGATCCTTTGGATCAAGAAAGTGCTTTTTCCTGTTCTGGCAATATCTACTAATGTTTTCATTTTAATCTTTTTTTAGCTTGATGGTTAAAGGAATTGTGATACAAGAGGATTTGCAAGTTTAGAATTAATGAAAAGCAGATTTTTTTATAAGAATAAGATCGCAGGACACAGTGTATAAACTGCAAGGCATACTTTGATATGCAAAATTTCTAACTAATAAATGCAGTTATCAGTAATTTAAGCTGAACTGCATATCCGGCCATGTACAATTATTGTCCTACATTTATTCCTAAAGCTGCAAAACAATCCGTTATGATCAATCCGGCAAAACTTTTCCGGAGGCAGTCCTTTTATTTAAATCTCTGCTTTATTCAAAACCAAATCCAAAATCTTCAACTCTTATTATCACATAATCTTGTAATTTTTTCAATAGCTTCTTTTTCTATATGGTAAAACCTGTATCTAAGCTTCTTGAACTTCATTGAAGCTTTTCTGTCAAAAAGTTTAAAGAATTCTTCCAATACCCTTAATGACTCTTTAACCCTCTGGGAGTTGGCCAGGAATATGTCCGCGATATTCTTTCTTTTTAGCTCAGTGCTTGTGGATTTTTTACCGACGTCTTCTGTTATTTGCCGCTCTCGAAGTATGATTAATCCCTGACTAAAGCTGCTTTCTTTTATGTATTCGGTTATTGCATGGCGGATCTTCTTGGTTTGCGAAGTCAATTTTTTATCATCAAGAATAAACCTCAATACATCCTCAGCTACGCGCAATCCCTCCTTTAATCGATTCAGATTTGCATCGATAAGCCGGTATATTTTTTTATTAAAGTACGTTACTTTTAACAATTTTTTCAATTATTTTAGAAGTTGAGTAGCCTTTAAGAAATTTAGCCCTGAGTACTTTTCCGCCGTATTTCTTTAATACATCGGCGCCGACGATACTGTCTGTTTTCCAGTCAGATCCTTTTATTAATATATCCGGTTTGAGCTTTTTTATCAGGTTAAGTGGTGTTGACTCGCTAAATATAGTTACAAAATCAACGCTTTCAAGAGCGGCTATAACACCTGTGCGGTCACGTTCTGGTATGATCGGTCTTGAACTCCCCTTTATTCTTTTAATAGAAGAGGTGCTGTTTAGGGCAACTATTAAAATGTTGCCTTTTTTCTTAGCTTCCTCCAGATATTTTACATGCCCAAAATGGATAATGTCGAAACAACCGTTGGTAAAAACTATTTTTTTACCCTGTTTTTTTAATTTTGAAACAATATCAGCAAGAATTTCTGGTTTCTTTATTTTTGGGTTAATCATGATACAAAGGCGTCTTCTACTATTTTGCAAACAGTATGAATGATTGAAATGTGTGCTTCCTGTATGTGCGGGGTGTCTTTGGATTGAATCAAAAGTGATATATCGGTAGAAGCAGCTAAATTTGTCCCGCTTTGGCCGCTCAGTGCTATTGTCCTTAATCCCATTTTCCGCGCAGTATTGAGCCCGCTGATCACATTCTTGGCCTGTCCGCTGGTGGAAATGCCAATAGCAATATCACCCGGTGTGCCTAGTGCCTCGATCTGCCTTTTAAATATCATATCGAAATCATAGTCGTTAGCCAGAGCCGTTAAGGTTGAAGTATTTGTAGTCAAAGCTATTGCCGCAAACCCTTTCCGCTCCTTTTTAAACCTTCCTACAAGTTCAGCGGCAAAATGCTGGGCATCAGCGGCACTGCCTCCGTTGCCGAATATCAATACTTTGGATTTATTTTTAAAAGCTTCTATTATCGCTTGAGCTATCAGCTGTATCTCATAAGGAGGATCATTGGCAAGAGCACTGATCAAATCCGCTGATTCGGCAAGATAATTTTTGATAACATCCTTCATTCTAAATCCTTTATCTCAAAAAAGGAATCTCTGGTTTGGTTTTTTTGTTTTTTTCCTGCTCTCTCTGAGCGATTTTAATTACGTGTACATTAACAAGCACAGGTTTCTCAATGCCTGAGAGCAGCTCCTGAACCTGCCCCTGGATGACGGCCTGAATTCTTTCTGTTATATTGGGGATATTGGATGTGGACCAGAGAATAACTCTGCTCTCGATCTCAATGCCGCGTCTTGTAACAAAGACATCAGAGCGCAGCTCTTTTACGTCAGGAAGCTGCTGTGTAAGTCTGCGGATAAAATCTTCAATGGCGCCAAGCGAAATAATTACCTGTCCTTCATTAGTGGAATAGCCTATGGTTTTTTCTGCTTGAAATTTCTTGAATGAAAAGTTTGCCAGTGATAAGGTTACAAGAATCAATAATACTCCGCTTAATCCTATGACCAAATATAGATTTGAAAAACTCAGAAGAGGATCCAGTATAATAGATAAATCGTAACGTCCTTCCATATGCAGGGCAATAAATATCAAACATACACCGATTATGGCAAAAATCAAGGTGTAAAAGAAAACAATTATTTTGCTGAATAAGCGCATAAAAACCCCCTTTTTTTATTCTACAGGTTCCTCGGAATGAATGTCTCCGACGTTTACATTGACTTCGGTAACTGTTAATCCGGTCATTTCTTCGATAGCTGTGCGTATGTTTTCCTGTACAATATTGGCTACGTCAGGAATGGTCAGCCCGAATTTTACAATAATTGTAATTCCGACCTTTACTTCTCCATCGGTTATTTCCAGGTTTATTCCCTTATTAATATACCCTTTGCTGAAAAAATCCACCAACATCTTCAGGGGATTACTTTTTATATCTTTTACCCCATCAACCTGTAATGCGGCATTTCTGGCAATCGAAGCAATTACTTCATTGTTGATCTTTAATGTCCCTAAATCGGTCTTTTTTTCTTTCTCAGTCACGGCTCCCCCTTTTTTAAACTTTGCTTTCTAATAATTTTTCTACAAAATCCGTATAGTATTTACCTCTAAGAAACTGCGGATTGTTAAATACATTTTTATGGAACGGTACTGTGGTTTTTATCGGGCTTATCACAAACTCATCAAGTGCCCTCTGCATGACTTTTATAGCCTCTTTTCTGTCTTTGCCATGGGATATAAGCTTAGCGATCATTGAATCGTAAAAAGGCGGTATGGAATATCCGCTGTATATATGAGAATCAATTCTTACTCCCCTTCCTGCCGGAAAATGCAGGTTCTCAATTTTTCCCGGAAAGGGCATGAAATTATTGTCTGGATCTTCAGCGTTAATGCGGCATTCGATTGCCCACCCGTCAAATTTTATGTCATCTTGTGAAAAAGAGAGTTTTTCTCCTGCGGCGATCTTGATCTGTTCTTTTATTAAATCAATTCCTGTAACCATCTCTGTTACGGTATGCTCTACCTGAATACGCGTATTCATTTCCATAAAATAATAACTGCCGTCTTCATCAAGCATAAATTCTATAGTGCCGGCATTAGTATAATTAACTGCTTTAGCTGCCCGCACAGCAGCCTCAGTTATTTTTTTTCTTAATTTACTGTCAATTGCAGAAGAAGGTGTTTCTTCGATCAGTTTCTGATGCCGTCTTTGTACCGTGCAGTCCCTCTCTCCCATATGTACTACATGATTGTGATTATCAGCAAGTATCTGTACTTCTATATGGCGTGGTTTTGTAAAATATTTTTCCAGATACACATTGGAGTTGCCGAAATTTGACTCTGCTTCGGCCTTAGCGGTAAGAATAGAACTTGCGAGCCTTACATCGTTATGAGCTACCCGCATTCCTTTTCCACCGCCCCCGCTGGAAGCTTTTATGATGACAGGGTATTTTAGCTTGTTGGCGATTTTTATTGCTTCGTCCTTATTATTTATTACAGATCCGGAACCGGGGATTATCGGGACTCCCGCTTTCTTCATTGTGTCTTTGGCGACCATCTTATCCCCAAGCAGACGTATGTTTTCAGGTGTAGGTCCGATAAAGGTTATGTGGCATGACTCACAAATCTCAGCAAAATGCGCATTTTCGGACAAAAATCCGTATCCGGGATGAATAGCTTCAACATCCGTGATTTCCGCAGCACTCATTATAGCCGCTATATTAAGGTAGCTGTTGGCACTTGGCGCCGGCCCAATACAAACTGACTCATCGGCAAATTGAACATGCATACTGCTGGCATCAGCCTCTGAATAAACGGCAACAGTCCGGATGCCCATTTCCTTGCAGGCACGAATAATCCTTAGGGCGATTTCGCCTCTATTGGCAATTAGAATTTTTGAAAACATAGGTTTTATTTTGGTTCGATCCTGAACAGCACCTGTCCGAACTCGATAGGATCACCATTATCAATCAGAATCGCTTTTACCTTTCCTGTTACTTCAGACTTGATTTCGTTCATTAACTTCATGGCTTCAATAATGCATATAACCTGTCCTATTTCCACATCGCTGCCGTTTTCTACAAAAGGCGCTGCATCAGGTGATGGGGCGCGGTAAAAAGTTCCTACCATAGGAGATTTTACTTCAACCCCGGTCATTTTTTCGCTGGGGTTTGCTTGTAATTGCTGTGCTGTTGCATTGTATGTGATATTCTGCTCAGGCTGGTTTGTTCTTTCTATGACGATGTTTGGAGTCTCCATGGCTATACCGCCCCTTCTTAATCGGATCTTTAATCCTTCACGCTCAAGTTCAAGCTCTGTAAGATTATTCTCGTTCATCAATGTTATCATTTCTTTGATTTCTTTTAGATTCATTTTGAACTCCTGGCTTAAAAATATTAATAAGAAACTTTTTCAAAACCTCTTAAAGTTAACCGATATTCACTTTACATTGTTTTTTTCTCGCACACTTGTAATTTATCATTCGTCATTCATAACTTGTTTTTATACTCAATACGCGATACGCAATACTGATATTTATATGAGTTTAACCGTTGACTCTTTCTACATAAGAACCGCTGCGTGTGTCTATTTTTATAACATCGTTTTCATTAATAAACAGCGGAACCTGTATTGTTGCTCCTGTTTCAAGAATTGCCGGCTTAAAGGAACCTTTTGCCGTATCCCCCTTTATGCCCGGTTCGGTATGTTCTATTTTTAATACAATGAAAATGGGTAATTCTACCTCAATGATCTCATTGTTGTAATATACCACAGATACATCCATGTTTTCCTTTAAATAACTTACAATTTCTGTTAGTTTTTCTTTTGCGATCATGATCTCTTCAAAGGTATCACCATCCATGAAATGGTATGTGTCCCCAGAGTTGTACAGGTATTGCAGTTTCTTGTTTTCTATAAAAGCTTCTTCAAAACGTTCTTCAGACCTGAATGTCTTTTCAATAGTTTTTTTTGTCCGCAGGTTACGCAATTTTGATCTTATAAATGCGCCCCCTTTCCCCGGTTTTACGGAGTGGAACTCAATAACAGAATAAATTTCACCTTCTGATACAATTGTAATGCCGGCTCTAAATTGATTTGCAATGATCATGACTAGAAGACTTCATATCCTTTCCTGGTTACTAAAACCATATCTTCAATTCGTATTCCGCCGGAATCCGGGATATACACCCCGGGCTCAACTGTAAACACCATGCCTGGAATAAAACATTGTTTAGATTTTCCAGAAATATACGGTTTCTCGTGTACTTCCATGCCTACGCCGTGTCCAAGGGCATGTCTGAAGTACTGCCCAAGCTGGGCCGTATCTAATACCTGTCTGGCAATCTGGTCTATTTTTTGGATCTCACCTTGCGGACGGATGAGCTTAATTGCTCTATCTTGTGCAGTGGCAAGGAGTTTATAATGCTTGATGTATTTCGTAATTTTACCTGAAAAGAAAGTTCTTGTCAAGTCGGATTTATACCCATTGTAATCAGCGCCGACATCGACAATGACCGGTTCATTTTTGCCGATCTTTCTATTTGTTGTGGTTGCATGAGGCATGGCTGCGTTAGGACCTGATGCGACAATCGTATCAAAAGCCGGGCCGCTGGCGCCGTTATTTTTAAGCATTTCGTTTAATTTGTTTTTTAAAAAAAGTTCACTTACCCCGCTCTTGATCCAAGGCCTGAGCTGACGAAGTGATTTTTTGGTTATGGACACAGCTTTTCTTATTATTTTGAGTTCTTCCGGAGATTTTATCATTCTTAATCGTTCGATAATGTCTCTTGATGCGTTTAAACGGATCTTTTTTCCTAAGGCTGTTTTTAGATTATAATATTGCTCGTAACTTATGTGCTGTGACTCAAAATTAAGCGTGTGTATTTTTCTTTTTTTAAGAACGCTCTTTAATAGTGAAAATAGATTGCCTTCTATCAGCAGCACTTTAAATGTGGATCCAATTTCTTTTTGAGCCTGCAGCCGATAACGAGAATCACTAAAAAAGATGTTTTCTTTTTCCGTAATAAGCAGCCAGCATTCGCTGCCTGTAAACCCGCTCAAATAGCGGACATTATGAACTGAACTGACAAGCATAGCCTGTGTCTTAGATGACTTTATAGCCTTTCGGACTTTTTGTAATCTTTTTTTAAATAATTTCATTCAGAATTATCCCTTTAGCATTTTTAACGCTGCTTGCAATCCAAGAATATAACTGTGAACTCCAAAACCGGATACTTGTCCGTGACAAACTGGTGCGATCAAGGATGTATGCCGGAATTCTTCCCGGGAATAGATGTTGGACAGATGCACCTCAATTGCCGGTATGCCTACAGCGCTTATAGCATCCCTTATAGCAACACTGGTGTGAGTATACGCGGCCGGATTTATCAGAAGCAGGTCAAATTCATCCTTGGCTTTTCCGATACTGTCAACGATCTCTCCCTCATGATTAGATTGTTTGATCTGGACAGTGACATTGTTTTTTCTGGCCCAGGCTTGTATTTGTTCATTAATGTTATCTAATGTATCTTTGCCGTAAATTTCAGGTTCTCTGCTGCCCAACAGGTTCAGGTTAGGACCGTGAATAACAAGTATTTTTGCCATGGGTTCCTCCGTTAAATTTGTAAATTAATCTCTTGTTCCCTTTTTAAAATATTTTTTAAGCTCTGCGGCAGTACGAAGCTCATATTCTGCAGAACTTTGATCTTTTATTATACCATAAAACTCTGCTAATTGTTCATGATAAAAAGGGTTCAGAGGATACATTTTTACGGCCCTTTTTAAATGAAAAAGTGTTTTTTGCTCGTAATCCTGTTGTTTTGAAATGAACAGCAATTTAGCCAGTCGTAGATGATAATAGGCCGTATATGGATTTAGTTCAATAGCTTTTAAGTAATGTGAGACCGCATTATTTATAAGATTAAGTCTGAGCCCGTCTTTTGCAAAGTTTTGTCTTGCGGCAAACTCAGAAATGTGTGCACGATGATAAAAATATTCAGCAGCCAGGGGGTTATGTCTAAGAGCCTGCTCAGAAAAATTTGCCGCTTCCTCAAAATGTCCTTCTTTTAATGCTGCGGCTGCTTTTGTATCGAATTCCCGCCCCAGGTAGATATGACTTGAATAAAACATTATACTCAGCAGCAGTATACCGCTTATAATTAAAATTATGAACTTTGTTCTTTTTTCGCTTATTACTATGCAGCTGCTTTCTTTTGAGCTGTGCAGGCTGTAAAGTCCAAGAAGGCCGAAAGCAACTGTAGAGCGCTGTGCATCAAAAAACCCAAAATCAAAAAAGTTCTGTAAGAGAAAACTGAAAAATGCGGCAAATATCCCCAGTTCCAACGGCTTTAATTGAGACCTTTTTTTATAGACATTAATTAGCAGCAGGCCAACGAATAAAACAAAACAGATAAGTGAGAAAAATCCCGATTCAGCCCATAACTGCAGAAAACTGTTGTGCGCCATTATCGTTTCTTCAGCGAGTTTGGTTTTGAACATAGGATATACGATTCCAAATGTCCCCGGACCTAAACCTAAAAGAGGATGTTCTTTTATCATCATTATCGCGGCTTTCCAGTATTCGCAGCGGATTTCATAAGATACAATAAAATTTCTTAAATTCGGCAGAATTGTTTTGGAGAACAGACCGATGCAAAAAAAAGAAACTAAGAAGAAAATTCCAACATAAATTGATTTTAAAGCGGATTTAGCGTTATTTCTATTTAGCATAGAAAAAAAAGTTAAACCGCAAAAGAGTGATACCCAGGCTCCTTTTGATTTTGTCAGTATTAAAATAGGAAGGATGCTTAAGCAAATTAATAAAGGGATGTGCTTGAGCAATGTAACTGAGCTTATTTTTCTTGAATTGTCTCTGCCTATATTCGAGATGCCCCACATTGTCAAAAACAGCATGCTCAGATAATCCCCGAAAGCAGGCGGATAAATAAAAGTAGCGAATATTAAATTCTGGTTAACTCTTTTAGAAAACTCCATTGAGTTTATGGCATACTGAGGATTATCCTTAAGAAAATTTCTCATTTGAGAGAAGCCTGACGTATATTGATGCACAGCATATATTAATAATATAAATCCGCAGGCAATAAAGGTTTTTAGGAGCAAGCCCTTTATTAACGTATCATCCGGCAGATTTTTAATGCTCCAGTATAAAAGATAAATGCTTAAAAAATAAATAAGCTGATTTATCCCGGAGTGCAGATTGACCGATCTGCTTAAGCTGATGACGGTCATGATCAAAAACGCGAAGAAGAATTTATCTTCTAAACAAAAAACTATTTTTGTTTCATTGAGCAGGCATTTACTTATAAGAAGCAGAAAAGCTGAAATTAAAATTATATTTTCAAATATTATTTTTGGATATAGAAAAAATCCCTCTCCTGTCAACGGCCTAAAAAAAAGTACGCCGGCTAAACTAATGATTATCAAACGAACTAAAATTGAATAAGAAGAAAGGCGCCGGAAAACCAGCCAGCAGATGTAAAGTATGCATAAGAGGAAAATAATGTTTAACTGCGGCATTTTTTAACTCCCTCCAGAATAATAATAATAGTTAAAATTCCCAAAGCCTGTAATAATACGATAAAACATCCGTATTTATTCAATGCTCCTAAAAGCAGCGCACTAAGGCCTATGCATAAATTGACCAGGTAAATAAACAGAACAGCCTGTTTATGGCTCATGCCAAAATTTACCATTCGATGAGAAATATGGTTTTTATCTGCAGTAAAAATTGAAACTTTGTTTTTCAGGCGTATGTAAATTACACTTAACATGTCAAATATCGGAATAGCCAGGATCAGAAGAGGCATGATTACCGGAGTGAGAGTAAGGGCTCTCTCAGGCCTGTAATACGTATTGATTATTGTCAGAAGACTGATAGTGTAACCAATAAACATGCTTCCGGCATCACCCATAAAAACTTTTGCCGGAGTGAAATTAAAAATCAAAAATCCCAGCAGTACTCCCCCAAAACATGCAAGGATGCTGGAAACAAAGAATTGTCCGGTTGTACTTGCAACAAGAAAAAATATAAAAGTCGAGATAAAAGCACTGCCGCAGCTTAAACCGTCCATATTATCCATGAGGTTAAAAGCATTGGTAACGCCTATTATCCAAAGGATAGTAAGTGCCGCGCTCAAAACTATATTATTTGTAAAAAATGTTACTCTGATTCCGCTAAAAAAAACAATCAAGGCTAAAATAAACTGAAAGATGAGCTTAGTTTTCGCTTTTAGCGGCTGTATATCGTCTATAACTCCTAAACTCACCAGCAAAAAGGTCGTACCGAGAATTGCGATCAGCTGTGTCATTATGGATTGTATTCCTGAAAGCTGAACTAAAATTGCCTCTGGAAGAATCACAGATCCTTTGATCCTATAAATCAACGCAAGATGAATAATGATACTAAAGGTAAAAGCGAGATACATTCCCACTCCTCCCAAGAGTGGAACTGGTTTGGTATGAATTTTACGTTTATAGTCAGGTCTGTCGACAATCCCTATAATCAGGGCGACTTTTCTTAATATTCTCACGATTAGATATGAAGAGATAAGTCCGAAACTAAATATATAAATATAGATTAATTTCCACATGATAATAGCTCTTTATAAAGAGAATCGATTTGGTTGATCATCTTCTTGGCAGAAAATTCCTCAATACGTCTAAACCCGTTTTGTCCCATAAGCAGTGCCTTTTTCGGGTCATTTAAAAGCCTCAAAATAGACTGAGCAAGGGCTTGGTAATCCCCCGGCGGCACAAGCAGCCCGTTTTCCTCATTGATTACAGCTTCAGCGTTTCCGTCAATATCAGTAGCCACAATAGGTAAACTCTGTGCCATTGCCTGCGGCAGTACCCGGGGTAGTCCTTCCCAAAGAGAACTCAGCGAAAAAATGTTGAAAATTGACATGAGCTCAGGGACATCATCGCGAAGACCAGTGAAAATCAGACGCTTTGACAGTCCCAATTCCTTTGTCAGGGACTCTGCCTTGTTTTTAAGCGGGCCGTCTCCTACAATGATAAACCAGACATCAGGATTATTTTTTGCGATTATTGCGCAGCTTTTAATAAAATCAAGCGGAGCTTTCTGAACACTTAACCGGGTTACGGTTCCCACAACCGGCACATCCAGCGGAATCCCCAGTTTAGCGCGGGTTTTTTCTTTGGCAGTCATGGGCTGATTAAAACGCTCCAGTTCTATGCCGCTGCGTATCAATAGATAATTATTTTTTTTTCCAATGTTGTTTGCCAGACCATTTTCAATATTAACTTTTGAAACACAGATGAGCTTCTTGGTTATCAATAAAGACAATTTCTCCAGGCTAATATAAAGAAATCGAATTAAAGGGTGCTGTAAACTGTTATAACCCCATCCGTGCACGGTATGCACGATGATATTTTTACCAGCCAGCTTTGCCGCCCAACGCCCCAGGATTCCGGCTTTTGAGCTGTGAGTATGAATAATATCAAAGCGGCGCTTTTTAATAAACCTGATTAGCTTTACAAAAGCGATAATATCATAATAAGGATTAATGTTTCTTCGCAGTTCAGGAAGTATATGCAGTTCGCAAACCTTTGCGGCTTGATCAATCAGGCTTCCCTCAGATCCTGTCTGCGGTCCGCTGACCAGGGTCAATTCATAATCACCTGAGCTCTGTAAGCCGGCAACACTTAGGATTGTGTTTTGCTGTGCTCCTCCCACAATAAGACGGGTGATGATATGTAAAACTTTTATTCTGTGTTCATTTTTTTTAGACATAATATCTTTTATTGGCGAGTATTCTTTCCTGAATGCGGCAAATATGAATAAATAAAATTATTAAATGGATTAAACTATTGTTTCTTTAGTTTAAGGATTTGGATTTCCCCGTTCTCCATCAGGATTACTTCGTCTTTTTCAATATCTACAACGGTTTTGCCGAAAATCAGGTCACCAATTTTTACGACCTTGGAATTTATTATCGCAGAAGGAACCATCTTGTCCCACAAAATACCCTTTAAGTCCAGATTAATAACAAGTTTTTTCTCTTCAATGGGCGCTTTTAAAATAGTGCTGTCTTTGGAAGGAAGGAAAGGATCGCGCAGATCAGGCTTCTTAAACATAGCGGCTGTCTCTGTAATTGTCTGCTTTATTTGCTCAGAGACATTGTCGGAAGGATTGGTGATGGATTTGGGTACAATGGGTTCAATGATCTTAACTTCTTGTTTTAAGGCTGTCGTCCAATTTTTGAGATAATAAAATCCCCCTCCGGACAGAATAAAAAAGACTATAAGCAAAACAGCTTTCTCTTTTTTTGAGAAGCTTTTTGCAGCTATCCAATTAATTAAAATTTTAAATTTTTTCGTTTCCTGGGTCATTTTTACCTAAATAAAATATACAAGTTTAAATTAATTTTTAAAAGTGGTCTTTCCCGAATGCTTATGCTGATACTCTCTAAAAATATTGGATAAGGCTGCAGTTCCTGCAGGAAGGCCAGGAGGTTGCTATAACGTGAACTGATATCCATTGAAAGAGACATGCTTTGATATCCGTTTCTATCGGTAAAATCTTTCGGAGCAAGGCTTTTAATGTCAAAACCTGATCTATAAGCAAGGCGTGTTATTTTTTCAAGCATTCCCGAATATTCAGCTTTACGCGGCAGTTTGTTCTCTCTATTGTTTAAATCATTTATGATCTTTTTCTTTTTTGCTTCTATCTTTTCGAGAATTTTATTGTCATTGCTTATTTTAGGATACTCAATCGTTTTAATAATTTTAATGGTATCTTCAAGCCCCAGCAAGCTGTCTTCAAACTCTGCTATTTTTTTTGCATGGGGCTTGTAAGCGTGGTCATAATAAAAGCCCAAAAGCATGACGATGATTCCCATTGCAGCCGCGATTTTATACTTAGTTTGTATCGGCGGAAGATTTATTTTAGGCATTTCCATTTTTAATTTTTTCCTATTCTTATTCTAAAATTAATAATTGTAATCTGGCCAGCGGTAATTTCTCCCACAGATTCAAGTTTTACGGAATTAAAATAAGGCAGTGATTCCAGTTTTCTAACCAGCTCAATGATTAAAATATTGCTTTGTCCTGCTCCTATGATCACCAATGATTTTTGAGGCTCATCCATGGCAATTGAATCAAACCAAACACCTTCAGGTATTACTGAACTTATGCCCTTGAATATCTCAATCCATGACTGATGAGTCGTTGGTATAGAATCAAGAAATTTTATTTTTCGCTCAAGCTCCTGCTGGTTTTTCCAAACGTTTATAATATCATTTTTTGCCTTTTCTTCATGCAAGAGAGACTTTTCTTTATTTATGAGACTTACATAAATAGAAACTAAAGTTATGATAATTATGGCAGGAACTATTTTTGCGAGAGTTTTTTTTAGTTTTACCTTTTTGTCTTTGCGGAATTCAGCAGGCAAAAGGTTTATGCGCTTTGGGATACCGCTGTTTATCGCAGCGCCTATAGCGATCGAAAAGAAACTTGCGAAGTCGGTTAAATTTGCAAATGATTTCTGGTCAAACAATAATCCATTGAACGGCTCTCCGATCTCGGCGAAGATACCTAGTTCCTCGCTTAAGAACTTGTCAAGGTTAATCAGTTTAGACGCGCCTCCATAGATCACCATCCGGTCAATGCGCTCAATGTGAAATTGCGCTTTATAATATCCAAAAGACCGGTCAATTTGACCGACCAGCTGCTTTAATGATTCGGATATTTTTTCATACTGGCCTGACTTATCAATCAGGCCGTATCTATCTAGCAGCTCCTTTACTTCTTTGGTTGGGAGATTCAGTTCTTTTGCCAGGATAGCGGTTAATGTTTCTCCTCCGAAGAAAATTTCTCTGTTAAAACGCAGGATATTTTTGCTGTAAATATTTATTGTGGATGTTTTTGCTCCCAAATTAAGTAAGGCGATGGTATCATCTTCCTTCCACTGGTTTGATTTCTGGAAAACGTTCCAAAGGCAGAAACTGTGAATATTGATCGACTCGATCGTTAATTTGTTCTGCATATAAATCTGCATATGCTTTTTAATTTCTTCGGTTTTTGCCGCTACGACTTCCAATTCCAGATTCTTCACCCCTGAGCGTATGGTTTCTCCGCTGACAAGAAAATCAAAGGTTGCGGTATCAATTGGAAAATTAATGTTTTGTTCCATCTCCCATTTTACCGATTCTTTTAATTCCTCCTCAGGCATAGCCGGCAGGCTGATAGGCTTGATATTTAACGAAGCCGTATTTATTATCGTGCAAACTTTTTTTGCTTTAGTTTTGACCTGGGACAGGGCCTCTTTTAAACTTGAAGAAATTCTCAACCTTGTTTCTTCATCGGTTTCATTAGGCGGCGGAGGAGGAATTTCTGATAGGCCAATGCCTACCAAGCGGGTTCCCACAGGAGATTCTTTTATCACGGCAATCTTTATCAGTGTAGAGCCGATGTCAATGCCCATGAGCTTTTGTCCGGGTTCAAAAAGATTTATTTCCTGATCAAGTTGAGAGGTTATCTGTTTTATTTTTGGTGTCATTTTTTTTGTAGTTATTTATTTAAATTCAGTTCAGGGACTGACCATTTTTGCCAAGCCTGTAGTGGAAAAAATACTTATGCTAATTGTTTGCGATGATTTACTTCCCCTTATAGTAATTATGGACGACGGCACGGCTTCTCCGTTAGGCCGGAAGGTTGAATCCGTTGCTTGTGTCAAGTCATTTTCCAGCAATACAGTCGAAAGCGTTTTTCTAAAGGCGTTGGTCGCAGCATCATGCTCAGCAATTGTGTACGAGTTAGCAGTAATATTAAACGAAAACTTATAGTTGTTGTGTTTGATTATGGCTAACTGTCTATACCAACGCAGGTCAGAAAGAAGCTTCCATGTGTCTTTTTTAAGTCCTGAATATTCTAAAAAAGGCCGAAAAACCGGCATAGAAAGATAAGAAATCACACCGATTATACTGATTACTATAAGAAGCTCTGTTAAAGTTAGCCCTTTTTTTTGCCAAAAACCCCTGGAATTATATTTTGATCTAAATTTTTTTAACATATTATATTAATT
>JAZDHG010000037.1:0-5153 GCA_043806135.1 Candidatus Omnitrophota bacterium
AATTTTACAAATTTTTAGTGTTACTATTTTTGAGAAAGTGTCTATATTGCAACTACTTACAGATTTTGAATACAATAACAAATTAACTGATTCTTGTAACCAACTAGAATTATTTGACTTATAACCGGACACTAGTGATAGAATATTAATAAAAAAATCAGCGGCTAAGGAACTGGAAAAGATACCAACACGCGACCTTAAAAAGATTGTTGAGCGCATTCAATCTCTCGCTGATAATCCAAGACCACCGGGATCTCAAAAACCTTCGCAATCTGAATTATATCGTGTTAGGCAGGGCACTTACAGAATAGTCTATGAAATTAAGGATAAAGAACTCATAATACATGTAATTAAAATCGGACATCGAAGAGAAATTTATCGTAAAAATTAAACCAATTTTTTGCTTTTAATTTACCTGCCTATCATTCTTAGGCGAAGGAGGATGAGCCTAGAGCTATTTAGCTGCAAGCTAAATCTCTACGACTATTCCTTCGAGACCAAATTACCCTTCACATACTTATGCACTACACTTGTAATTAAAGTCTGATAGGGAATCCCTTCATCTACAGCCTTAGCTTGAATACCAATAAGATCTTGTTTTGTCATCCGGATACTGATTCTCTGGTCTTTCTTAAGCGCGCTCTTAACTCCTGTAGCGTATTTTTTTATTTCCGTGTTCATGTTTTTAATCTGACGCCAATTACCGCTTTCAATAGATTTCAACAAGTCCTGTTCTTCCTCATCCAATCGATATTTACGCATTGTTATCACCTCGATTATTATTTCAAATACATTTTAGTCAACTTTCGGCTGGGAATAATTGTTTTTAAATAAATATTTTCGCCTTGTTTAACAAAAGGAACATAATAGACGTAATTATTCAATTTAATAACAAATACCCTCTGGCCTTTATATCTCTTTGCCGGATTTTCAATAATCGCTACTACCTGAGCATTCTCAATACAAACAAAAACTTCCTCAAAAGATATCCCGCGTTCCGCGATCAATCTCTTATTTTTTTCAGAATCCCAGCAAATTCTTTCCATACAATAATCATACCATTTTTTGCGCTAAATGTCAATACATTGTATGACAACGAGCTTTGCAGCCCTCCATAGCTACCAGCGAAGGAGGGTCATTCATAACTGCTTTTGCATCCATCGTCCTTCAGTTTTTCATTCGTCACTCGTAATTCATAATTCATAACTAGTAACTATTGAGGCTACTCGCTACTTTTTCTCGCTACTTTTTCTTTTATACCGCACAGAGCTGAATCCACCATCTTGGTAAGCTGAATTATGGAAGTTATGTTCTCTTTACTGAACTGATGCTTTGGCTCCTCAGTACTCAGGTTCAGCACTCCGAAAACGCTTTCACCTGTTTTAATCGGAACCATTAAAGAGGCGTTTAATCTGGGTTTATGCAAACGCGATAACAAGCGCGGGTTTTTAAAGTTCTTATCAATAAACAAAATCTCATCTTCTTTGGCTGCCCAGCCGGCTAACCCCTCTCCGAGTTTAAGCTTTGTCTTTGTGACCACATCTTCAGGGATGCCCTTAGAGAATTTAATTGAAAGCGTCTTTGCTTTATCGTCAACCACCATTATAGAACCGCGTTCTGCTTGGACTCCCTCTCCTGCTGTTTCAAGCAGGGCCTGCAGCATTTTATCGATGTAAAAAGGCACTTCTGCTTTCATTAACTCCAGGCTGTTTTTTTTCTGAGCGTTTCTTTCCAGTTTTTCAACTTCGCTTTCAATCATAAAATCAGCTATTTCCTGAAAAAGTTTTACTATGGACTTTATAGCACTAAAAGAAAACACCCTTATCTGTTCAACGCTTTCAATCACGCTGCTTATATCAAGGTCCAACAGCCTGCACATGTTAAAATATTCCGGATAGGTCTTTCTCTTACCCAAAATTAACGGACCGATAACAATATAAGCACAAACAAAAGCCTTTGAAGACTTCAGGGGGATCACTACACGGTTGGCATGGAAATCACATGAATCGTAAAAGATCTGAGATTCAAGATCAATAAAAAACTGCGGATCATTAAGAAGCTTATCCTCAGACATCGGCTTAGGAGCAAACACCAGGCAGTCTTTACATTTAAAGAATGCTTTCGGTGAAGAAGATACATTGTCAAAACAGTACTTATGAGGATGACTTAATACGGTCAGCGGTGAGCCTTGAGGGTCAATAACCCTGACCCCTGTCCCGATGACTTCAGAGAAATAATTCTGTATCACCTGCCACTTTTTTTCGTCTATTAGTTCAAGGAACCTTGCTTCCATAACACCCTTCCATCTAAATTATTGATGTGATGAATTCATCTCTCTTTGTACTGCCATGAAGACTAGTAATTCATAATTCATAACTATTTTTTCTGCTTTTCCTTACTTTTTACTTTTACCTTTTGACTTTTTACTTGATTTGCGTCCCTCTTCCTAGCGCAGCGATCATCCTTCGTCCCTCAGTTTGTATGCTTTTAGCCGTTACCATTGCCTTTTAAACCGATACGGGCATCGCAACCTCAACCGTCTTCCCCTTTCCACTCGTAACTCATAACTAGTAACTAATGTTTCCCGCTTCTTTATCTTCCGTTGCCCCGTCTTATTCCATAAAGCTTCAACTTATTGTAAAGCGTGGTTCTGTTAATACCCAGGTACGCTGCGGTTCTTGTGCAATTCCAGTTTGTATGCGTTAAGGCATCTACAATAATATCCCTCTCCGGATGCTTTAAAGCGGATTTTAAAGAAAAGCTGTTCTTTGTCCCACTAAGCTTTGTTACAGTATTTGAGGCTTTTATGGAATCCGGCAGGTCCTTTTGCTGCAGGCAATTCCCTTTTACCAAAATGCATGCTCTTTCTATTGTATTTTCAAGCTCTCTGATATTACCCGGCCAGGAATACTGCATAAGCATATTCATAGCTTCTTGAGCTACGCTTTCAATAATACCGCCGTTCCTGCTCGTCCTTATCAGATTATATTTATCCAGAAAATGCTGCACAAGCAAAGGTATATCTCCTATGCGTTCGCGCAAAGCTGGAAGATCTATATTTATAACATTCAAACGCCAGAACAAATCCCCCCGAAAACTTCCCAGTTTAACCAGCTCTTCAAGCTTCTGGTTAGTCGCGGCAATAACTCTTACGTCTGCTGTAATGGTTCTAACATCACCAACGCGTTCGAAATTTCCCTCTTCCAATATTCTAAGCAGTTTTACCTGCAAACTTGACGAACAGGTATCGATTTCATCAAGCAGGATCGTTCCTCCGTTTGCCAGTTCAAACCTGCCGGCCCTGTCTTTTATCGCTCCGGTAAACGAACCTTTTACATGGCCAAACAATTCACTTTCAAGCAAAGTCTCAGGAAGGGCTCCGCAGCTGATTTCAATAAACGGCTGAGAACAGCGCCGTGCATCCGCCTGATGAATAGCCTGAGCTATCATTCTTTTTCCGGTTCCGCTTTCACCGTGAATAAGCACAGTTGAAGATGTATCGGCAATAGCCTCTATCATAGAATATATCTTCTGCATCTTCTCATCTTTACCCAGCACAGCATGAAACTTGTGCCTGTTTGATTCATGCTGTTGCGGCAATACAGCCATTATATTACTGCTGCCGTTGCCGTTATCTTCTTGAACATCAGAACTGCAGTTATTATCTATTTTTTTAAGCAGATCTGTGATCTGGGCATCTTCAAAAGGCTTGGAGATATAATCCACCGCACCGAGTTTCATAGCCTCTACCGCATTCTCAATCTGGCCGTATGCGCTCATCAGAACAACCTGAGTACGCGGATACTGCTTTTTGACTTGTCTGAGAAGTTCCATGCCGCCGAGATTAGGCATTTTCATATCTGTCATCAGGATATCGACAGAATACTTCTTAAGGATCTCCAACGCCTGCACTCCGTCCTTTGCAGTGGTCACATTATACCCCTGATACCGCAGTGTTTCTTTTAATGATTGACGCACCAACGGTTCATCGTCGGTAATAAGTATGTGTGTCTTCATTGCATCCCCCCAACTGGAATTTTAACTGTAAATTTCGCTCCTCCTTGAGACACACTCTCCATTTCAATTTGCCCCTTATAACAATCTATAATTTCCTTAACAATAGCAAGCCCTAACCCCTTGCCTTTAGATTTTGTCGTAAAGAAAGGCTCAAATATCTTGTTTTTAAGTTCCTCATCAACACCGCTTCCTGTATCAATAAAATCAATACAAATATAACCGTTATTACGGTAATTCTTTATGATGATCTTCCCGTCTTTATCTATGGCATCAAGTGAGTTTTTAACAAAATTCATAAAAACCTGTTCAAGCCCACGATCACTTATTTTCGGCAGATCGCTGGCCAGCTGCATCTGTATCTCTACATTTTTACAATGCGCTTCATGCTGGTTGAAAGAAACTACTTTTTTTAATAACGAATTTATATCGACTTCTTCCCGAATTAATGGGCTATGGCTTCTATCCCCGGCAAAAGAAAAAGCAAGCATAGACTTGATGATACCGGCCATCCTTTTTAAACCGGACTGTATTTCAAGTAAATACTCTCTTAAAGAATTATCTTGATCGCCTGCATGGGTTAGACAAAGCCTTGTATAACGCATAACCCCATCAAGAGGATTATTAAGTTCATGAGCAACTGAAGAGGCAAACTTAGTCACTGCTGTCGAATCCTTAAAGCATTGAAGCTGTTTTTCAAGATGTTCACAATGTATATTTTTTTCAATAGTTTTTGCAGTGCTCATGGCAATAGCACTGACAAAAGCAAGCTCTTTTAAGGTAAACGGGTTTTCGTCATTCTTTTCTGTTATATTAATTACCCCCAGGAGCTTGTCGGAACATATTAATGGTACAGATAAAAAAGAATTAGTGCGGTAATTCTTCTGGCGGCATCTGTCTTTTACAAAGTTTTCCTTGCTCACATCCTCGACCAATAGAGGTCTCTTCTGCTCAGCCACAAGGCCTGATATCCCCTCGCCAAACATTAGGCGCTTGCCCAGTATAGACTGTTCATTTCTGCCTCTGGCAACGCGGACAATAATTTCCCGGCTATTTTGAGAAACTAGCAATATTGAACCGCTGTTTGATTCCAAAGTATCAAGGCATTGATTAAGTATAGATTCTAAATATTTCTGCAT
>JAZDHG010000038.1:0-4542 GCA_043806135.1 Candidatus Omnitrophota bacterium
AATTTTACAAATTTTTAGTGTTACTATTTTTGAGAAAGTGTCTATATTGCAACTACTTACAGATTTTGAATACAATAACAAATTAACTGATTCTTGTAACCAACTAGAATTATTTGACTTATAACCGGACACTAGTGATAATTTGTAACTCGTAACTATCTTTGTTTTTCACTCATAACTCGTAATTTACCTGGGCCCTTTAGGATATAACTATATATTCTCTTTATAGCCATGCATACTTTCTCAGCCACATCCGGCTGCATCTGCCCGTATAAAGGCAGTGCCAGGCCCTGCTCTGCCGCTTTCTCTGTCACCGGGAGTTTTCCTATATAGCTGCTGCTTAAATAAAAATATGCCTTTTGCATATGCACCGCCGGATAAAAATATTTCCTGGTCTGGATATTTTCCGCTTTTAACGCCTCGTAGAGTTCGTCCCTTGTCATGCCAAAGCGTTTTCCATCTATAAAAATCATCATATAATTGCCGGATGATCTACTTCCTTCCAATACCTCCTGAAAACTTACCCCATCCAAAGAAGACAACAAACTCATATACAGCTGAATCAACTCTCGTCTTGTGCTTAAACATTTTTCTATATTTTCCAAATTTTTAAGGCCGACAAGGGCATGCAGTTCACTCATCCTCGCGCTCAATCCAACATGATTAATATCACTACCGTCCGGGTTTTTCCCGTAATCCCTTGCACTTGTTAAAAATTCCGCAAGCTTGTCGTTATTGGTGGTAACTAATCCGCCTTCAATTGCCGTTAAAACCTTTGTCGGGCTTAAACCAAAAACCTCGCAATTCCCGAATCCCCCGGCCTTTATGCCATTGAATAGGGCGCCGAATCCCTGAGCCGTGTCAAAAATAAGCTTTAATTCATACTTCTGAGCGATTTTTGTAAGTTTTTTGATCCGCGGAGGATTACCAAAAATATACACCGGCATAATCGCCGAGGTTCTGGAAGTGATCTTTTCCTCTATCTTAGATACATCTATATTATAAGTCCCTTGCTCACAATCTACGAATACAGGGGTTAGGTTATTCCAGATAAGCGCGTGCACTGTGGCAGTAAAGGTAAAGCTCGGCACAATCACCTCACCTTTTAAACCTAATCCTTTTATTGCCAGCATGAGCCCGCTGGTCGCGCTGGAGACAGCCACAGCGTGCTTTACCCCCAAATAATCCGCGCAAGCTTCTTCAAATTTCCTTACATATTTAGAGGTGGTAACATTACCTGTAGAAAATATATCTCTTAGTTCAACAGCAATCTCCTCAGGATCAAATAATGTCGGTTTTATTATCCGCAGCTCATTTTTAAACATCGGCTCCCCGCCGCACATCGCGGGTTTACCCTGAGCTGAGTCGAAGGGCTTACCCTGAGCAACTTGTGGTGAGCGTAGTCGAACCACATCGAAGGATTTATCCTGAGTAACTTGTGGTGAGCGTAGTCGAACCACATCGAAGGACTTACTATCCATATTTCCCCCTATCCATCTGCGCTCCTGATTTAAACACTATCCGCAAATCGCTGCTTTTTAGTTCTTCTTTTTTACTTTTTACTTTTTACTTGCTACTACGAGCGCTATCCCTACTATTATACCCTGTATTGTACACATAATACACCATACCCTCGGCTGACTCCAGCCTTTTTTGAGCAATAAATCATATACATGATTCCTGTCCCCGAAAAAAAGAGGCCTTCGCTGTATCAAACGTCTTATGATCGCCAATGCTATGTCAAACACAGGAACACTAATAATCAAAATAGGAACAATAAAATTAACCGCGTTATAAGCAGTTGAAGTAGCCATAACCGCCATCACTCCGAGCAAAAAACCTAAAAGCCCGCTTCCGGCATCGCCTAAGAATATCTTTGCCTGATGAAAATTATACGGCAGAAAACCAAGTAAACTCATAAATAGAATTGCTGAAAAGCCCGCTAAAAACATATTTTCGCTTCCTATCCCCAAAAAGAAAAACCCAATACAGCTTACCAATGATACCCCCGCGCACAACCCATCCATCCCATCAATAACATTAAACGCGTTTATTGCCCCGGCGATATAAAATAAAGTAAATAAAACTGCTACCCACCCAATAGGAATAAACTCTACTCTTATCCCTGCTAATAAAATGATTACCCCGGCCAAAAGTTGAGAAAAAAGCCGTATCCCCAGGCTTATCTTTTTTAAATCATCCCATAGCCCCACTCCAAACACTAACACCGCGCCAAATATAATCCCCATGATTTGCATTTTACTATGGGCTATTGACTGCGGACTGCGGGCTAATAGCCCTACCCCTAAAAGGCAGGCGATCACGATCACCGCTCCCCCTAACAGCGCTACCGGTTTCTTGTGTATTTTCAGCGCATCCCCATCTGCCTTATCAACCCAATTCATACGCAAGGCCGCTTTTCTAATCAAAGGGGTAATCACCAAAGCTAAAATAAATAATAATATATAAATCATTGTTTTGTCCTGATATAGTTAACACTTCTTTCGGTTACCAGTAGTTACAAACAGTTTCAGCTTTTGCTTTTCGCTTTTTCTCGCTACTCGCTTCTTGCTACTCGCTACTTAATTTTCAAGCTACCAGCTATCAGCCATGAGCTAGCATGCTTTTCATGCTTAATTCATAATTTGTAACTATGTTCGTCACTCATAACTAATTTCGCGTCCTTCGTCCTAGCCTCGCCGCTTTCTGGCGGGCGCTCGTCTCTCGTCCTTCGGTTTATCCGCTTTTCCCATGAGCCATCAGCCATGAGCTATGAGCCAAGCGCGAAGCGCTTTATACCTTCTTCCGCTAATAACCATTTCCAAAGAGGTACGGTTTTCACCGTAAAACCATTTAACTTTTCTTCCCCTTCAGCGTCATCGGTGATTATTATCGCCTTGTCAACATTCAACTCTTTCATCGCTTTCTGAAGACTGCGCAGTTCACGGTTTTTTGTTTTCTCATCGCGCATATTCCAGCAGACCTGAATTAAGCTCATTACATTCAATCCGTCCTTAATAACAAAATCGACCTCATGATGCTGGGCATCTTTCCAATAGAACAGCTCTATGTCCGGATTTAGGTTTTGCTTGCGTTTGAGAGCTACAAATACAATATTTTCGGCAAGCCTTCCATAATTCTCTGAGAATCTAAATCCAACCGCGTTGCACAAACCAGTATCGATCGCGTAAATTTTACGCGGGCTTTTTTCCTGCTCTTTAACCTTGAATGAGAATCGCTTTAATGAAAAAATAAGATACGCTTTTTCGAGATATCCGGTATAGCTCTTAACACTCGTTATTGACATATCAAGTGATCGCTCAATCGATTTAAAAGTGGAAGGAGCGGCAATATTCGAAAGGTAATACTTCACGATCGATCTTAAATCCTGCGCTTTTCTTATCTTAAATCTCCGCAGCAAATCTTTAGTTATTACGTCCTCAAAGTAACTTAATAAAATCTCTTTTTTCTGATCCGACAAAACCACTTCGGGAAACGAACCGTGTTCAATGTATTTTCGTAAAGCTCCTCTTACCTCCGGCTCTCGCCCGGCCAACCCAAGCGTTCCAGTAAACGAGATATTATTAAAAGAAAGGAACTCTCCAAAGGATAACGGAAAGACCTCCATATCGAGGTGCCTTCCGGTAAGCAATGTGCCAAGCTCCTGACTCAAGAGGAGCGCGTTGGAACCGGATATAATGAGCTTTGCCTTTGAAAGCTCGTGCATCATCCGAACCCACTTTTCAAAACCCTCTATTTCTTGTATTTCATCAACAAACAAGATCGGCTTATTTTGAGGAGATACGTATTCCTGATAAGTTTCAAAAATCTTTCCTAAAAGTGAAACCCCCGACTCAGTAAACCGCGGATCCTCAAAGTTGACGTGCATTATATCTTTTGAGTTATAGCCGTTATTGATCAAATTCTTTATCATCTGACGCATAATAAATGATTTGCCCGCACGCCTTGGGCCAGTTATAGTAATAACTTGGTTTGAGGAAAAAAGCGACTCAAGCCATGAAATGTAGATAGGCCGCGAAACGCCTATTTTCAGGTCTCGATTCCAAAAATTCCAATCGTCAAGTATCTGAATTATCTCGTTTTTTGTCATTTATCACCTCCATAAATAACACAATTCTATAATCCTGTTATTTACATAACAAAGTATAGCCCAAAATTAACGTTTTGTCAATCATTCTCATAAACCGCTAAAAAAAAGCAAGGCACCCGATAGTCAATGGTCGATGGTCGATGGTCAATAGCTAATAGTGATGAATTATGAGTTACAAGTTTACGGGTTTACGGTGTAAAAAAATACTTTACTTTTAACTCGTGCACGCGCTAACGCGCAAACTGATTAACACTTGGACACAAGTCACAGGTTACGAGCGACAAATTAAAAGTTATGAGTTAACGGGTTTTAAGTTTAGAAATTAGAAATTTATTCTCTATTCTCTGTCATTCGCCATCAGCCATCAGCCATGAGCTAGCATGCTTTTCATGCTTAATTCATAATTTGTAACTTTATTTAGTTTTTCACTC
>JAZDHG010000039.1:0-40153 GCA_043806135.1 Candidatus Omnitrophota bacterium
AATTTTACAAATTTTTAGTGTTACTATTTTTGAGAAAGTGTCTATATTGCAACTACTTACAGATTTTGAATACAATAACAAATTAACTGATTCTTGTAACCAACTAGAATTATTTGACTTATAACCGGACACTAGTGATAACTTGTAACTAGTAATAAATCATATTTTTAATGTAATGCCTACGGGGCAATGATCAGATCCGTAGACCTCCTTCAGAATAAAAGCTTTACTTATATGCTTTATATATTTCACATCCGCAAAGAAATAATCCAGTCTCCATCCCACATTCCTCTCGCGTGCGCTGGTTTTATAATCCCACCAGGAATAATGCCCCGGCTCCTTATTAAAATGCCGGAATGTATCACAGAACCCCATAGCAATAAACTCATCAATCAGCATACGCTCCTGGGGAAGAAATCCGGAAACCTTGCTGTTTTCTTTCGGCCGGGCAAGATCGATTTCCGTATGAGCCGTATTAAAATCACCGCAGCAGATAATTATTTTTTTCTTCTTCCGCAGTGTTTTTATATGATCAAAAAACATACGGTAAAAATCCAGTTTGTAATCAAGTCTCTCGCTTGAGCTGCTGCCGTTAGGAAAATAAGTATTCACCATGAAAAACCCTGGATATTCAAGCGTTATGCTGCGCCCTTCATTATCAAAAATCTTTTTCCCAAAGCCGAAACCTGCATTGAGAGGTTTTTCCCTTGTATAAACCGAAACTCCGCTGTATCCCAAACGCCGTGCTGAATTCCAGTAAGCAGAATATCCTGCCGGTTCTTTTAATCTGCTGTTAAGCTGAGCCGGATTTGCTTTTGTCTCCTGAAGGGCCAGGATATCCGGCTTAACCGAGCCTAACCAATCAAGAAATCCTTTTTTTTCGGCTGCCCTTATCCCGTTAACATTCCATGACAATATCTTATACTCATTCATGTTTTTTAATGACTGTTTTGCCCTTTTTTCTCAGGCAGAGAGTACCCGCTCATTAAAAGCTTATACCCAAGGATACCTCCTGTCCCTTCCAGTTTTAAAGGAACCCTGTTTTCATCAGTGCTTACCCATATTTTTATCTGTGCCGGCCTGCTTTCAAAATAATACGCCTGAAAATCTCCCGCAGGAACTTTGACTGTTTCAATAGCGGAGAGCACGATCTCATATTTTCGCTGCGGCAGATTAACCTCAAAAGACCACCCGATCTCAAGATTTTTTTTATTTCGCACAACATACGGCAGCAGGATAGAGTTATGGATCGGTGCATCCTTCTTTATTACATGTTCTTCTTTGGTAAATCTTTCTCTAGTTATCCTGAGCACAAATTTTTCCTGGTCATACTCCTCTGTTATATTTTCCGGCTTCAAAAATTGAGAAACATGGCGTTCAACCAGTATCGGCAAAAAGTTTTCAGTGTCACAGTAAATAGTCTCTTTGTCACTAAAACGCAAAGCCTTGGTCTGACATGTTATCAAATGAACCATACGGCCCTTAAACATCATCTTCTTTATGTGATTATATTTAGCATTTCCCAGTTTCACTTTACCAAGATAAACATCATAATCGATCTGCTCCCCTACCCTGTCTTTTGGGCCGTATTCTTTTACCATTTCCTGCACATTTTGAGATTCGCGCCCGGAAAATTCATCCATTTCAGGTGAATGCCAGAAAGAGAAAAAGGCAATCATCAGAAAAAGTATCAGCAGCAGCCGCGCTCTTCTTTGCCAGCGCTTATATGGAGGTGAAAGATAAGGGAAATAGTGTCTCAAGCGGACCTCTAAAAAAAAGTTACAAGTGACGAATTACGAGTTACAAGTTAAATATACTATTGCAATCTCAAGTTAACACTTCAAGGACATGGAAACTGTTTTCCCGGATTTAAACATTGGTTTTGACAAGGATGTCAAAAACCATTGTTTTCCTCACAGTCCTGCCTGAGGCAGGACGAGAATGAGGGAAAATAGTTTTCATTTCCTGTATCCCTTAATTTTGTCAACACCAAGTTACAATAATACAGTTGAAAATTAAACTCTTAAACGACTGTCCTCAATATGATTTTAAAAGCTTATTTCTCTTTTGTTTTTTTTGAGCAAAAAAATTGCTTTAATTGAAAAAATTAATCAGGTTCACTTCAATTAATGCTCATTGCATCTTTAAAATACTTAAAAATACGGTTCTTTCTTGTTTAAGTTGAAGAAAGAACCTGATTACACCGATTAAAATCCCGATTACACTGAATATACTAATAGAAATTAATCGCTGAAATCTTTTAATAATCTCTGTAATCATGGGGCATTCTTAATTTGTTTTAATAACCTATAAATCATTGTGTTATATAAATTTATTCAATTTAATTAAGAATGACCCAAAAATACTGCTAAAAATTTAACCTCGCCTCAAGAAAGTTTCCCTTGTTTACGGCTAATAAACATCACCAGGGGAACAGGTAAAAATACTATACCCACAACCACAATGCCTGAGATCATAAAATAAGCATTTTGAGACTTGATCAGCGGCAATCCCACCAACGCAGCGTCAATAACAAAATGAGTTATCAATACTGCCTCCAGTCCGTATTTTAAGAACACTATCCCAAACGCGATACCGGCAATAGTCAGCTCTATCCCGCGTACATATGCAGGAAAAACCGGATAGTTGGAATGTGCAAACGCCCATATCAAAGCAGGGATCAGGACGCCCAACCAGGTCAGTTTCATATATTTCTTAAAAAATGATATGGCAAATAAACGAAACATAAATTCCTCACTTACAGCTGCCCCCACGGCCACAGTAAGCGGAAATAAAAAAGGCATGCTTGTACCGAGAATATTCGAATACTCTGCTTCCGGGGGCATCCAGATATTTAAATATTTAGTCCCTAAAAGATAGAATAAGCTGATATATCCCAGGAATATAAATGCCAGGCTGTAACCGACCACAAATGTTTCCAGTATTTTCCCTTTTTCCGGACTTCCTGTACGGATAGCTTCCAAAACAGGCATTTTCACTTTCAGTACCTCATCGGCTATCGATTGCCCCGAACTGCCGAAAAGAAAGATTATCAGGCCGATCAAGAGAGCGCCGACAAACATGCTCCCTGCGGAAATGGCCATAAAAACCCCTTTACTCATTGTATCCGGATAAGCACTCCATAAAAGAGGGATGCTGTTTAAAAAATCAAAAACTGTAATTATACTGACAAACACTCCGAAAAACAGTCCGAATTTCCAGTTCACTTTATCCTTTTTAAACTGGATCACCAAAACAACTATTGCCGCAATAAAGAGAAAGAACATAAAGATTGTAGTTATAATAGAAAGCACCTGGCCTAAGGATATGTCTTTTTGCAGGTCGCGCGTAAATTCTTCCGGAATATCCAGATATCCTGTTAAATAGCCAAGCTTGTCGCCATAAATTGAAACACTTAAGCGCAAATGCGCTTTATCAATAGCATAATCCTTCTTTTCCCAGACAAAATAGTAGTCTGTCCTGTTCTTCTGCTCCTTTGTATTATTTTCCTTTAATTCATAACCGGATAAGTTTACCCCCTGTTCTTGCAATTTTTTTTCTGCTAATGACTTTGCCTGTTTAAAATCAAGCTTTGCCCCTGGGGCATCATCCAGTAAAGAGTGATGAAAATTAATGATCCTCCCTGATGACGGATCAACGTCGCAATAAAATCCCTCTTTATCAAGTTCCTTATACCAGCGCACACTCCAAAACCATATCGGAATCCCTGAGCGTATCAGGTCATTTGATTTCTTTATACCCTGAGTTTTCTGCAAATAAACAGAGGCCGGATAATCCGAATCAAACAAAATTGTCCTCTCAAAACCCTGCAGTTCATATCCCTGTCCCTTAACAAAAGCAGTGGCAATATCTAGTACTTCCTGTCTGTTAAGACGTATATCTATAGAGGCAATAGGAAAAGCGTGATTAAAAAGGAAGACAAAAGCAATCAGGCCTATAAAACCTATGCAAACCCATGCAATTAATGATATTTTTTTCTTGATCATAAAATTCACTTTCCGTTTTAATTATTCTCAAAAATCTTAAGGGAATAAACGTCTGGTATACATACTGCCGTCTTTGGAGCGTTCAATCTTCCATATTTCTAAATTAGGGCTGTACTCTATCCCATAATAAATACTGGGGTTAAGCCTTGAAGACAAAACAATGTCATAATTTTTAAAATCAAATTTTAAGGAAAATAAAAAGAGAACTACCACAATAAGCATACAGAAAACAAGCATCAAAAGACGGCTTACATCTAAAACAGAATCTAAAAGATTGCTTTTGCCTGCCAACGATATCTCCTGTTAATTAACACCTGTTATCCTTTAACCCAGCACCTCAACTCAAAGATACCTCAATTATCAAGTATAATACCCTTTATTGCTTTGTCTGTAAATAAATTTCTCTTTAAAAATATTTGCTCTTATTTTTCAGCCGGCCGGTTATTTACAAGTTCAGCTTCCATTAGACCAGCAAAGGCTCTCTCCTGGATGTTAAGCCCGCTTTTTTTAAGTTTTGGTTAAAATTTTTCCATAATTGCTCTGCGATATAAGTTAACGCGGCATTATCAAAGCCGGGGCAATTACCTTTTTTAGTATCTGCGCAAAGCGTAAATTGAAAGACGCTAAACAACTCCCCTTTGACTTGTTTTATATTCAAATTCATTTTCTCTCGGCTATCAGCAAATATCCTCAAGTTTAACACCTTCATAGCCAAATACTCTAAATCCCGTTCTTTGTCACCTTTATTGATACCGACAGCAAAAGTTCTTTTCCTGTTTCAGCCATTTCATTATTCTTCACTATAATCTTTACTTTTTTTACACGCTGAAGAAGTGCAGGCATTTTTTTCTCGTCTATTTAGGGTCTGCTGAAAAATGTATTTTTGTTAAAAAGTGCAGGGTTTTTAACATTTTTATTCAAATATCGTGACTTTTGGGCATATTTTTACAGCTTGTCATGTTTAAATTACCGACGACAGATAAAGGCACATTTACATTTTTCAGTGAACCCTATTTAATAAATCTCAATTTTATATTCTGTCTTTCTAAAACCAACCGCTTTTTGCCTTTTGCTATTAGCTTGGGAGAATACAAACGCATTAGTCAACTATTATAGAGGATGTATATTAGAAAAATAAAGAAAAAACAGTATCAAATTAATTGATACTGTTTATAAAGTAAATTAATAATAAACTATTCAACATTCATTAAATTACTACGTGACATCGTAAGCATGTGAAAATTTTTCTAAATCCGATTCGTTACGAAAATTATTTTACTACAAACTGTCCAACCTGTTCCTGAAGCTGGCCGACAACTACAACCAAGTCATCCGCACTGGATGTCAATTCTTCCATAGAAGCGGACATCTCCTGTGTAGAAGAAGAAACCTGTTCTGTTGAAGAAGCATTTTCTTGAGAAACGCAGCTAATCTCAGAAATAGCTTCCACTACTCGTTCTGTACCTTTAAGCTGTTCCGGAATTATTCTGGATATTTCAGATACCATTTTTGCGACACTTTTGCTAGCTTCAGCTATTCTTGATTGGACCTCATTTGCCTGTTCAGCGATTTTTCTTCCTTCTTCGGTTTCTTTTTGCCCGTCTTCGATTAATGTTACGACTGTATCAACTTCTCCCTGAACTCCCTGTATCAGATCCGTAATTTTTTTTGCTGATTTACTTGAGCCCTCTGCCAGTTTTCTTACTTCCTCGGCAACTACAGCAAAGCCGCGGCCCGCTTCACCGGCACGCGCAGCTTCAATAGCAGCGTTAAGCGCCAATAGATTTGTCTGATCGGCAAAAGAATTAATTGTATCGCTAATTTCCCCAATCTTTTCAGAGCGCTTTCCTAACTCTTTCACCGCTGCCGCTGTTTTCTGCACAACAGAAGCAATAAAAATCATCTTTTTTACCAACGCTTCATTTTCCTGTTTCCCCTTATCAGCTAAATCAGAAGTAACTATAACTATTTTTGTTACTTCTTTAGCCTTGACGTCTATTTGTTTTAAAGAAACCATTACGCCGTCTATAATCTTTCCTGTTTCTTCTATCTTTGAAACTTGAGTAACCGCTCCTCTTGATATTTCCTGAATAGAAGTATTGATGGATTGCAAAGAAGCATTAGCCTGTTGTGTTACCACAGCAAAGTTTTTCGCGCTCGAATCAATCTTACCGGAAGATTTTTTTATGACTTTAGTCATATCCGCAAAACTATCCATGAAGCTGTCAAATGAATTTCCCACAGCACTTAATTCGTCATTTGTTTTCATATGCAGGCGTTCTGTTAAGTCCCCTTTACGCCGTGCCAAATCAACAACCCATTTATTAAGAAGAGCATTAAGAGTATTTAAATTCTGCACAATAAATTTAGACAGTAATATAGCTATAGTTAATCCTAGCAAAATAACCACTAATGAGCTAATGCCGATGCTGCCGGACGAAGAACCCACTACCTGACGTGTCGTATCACTTGCCTGCTGCGCCTCTAAATTTACCTCATCAACCGTAGTTTTCACCATTTCATTAATTTGCTTAATATACCCTTCAACTTCTTTAGCTATGTTTTCGCTTTCTTTCAAATCCATTAGCAGCATGCGGCGCATTTTTAAAATACCGTCCTGGCCAAGAATAAAACTTTCCATTTGATTAAGAAATTTTTTAAGGTTATTAATCTCATTCGCGCCTATTAAACCCGTTAGAACCGCCAGTTGTTCACGTCCGGAAGACATCTGGCCGGAAAATTTATCTTGTAAAGGGACAAGCAAATCCAAATTATCGCAGTTTATTATTCCCTCAACCGTAGCTGTGGCCATAGCGATATCGCCTCTTAATAAAAATAGAGCTTTTGTCAAAGGCATGGTCTCATCAACAATTTTGCTATAAGATTTATCGATACTCTTTGTCTTTTCCAGCCCTTCCTTAATACTTTTATTGGCGCTGGCAGTATCCACCATAATACTAAATTCAAAATCATCAACTAAACCATCAATTAAGGAAATCATTTCCTCATTATTTTTCCCTAATTCCTCTTCGATAAGACTAATCTGGGCACTTTTGCCTGTACCTTGTTGTTTAATATTTTCCTCAACCGCTTTTTTAAGATTGCCAAGAACTAAATTTCTGTAATTATCGGATGCTGCTTGGATCTTTACTATTTTTTTAATATCAACCGCGTTAGTTGTCTTCAGATTCTCTAAGCGCCCCTTAATATGAGTCATGGCAGCAATAAACTTATCTTCATGAATCGGTAACCTTTCCATCTTTTTAAGACTTATTATCCGTTCCACAATAGCAACAGCCTCATAAAAACTCGCCTTCATTGTTAATAATCTTCTTACTGTCGGAAAATTAATCTGCGAAAGGTCATTATAGCTTTTAGACATAGACTCTGTAGCTTCAATCGCGCTTTTTATCCCTTTTTTCGCGCTGCCTTTTGCCAGCATTATTTCGAATTCGACATTGTCAACCTGTTCGGCTATAGAAGCAATTGTACTGTCGACAAGCAATAAAGTCCGTGCTTTTATTTGATCATTATTTATTTGATTTTCAAAACCCGCGAGAACGGTTTTATACACTTTTTCCTTTAGATTCATAAGTCTTTCAATCTGAGCATCTAAATTTTTAATGCGGGAGGTAATCTCTGTTTTTTTACTGAATTTTTCTTTTAGCACATCGCTGATTTCCGCCATCCTATTTAACGCGATATCTATAATATCAGCCGCTTCTTTTGCCTGAGCATTATCTTTAGAAAATATCAAAGCTTTTAAATTTGAGCTTGCCATCCAAACAGAGCTGTCCAGTTCCTTGGCTTGTGTAGAGGCGGGAAAAAGATTATCACAAATATTATAAATGTTTTTACTAACCTTGGACATTGACCAAAAGCCCACAAATGCAATTAAAAGGGTTAGTAATATAACAGTTCCAAACCCGCCTAAAAGTTTATCTCTGATTTTAAATGACATAAACCTAACCCTTTCATAAGATTTTTATGCAAGCGGCAATAAGATTGCTTACGCTGGGACCTTTCTACTGCTTCTAATTTTCTCTTAAAAAATAAACCTGCAATATCTTTTCTGGAACTCTCAAATACAGAATTATAAAGCATTTTGTTTCAGCTTTTTCGTAAAGGCCTTGCGTGTTAATTATGCATAAGTTGAAGTTACAGGATTTATAATATAAATTATTTAGTTATATTCTTAAATTCGCCTCCTGTGATAATAGTTAAATTCACATCATCCATGCCTTGATGATCATTAGCGCCAAATGTTAAGGTTATTCCTCCTAAATCAAATACGCCTTTGTTTTCAATCGCAGAAATAAACCCTGCTCTGGTAAGATCAGCACCTGTGCTTTTTACCGCCTCAGCAAAAAACTTTGCCGTTAAATATCCCTCCAGACTTACAAAACCGGGTTTCTGCTGCGGAGAATATTGAGCCATCATTTTATGATACTCTGCTACAACCGGAATAGACATATCCCATGGGAAAGGAACAACCTGAGAAATAATTACTCCTTCTCCTGCTTCCCCTAAAGCTTCTTTTAAAGAATCGCTTCCTACAAAAGAAATATTGCAGAATTTCACATCCGTCATTCCAATCTCTTTTGCCAGTTTAATAAACTCGGCACATGGAGCATAAGCACCTATCATTATTATGCCGCCGACATCAGCAGAATTAATTCTTGCTAATCCGCCCTTTACAGCTAAGCTATTACGTTCATAAGTACCTTCTGCTTCTAAAGTCATGCTTCTTCTATCTAACGCCTTCTTGACGCCTTCTAAGCCAGCTTGTCCATAAGAATCATTTTGGTAGAAGCAGGCAATTTTTTTAATTCCTTGTTCGTCCACTAAACGCTTTACTAGCGCTTCTGTCTCATCAAAATAACTTCCGCGAACGTTGATAACGTAATACTTAACCGGATTTCTTAAAAATTCCGCTCCAGTAAACGGCCCTATATAGGGAACTTTTTCTTCTTCTATAATCGGAACAGATGCTTTTGCGGTAGGAGTACCCACATAACCAATCAAAGCAAAGACCCCTTCACTGATTAATTTGCGTGTCTGCTCAATACACCGTTCCGGTTCATATCCATCATCATAACTTACTAATTCAATCTTCCTGCCATTTACTCCGCCTTGGCTGTTGATATACCCAAAATACGCTTCCATGCCCGCTTTCATACCAGTCCCCAATGCTTTTGTCGGGCCTGTTAAAACCGCAGATTGCCCAATAACGATTTTGCTTTCTGTAACACCTATTTCGGCAAAAACTGCTGCGCTTAAGCTCACAACAAAGCATACCGTCAACAACGCAATAACCAACTTTCTCATTTACCCCTCCTCTTTTTATTGTATCAGTTTACTCATTAATATAATTAGTAACTACCTGTTTAACTTATTCTCTTTTAAAAACTAAAATCTTGACTTCTTTATTATCAAAAATCTTATCATAAGGCTTTTTTCTTATATGTAGTCTATCATTGGCGTCCTATTACAACTTAAATGATTCTAACTGGACACAAGAATCGCTCAAATTGTTTTTGTATTCATAATCTGTAAGCAGTTGAAAATAACACTTTCCTGAAAGTTGAACAAATACCATGCGCAGAAATTGATCGTGTCAAAAAAATTTTTGAATTTTGGAATTTCATTGATATCGATTTACACCTTTATATAATTTCTGTAATAGCAAAAATAACATTATTTAGAGAAAGATATTTTCCTATATTCATTGGCCGCTCCTTTTTGTTTGTTGAAAAAAGAGTAACTATAATATAAAATGAATTTCAAATCGATAATAGTGATTTTTGATGGTAATATCCTTATAATATAAAAATTATGTTAATCTATTATCCCAACAGTTATACATTATTGGTGACTAAATAATATCAATTCTTCGAATTTATGTCAAGCTTTCTGTTTATCTAATTTTACATATAAGCGTTTTATATTGTTGATATTAAGACATAATGAATGACCCCATTCTGTTATTACGAGAGAAAATTCTACTTTACTCTTTTACTTTGCGCAAGGGGGGCAGGATCTTCCTTAACTATAGTCGGCAGCCCCATATCATTTAGCAGGTTAATAAAGGGGTCTGGATTCAGCTCTTCAACATTGACCATTCTCTTTACATCCCAAATACCACAGGCGATAAGCATGGCTGCAGCAACCGGCGGCACTCCGGCTGTGTAACATATCGCCTGAGACTCCACCTCGTTATAACACTGGGCGTGGTCACATATATTGTAAATAAAAACCTCCTTTTTCTTGCCGTCCTTTATTCCTTTAACAAAGCTACCTATACAGGTTTTACCGGTATAGGTCGGGGCAAGAGACAAAGGATCAGGCAATATCGCCTTGAGAACTTTCAGGGGAACAACCTCCACTCCTTCGGCAGTTTTAATCGGCTTTTCAGATATTAGACCTAAGTTTGACAAAACAGAAAAAACGTTTATATAATGATCGCCGAATCCCATCCAGAAACGGATACTGTCGGCATCTATATATTTTGAAAGCGAATGCAGTTCATCGTGTCCGTTCAAGTAAACGGGCTGCGGCCCGACAACCGGAAAATCATACACCATCTTGATAGAATGCACCTTTTCCTCTACCCATTTTCTATCAATCCACGTCCAGACTTTTTTGAACTCGCGAAAGTTTATTTCCGGATCAAAGTTTGTGGCAAAATACTTTCCATGATTACCGGCGTTGACATCCATTATATCTATTGTATCTATCTTATCAAAATAATGCTTTACAGCCAAAGCACAATAAGCATTTACAACACCCGGGTCAAACCCCGCGCCCAGGATTGCTGTTATGTTTTTTTTCCTGCATTTATCCTGTCTTTTCCATTCATAATTAGCATACCAAGGCGGATCTTCGCAGACTTTATTAGGCTCCTCATGAATAGCAGTATCAATATAAGCAGCGCCGCTCTGGATGCTTGCCTCAAGTAAAGACATGTTTACATAGCTTTGAGCAAGGTTAATAACTATCTGTGAATTGGTTCCTTTTATCAGCTTTACCGCAGCAGGTATATCAAGGGCATTAAACTCTTTAGAATAAATTTTAGCGAAAGGATCTTTTAAATGTTTTTTCCTTTTTACACTTTCGATAATAGCATCGCATTTACTATGCGTTTTTGAGGCAATGCAGATATCTCCCAGGATATCATTATTTTGTGCGCATTTATGTGCCGCAACATGCGCAACTCCCCCTGCTCCGACAATTAATACGTTCTTCCTCATGTTTTAATCTCCTCAATGAGCCCCTGCCGCTTTGCTTCGCAAAGCGAAGCAGCTGGGGCGAATTGACTCCGCCAAGTGATCAGAAAAATATCGTTAGAAATTTTTCGATCGTTTACGCAGCGGAGTATTTCTACTATAAATAGTTATGACAAGCTGTTTACAAAATCCTTGTATTTAAATTCACGCACCAGTTCAATTTTTCCATTAAGTCTTTTTACCGCAATGGAGGGCATCTTTAGCCCGTTGAACCAGTTATTCTTAACCATGGTATAGCCCGCGGCATCGCAAAATCTTATGATACTGCCTACCTTTAGCTTGTGTTTAAATCCGTAGCTGCCAAAAACATCTCCGGCCAGACAGGACCTGCCGGCTACAATATATTTGAAACGGCCGCGAACACTCTCTTTTATTTTAGCATTGATCCGGTATACCAGCAAGTCCAGCATATGCGCCTCTATTGAGGCATCGACAATCGCAATATCTTTTTTATTGTGGACAATATCAAGAACTTTTGTAACAAGCTCCGCTGACTGGGTAATCACGCTTTCCCCGGGTTCAAGATAAACCTGAACCTTAAAACGATCGCTGAACTGCTTTAATTTTTCAGAAAAATTCTTTACCGGATATCCGCTCTTGGAAAAGTAAAAACCTCCTCCTAAACTTACCCACTTTAAAGATTTGAGAACCCTCTCGTAAGTATAACCGATAAAATCCAGATTTTTGGAAAAATTTCTGAAATTATCATTTTCGCAGTTAAAGTGAAACATTACCCCGTCTATTGAACCCAGCTTGCTCTCAAGAGCCTTTTTATCGATCACGCCCAAACGGGAAAACTTACAGGCAGGATCAGCCAATTCAAAATTTGAATAGCTTATAAGCGGGTTGACACGCAGGCCGATATCACACTTGCGGCTATAGCGTGAAAATCTTTCCATCTGTGATATAGAATTAAAAATAAGCTTATCCGCAAACCGGCTCACTTCCTTGATCTCCTCTTTTGCATAGGCCACACAATATGCGTGTACCTCCTTTAAAAACTTTTCCTTTCCAAGCCGCGCTTCATACAAAGAACTAGAGGTCGTCCCGTCCATATATTGCCTCATCAGGCCAAAAACAGACCAGGTTGAAAAACACTTAAGCGCCAGAACAAACTTAGCACCGGATATATCTCTGATATGCTTGATTGTTTTCAGGTTTTTTAAAAGTTTTTTCTCATCAATAAGATAATAAGGGGTCTTTAAGTCCATCTTCAGTTCTCACAATAATCTGCCGGTATAATTCTTATATATAAGCTGGATTATTTCGTTCAACTTAAACAAGAAAGAACCTTTAAATATATACCAACTTTGTGCATTTTAGCACAAAAACTTTTTATTTCAAAGAGATTAAAGAACTACTGTATGCAGTTCCACAAGCTAAAGCCCGTGGGGCTTGATAAAATACTCTCCGGCGCCGCCTATTTGTCGCCTGCTTCGTCATCTCCTTCGCCAAAGACTATGGAAGGTCAGGAAGATTACGCAGGTCATGAAGGTTTCCTCCTTCGCTAAAACTACAGAGAACAGGTTGGAGGGTTATTTATCCGCCTTCTGCGGAATTAACCGCTGCATTATTACTATACATAATAACTAATCCTTTACGTTTTCCACATTCATCCAGGAGTAAAGCCCATAGCCTTATGCGTAGGTGGATAAACACAAAAACAGCAGATTTCTTCTGCTGTTTTTGTTAAATGAATTGCCTTTTACATTATTGTTAAGTCTACTTACTCTATCGGACAAGAAAGTGGGATTTTACTCTTTTCGCTCCAAAAAATTCTTTTGTAAATTTCTTGGCCAGAGCATGATCATAAGCCCTGCAGGAAAAGATATTGATATAAGCCGTCTTCCAGTAATCAGAAAAATGTCCTGTTATACAACTTGTTTCGATCAACTGCACCAGGGAATACCCCTTTGTAAACATTTCTTTTGCTCCGAAATAAGGCAATAATGTTTTACCATACTGCTTCATTTTGATAAGCTTGCAAAGCTTATCTACATACTGTTTAAGCTTCTTGTTCGAAGTGATCACATCGGCGTCGCACTCAAACAAATCCAACACCAGTTCATACCCAAATATTTTTTTTTCTTTTTTCTTCATTCCAGTGTCTTCCTTACCTAGTTTTAGACTGCCAGTTAAAACCAGCAATCCCCGGGTTAAAGTAATTTGTTCTTATCGGCGTCTTTACAGACATATCTAAAAGAGACAATACTCCTGCTCTGAAAAATAAAACAAAAAGAATATATGCTTCATCACATATATTCTTCATTTTTAATATAAAAAGGAGAGAAATGAATTTACCGGTTTCCCGCTGGCAAATATTCAGCAAAGCAACCGCACATTTTATGAGACCATTTTTACTGCAGTTTTTTTGGTTATATTTTTTTTCCATTATCTCTTTATAAGAATCCCCTCTTTCAGCAATTTGTTAGTTCATACCTTGCTGATTAATATTAAATCAAAAATTTCAGATTTTGCAAGAAAAAAATTAAAAAACTTCTTTTATCGTTGTTTAAAATTAAAATGAAATTGTATTTTAATTTATCCCTAAAAAAAAAGCAAGAAAAATTAATTTTATAAAATAACATTCTCTGGAGACAAAAAATCTCCGGCCTGCACCGGAGATTTCAAGCAACCTTCATATTTCATAAAATAAAACAGGCCTGGCAATAATTATTACCAGGCCTGCTGGATATTCAGGTTTACAACTTAACTACATTTACCGCCTGTTCACCTTTAGGTCCCTGAGTGATCTCGAACTCAACATCCTGACCCTCTTCTACAGTCTTGAACCCATCGCCCTGTATTGCGCTGTGATGCAAAAAAATATCGTTTCCTTCTTCTGTTGTAATAAACCCATAACCTTTTTTATTATTGAACCATTTAACTTTTCCTTTTGCCACTATACTCAAGCCTCCTTTTTATTAAACAAACACCATTAATACTTCTATTAAAAAACCGCAAGATAAGCGTTTCTTTAACTTGCGGTATATTGTTATAATATGCTTGTTCATTTGGTTTTATTGTACTCAAAAAATTTAATTATGTCAATAAAATTATAAAAAATAATCAAAAATTTCTACTTTGGTAAAATCACCACTTTTACCGTGATCCTCTTACCATCCTGCCAAGGCCAAAACATGGCTATAATCGTATTCTCCGGGAAATCTTTTTTATAAAGCGTCTGGTCGGCAAAAATTCCGCCGTATTCGCTGGTGATCTGCGTATGCTCAGCTGTCGGTGTAACGCCCGCCGGACTTACCGGATCTCCGAGGATTTCATTAAAAACCGCAGACCAGCTCATTATTTCATCAGTGAGCATAACGATTTCTGCATAATTATCAGTAACCCTGCGCTGCTGATATATTTCAAATTTCCTGCATCTTTCAATGATTTCTTTTATTCCCATAGTTTTTCACTCATCCTGCTGCTATTTTTTCTTTTTTGATTTCTTTAAACGTTCCTTAAGGCGTTTATTGATATGCTCCCGCAACTCTTCAAGATTGACAGGCTTAAAAAATACATCATTCTCTGAATATCCCAGAGAAACCATCTTTTCAACAAAATGCGAGAAATTCAAGCTGCCGGTAAGAATAACCACCGGGATCTGTATAACTTGCTCTTTTAGTTTTTCCAGAACCTCTATCCCCTTTATCCCGGGCATGCGCATATCCAGAATCATCATGTCTATGTTCTTATTTGTTTTCAAAATTGACAACGCGTTTTTCCCGCAGTTTGCACTAAAAACCTTAAACCCGCTGCGTGTAAAAAATTTCTCCAGGACAAGAACCATTTCTGACTCATCATCAACAACAAGAATTGTCAACATACCCCCCTTTTTTTTATCTGCCGAAATTTTAAGCATATTTCCGTTATTTTATACTAAAAAGTATGCATTACAAATCATATTCTTCATTTCATTGCGATATTTGCGTAAAACGAAACTTTTCAATAAGCTTATTCATCGCTTCTTTGGTGGTTATACGCATCACTTCCTCGCGCAAAGGCCTTATGCCGGTTACCCCTTTTGTATACCACACATAGAATTTACGGAATCTGATCACGCCCATTTGTTCACCAAAATATTCTATAGATAAATCAAAATGTCTTTGCATTACATCGGCAATTTCACCGATCACGGGCCTTTCAAGCAAAATCCCTTTTTCCAAATAAGTGGAAATCTCTTTAAAGATCCAGGGGTTGCCCAGTGCCCCCCGGGCGACAAGCAATCCGTCACAACCGGTTTCATCAAACATTTGCTTGGCTCTTTTAGGATTAAAGATATTACCGCTGGCAATAACAGGAATTTTTAATCTCTTTTTTATTCTTCCTATAGCTCCATAATCAACTTCTCCCCTGTATCCCTGAATTTTTGTCCTTCCATGCACAAAAATAGCGTCAATGCCGGCATCCTGAGCCTGCATTGCGATGTCACAAGCAGAATCCGTATTATCCCAACCAAGCCTGATCTTAACACTTACCGGCACAGGAGAAACTTTGACAATGATTGTAAGCAATTTTTTCAATTTGGCGGGGTTTTCCAGAAGCCCTGCCCCTTCGCCCCTGCTTGAAATTTTTCGCACAGGACAAGCTGCATTGAAATCCAGGAGATCATATTTATATTTATATTCATTGAGCCTGCTGAGCGCATTTTTAATAAAATTTTCTTCTTTGCTTAAAAGCTGCACCCCTAGAGGGTGATCCATTTCATTTGTGCGCAGTAATTCCCTTGTCTTCTTGCTCTCATAGCTTAAAGAACGAGCATGGATCATTTCCAGAAATGCATATTGCGCACCGAATTCACGGCTGATAATCCTAAAGGGCAGCGAACTGACTCCAGACATGGGAGCTAAGATAAGCGGGTACTTTGAATTGAGAATTTTTTTAAATGTCATATTATTATATTAATCACAGACCTCTGAATATTTCCGGTTTTAAACTTATTCTCCCGTTTATTGCTTTTTCCAGCATTTCAAGTAAAAGATCTTTATTCCGCGGTAAAATCCCTTCCTGAGAAAGATAATTTGAAGCATGATTAGAACGGAATACTGTTTTTTTGAGTTCCAGCCCTTTTATTATCTCATAGCTTTGTTTTAATAATTCATTGGGCTCAAGCTCCTGGAACTTACCGTTTTTTGCATCTGCATAAAGAGGTGTACCCGGTATCAGCATAAGGCAAAGAAAAGATAGGTAATGCGGCTGCATTTTATTGATCACTTTTATCGTATCGCGCACATGCTCTTTAAAATACTGCCTGCCGCCAAGCCCCAGCAGCACAATCACCGATGCCTTGATTCCTATTTGCTGCATTCTATTTACAGCCATTATCATTTCATCAACCGTTGATTTTTTTTTGCATGTATTCAATATATCCTGATTGCCGCTTTCAAGGCCGATATATAAAAGTTTAAGTTTATTCTCAAACAACTCCTTTAGTTCTGCGTCACTGCGAATAGTAACATTATAACCGTTGGCATAACTGCTGATTCTGCTTATCCCAGGCAGATGTTCTCTTAAAATTTTTAATATTCGGACAAGCTTCCTGTTAGCAACAACTAAAGCATCACCATCAAGGAGAAAAACCTTTCGTGTGGACGGATAAACAGCAGCCCACTGCCTTATATCATCCTCTATTTCCTGATCATCCTTAACTCTGAATTCCTTTCTCTGATACGCCCCGCAAAATGTACAATAATTGGAAGAACATCCCGTAGTTATCTGCAGGAGAAAACTGGAGATTTCAGAAGGAGGTCTGATTACCGGTTCAATGATAGACACTATAGTTTATCCTCTTTTGGATATAAAAAAGGCAGGTAATGTTTTACGAATATTATCACAAAGACTAACCAATGTTCAGGCGGAGAAAAACATATTTGAAAATTTTCTGCCGGCTTTCTTCCTCTATTTCGATAAATTCAACACCCCGCTCATAACAGATTTCCGAGTCCCAGGAGACCTACATTGGGTCACACCAAACAACCTGAGCCTTAGCTTGAAAATACGTTTCATCCGGCAAGCTTATCGAAAGAGACAGGAGACTGTTTCTACGGATCTTATCCTTAGCGAAAAACGCAATACCTCCAACGCTTATATTTTTAGTATTGCCCGCTTTTTTGCTGTATTCTTGCTCGATTATCTGATACTGCACCGTCGCGTTGACACGCGGAAATCTGCGCCTGTCCTCACCCGGATATCCCTGTTCAAGATTGCTCATGTTCATTATGATACTCTCTCAAAAGGAATTTGTCAAAAAATTAAAAAGGAAAGTTCCAAAAAAAATCAGGTTCAGACAGATATGATCATCTCATAAAAAAATGTCGCAAAATCAAACTTTATTAATTTATCCTGAACTGATAGAACTTAAACTTGTTCTCTATAGGCATTATCACCTGTATCATCGTCATCTTTATCGTAATTGTCTTCGTAAAAGCCTTTGTAACTTCCGTTATTTACCTCTAACAACTCTACCATTCTTTTTGCCTGCGGCGGATCAATGTTTACAATCTTGAGCTCTTCATCGCAATCACTGCAGTAAGTAACTTCTCCCAACTTTAAATTATCTTCCCATTCAATGTATTCTCCACACATCGGACACTTAACCTGCCTATTATGTGCCATTCAAACCTCCTGTTAAAATGTTACTCCTTTCCCTCTTAATACTTTTTTTAATATAAAAAACGAATGTTGTCAAGAACTTTTTATTCCAATTTAAAAAAAATTTTATTCCGATAATTTTCATCTTGCATGTCCCCCCCTTTTCAGCTAAAATCCGTAAACTTTGACGCTGAAAATATGCGCTTTAAGATTTGAAATTCAGTTAATGATTTTCATTTTTGTGTTATAATCCACATATGCAGATTAATATTGAAAAGATCATTTACCCCGGGAAAAGTCTTGGCCGCAAAGATAACAAAATTGTCTTAACCGATAACGGCATACCCGGAGAAACTGTGGAATGCAGCATCGTTAAGGACAAGAAGAATTATATTCTGGGTAAAACAAATGCGGTTATCCGTCCATCTGTTCACCGGAAACCTCCGCGCTGCGGACATTCCCATATCTGCTCTTCTTATCAGTACGTTGATTATGAACATCAGTTAAAAATAAAAGAGCAGCAGTTAAAAGAAATGTTATCCTCTTTTGATTCAAAACTTTCTTCTTTAAGCCTGCGCTCAGGCAAAGTTATCTGGGGCTACCGCAATAAGATTCATCTGCATATTATCACCCGAAACAACTCCGCTTTTTGCGCTTACCATTCTCCAGGCACAAAGGATGCATTCACTCCTATTGACCGATGTTTCCTGGTGTCTGATTTAATGAACAGGCTAATAAGTGATTTCCTTGGCTTACTTAGCGGAGGACTGGAAAAATGCATTAATGAAATTACGCTGCAGCGAAGCCAAGCGAGTAAAAATTTTCTGCTTTGCTGCTTGGGGTCCTTAAGGAGAAACGAAATTGATGTCTTAAAACCGCTGCTTAGCCTTGGTAAAAAATTCTCCCTGGCAGGAATAGTTTACATAAACAAAAAGAGAAACGAAAAAAGCATTCTTCTTGGTAAAGACACTCTTTCGGAGAAAGTGGCCGGGAAAACTTTTTTGTTCGGCTGTCAATCTTTCTTCCAAATCAACATACCGATGCTGGAATCACTTATTCAGGATCTCAAAAATGAGTTCCCCAAAGCAGCCGGAAAGAACTTGATCGATCTATACTGCGGCGTTGGAACATTTGCAATCGCTCTTTCAGAATCTTTTACAAATATTACAGCGGTAGAATCATCAAAAGAAAACATCTCTTTTTTAAAGAAAAATATCTCTATTAATTCCATTTCAAACATTGAGACAGTACATGACAAATGTGAAAATTGGATAAAAAGTGCTCACAAAAAAAGCCCTGATATTATCATTATCGATCCTCCCCGAAGAGGCATAGATAGTGTGCTCCTAGACCAAATCATTAAACTTAAACCCGGCTTTATAGCTTACATATCTTGTGACCCGGCTACACTCAACAGAGATCTAAAGAAGCTGGTTCATGAATATAAGCTAAGAAAAATATTCGCATATGACTTCTTCCCGCACACACCGCACATTGAAACACTTTCCGTTTTAGAAAAGAATTAGCCGAAAATGATTTTAGATTAAAATATTGCCATTTTTATTTTTTCTCGCAAAAATATTGAAAAAAGCCTTTTTAGTGTTATTATATAGGGGGCATTCATTATTAATGTGAATAATTTTCTACAACTTATTGATTTGCAAATTGTTAGACTAAATTTATGAATGCCCCTTGATTACACGGATTATTAAAAGATTACAAGGATTATTTTCTATTAGCATATCGGTGTAATCGGTTTTAAATCGCTGTAATCAGGTTCTTTCAATCTCACAAAAAAATAAGAAAGAACCTTATATAATACACTGATTTTACTGCTTTTCAATTCCAATAAGACATCCTATGAAAGGCACAGAAAAGGCTGTCTGATTGCAAAGATTAAAAAAATAGATTACTAAGATTAAACATAAAGATAATCGCTAGTGCTTGTAGGGTCTATAGCAACTGAGGTTCTGGGTTTAATCTCTGTAATCCCTGTCTGCCGGCCCTTAGGAATTTTACACTGTAAAATTCCAAGGACTCGGTCCCGGGAATTCTGTGAATTCCACGGGGCAGGCAGGGAAAATAATCACCGTAATCAGGTATATATCTGATGATTATACCAGGAGTCTATGATGAACGAAAAAAAGGTAATGAAACTGATTCGGGAACTGTTAATCGAAATGGGTGAAGATCCAAAAAGAGAAGGACTGAAAAAAACACCGCAGCGCGTAGCCCAGGCGCTGGAATTCCTGACCCAGGGATACAAGCTTGCTCCTAAAGATATAATTAACAATGCTGTCTTTCAATCTGAAGCTAACAATATGATAATTGTTCGTGATATCGAGATATACAGCCTTTGCGAACATCATCTTCTGCCATTTTACGGACGATGTCATATCGGATATATACCTAAAAAGAAAGTCTTGGGTGTAAGCAAAATCTGCCGCCTGGTTGATGTTTTTTCCCGCAGGGTACAAATACAGGAACGGTTAACTTCTCAAATTGCACATGAGATCATGCAGAGCATTGATGCTGAAGGCATAGGGGTAGTTATTGAATGCAGGCACCTTTGCAAAATGATGCGCGGGGTAGAAAAACAAAATTCGATTATGACAACTTCTTCTGTACTGGGATCATTTCGTGAGCAGCCGGCTACAAGATCAGAATTTCTCGCACTTATAAACAGGATAGTTTAGTGATTTCCCGCTAAAGCTACCTCTCATTTTTTTCTTCTGTCCATTTTTTCCTTTAAAGTAAGGCCGTCTTTTTGTTTGTTCATTTCATCTTCTATAAAACATTTGAGCTTGTTGAAGGCAGCTTCATTAAATTCGACAAAACGTATTCTGGTGGGATAAAGAGGTTTGCGTACATCTGCGGGAAAATCACTGGTCACCTCACCCAGAGCCTTAAGGCGTTTATCCGGGAACACAGGCAAACTGATGATCAATTCCATTACTGTACCCTTGGGGAAATTCTTTTCTGACATAACGAGCAGGCCGCCGGCGCTGATATCTTTAGTTAAAGCATAATTATAATTAGCTATGCTGCCTTTATCGTCCTGCGGCCGGTAATTCACCAGATATGTTACTTTTAAACGGTAAAAATTTCGTCTTCCTAAATGATCCTTCCTGTTCATATTTACCTCCTCAAAAAAACAATTGTTGAGACCAAAAACAGGTATTTATCTTAGCGGAAATCATCTCCTTTCGGATACTGATAAGGGCATCTGCCGCTTCTATACTTTTTATCCATCTTCCCGCATTCTTTTTCTTTTTGGTTTTTATATATTTCAGGCAGCATCTCTTTTTGCTCTTTAGTCAGGATATCGTTTATTTTTGCATAAGCATTAACAACAGTCTTCATTTCACTTTTTTTAAACTCATATTTTTGATCTATAAGTTTATTGATCGATTTTGTATTGATCTTATCTTGTTTTAGTTCCATTTGCATGTCTAGTGAAATGATCTTGATTTCTGTTTTAGATCTGATCACTTCTTTCTCGGCGCTGAGCATTTCATTCTCTATTTTTTTGACCTGATCCTCGCTGAGATTTAATTGTTTCTCAGCTTTAAGAATGTGGAGGAACTTCTCAAAAAACTTGGCCGAAGACTCTGTTTGCCCGTGTTTGTCAAATCTGGGATAAAAAGCATAAGCATCCGCACAAACACTGCCTAAAACAATACCACAAATAATTGATAAAATAATCTTTTTTAACATAGCTTCCCTTCTTTTCCTTTTTTACTTAGTAACTATATTTACAAATGCTAAGCAGTTTTAGGTCTTCCCACAATACTGGACTTATTGCGAAACTACTCATATGATTTCAACCTTTCAATATAAACACCCTTTTACAAAAATAAAGTACCGGAGGGGGCTGTTGCAAAATGTGCAGCTATACCCCTCTGGGCACAGGCAAGGCTTTTGCAAACGAGCGCGCCCTTAGGAATTTCAGAAAAATTCCAAGGATCCAGCCCCAGGAAATCCTTGATTTCCACGGGGGAGGCGTAATAGATGTACGCCGCACAAGCGAGTGAGCAAGTAACGCAGTAGATGTGCGTTTTGCAACAGCCCCATACTACAACCTTCTTTACAATGCGTAACCGGACAACTCATGAATTTTACAGTAATGTTCTCCCTTCATGCTGAATTTAAAATCTATCTTTATAATTTGATTTTACTACAAAAAAGGTAAATTCTCAAGGGATCTCTCCTTTCGATAACTCTATTATGCCCCTAGAGTTAAATTTGTAAATATAGGTATTTTGTGGTATAGTATAAGTAGAAGTAGTATACAAAAAAAAATTAAAATAAGGATTAAAATGGAAAAGATACTGGTGGTTGAAGATAGAGTAAGCGATGTGATTTTTCTAAAAAAGATACTTGAAAAAGAGAATTATGATATTGTCTATGCTGAAAACGGAAAAGATGCCCTAACCATAGTAGAAAACAATACCCCTGATCTGGTCATTCTGGACATTGTCCTTCCCGATATTGACGGTTTTGAAATCTGCAAGAGAATAAGAAACAACAATAAGCTTATAAGCCTGCCTATTCTTTTTTACAGCGCGATCAAGACTATTGATGATAAGCTGCTGGGCCTTGAAATGGGTGCTTCTGACTTCTTATCAAAAAGCGCTGATGATAGAGAATTGCTGGCCCGCATCAAGAATCTTTTAAAAGCAAAGAAAAAAGTGGATTCGGCTATCTCCTTTTCTTTTTATGATACGATGACCAATGTATACAGCCCGCAGTACTTGGAGCACCGCATTAATGAAGAATGCATTCGCAGCAGCCGATATAAACGGGATTTCAGCTGCATGCTTATGGGTGTTGATAATTTTAAAGTTATTAATAATACCCTTGGCGTAATCACAGGAGACCGTATGCTTAAGAAAATAGCAGAGCTTCTTGTAAAAAACATTAGAAGCGCAGATGAGGTATGCAGATATAAAGATGATGAATTTGGGGTGTTAATGCCTGAAACAAATTTACGCAGCGCATTTGCCCTTGCCGAAAGAATCCGGGACTTCATGTCTTCTTCTGATGAGCTGCGCGCTGAATCTTCCCTTAAGTTAACCGTAAGCTGCGGGGTAAGCCAGTACAACAGCGAGATAAAAGAAGCAAAAAAACTAATAAATCAGATAAAACTGGCGCTTAATCAGGCAAAAAGCGAAGGCCGTAATAAAACCCAGTTTTACTCTAGCCATTAAATCTCGCAAAGAAAAGCAAATGATTTCTTGTTTTCCTGTTTAACATTGGACCAATCATATCCCTGCATTTGCGGAATATCCTGTACAAAATCACTTAAGGCGGTTTTTTCAGACAAAATTTCAGGCATATGCGATATTTGCGCAGAATTTTGTTCATACACATAAGTTGCGCATAGATTTAAGTTTAACGCGCAAATTTCTGCGGATATGATGTCTCCGGCGTAAGTCATGCCGTTTAAGGCAACACATAAATACATTACTAAAATCACCTTGGATATTAACTTCACAATAATGATCTCCTGTATTGAATCAATAAAGTGTATCATATTTTTTCCATTCAGGCAAACATTAGTTAAGCTCATAACTATATCTTGTTCAATATCTTACGTAAGAAAAATAAAAATAATTATAAAATAATACACAAAATAGGGCTTTTGCCTTCTCAATGAGCCTGTTTTAACCTCTGTTGATGCTCCGGGCTGTGTTATTACTTAAAATATGGATGATTATCGAAGGGATAATTATTTTGAAAAAAGATCATAGAGCAACTGTAAATCAGGAGATTTAAAACCTCTCTAGCCCGGATATCAGTTTTTGATATGGGTTTCTATGCATTCAATTAATTTAGCGGTACTAACCGGTTTAGCCAAGAATGGATATCCGCCTAAAAAATCGTGCAGTTTCCCCTCTTCTTTCTCGTTTATTATTGCCGTCACATAGACAATGGGAATATCCTTTACTGACTTGTTGTTTTTGATCTGTGCCGCAACATTAGATCCGTCGATATCACCCAAAACAACATCCAACAAAATAATATCAGGTTTAAAAGCTATGGCTGAAGAAACACCGGTTTCCCCCTTATCTTCTATCCTGACTTCGTACCTGCCTGTCTCTTCAAGATTCATTTTCACCAGTTTAATGAAATCCTGATCGTCATCGATCATTAAAATTTTTTTCTTCTCCATTATCCCTCCTTTTTTACTTAATTTCGTATTGCGTATCGCGTATTGAGCATTGCGTCTAAAAACGAAGGACGACGGATGACCATTCCCCCGCCAGGATACGGCGGGATCATTAAGACAATGGACGAACGCTCTCTTTGTTCGCTTTAAAAACTATTTTTCACAAAATTTATCCGATTTTTCTTTGAAATGCTGTCAATAACTAACTTTCAAACTCTTTTTGTTTTTGCCTTTTTACTTTTTACAGCTTCACTCGTAACTCATCATTCGTCACTCATAACTTATTTTGCGTCTCTCATCCTATCGCAGCGGTCGTCCCTCATCCCTCAGTGTTTTTCTCGCTTCTCGCTACTTATTTTAAGCTATCAGCTACCTGTCCTCCGAAGCCTTTTGGCAAAGGAGGATGAGCCATGAGCTCACCTACTCTTAGCTTGATTCTGTATTTTTACCCAGGTATCTTTTAAAGATACGATCCTGTGAAAAACAGGATGCTCCTGGGTATGGTTCCTGCTGTCAACGCAAAAATATCCCAGTCGTTCAAACTGAAAAGCTTTTCCCTCATCGGCATCCCTAAGGCTCCGTTCTAGCTTGCAGCCTTTTAGTATTTTTAAAGAATCCGGATTTAAATTTACGGTAAAATCCTCCCCGTCCTTTGTTTTTTCAGGATTTTCTTTCAAGAAAAGATTATCGTATAAGCGCACTTGGGCCTCTATTGCATGCCTGGCACTTACCCAATGCAGCGTGGCCTTTACTCTGCGCCCGTCCGGTGCATCGCCTCCGCATGTATCGGGATCATAGGTGCAATGCAGCTCTATAATTTCTCCTCTTTCATCCTTAATAATATCTTTGCAGGTGATAAAATATGCGTAACGCAAGCGCACTTCCCGCCCGGGGGCTAATCTAAAGAACTTTTTAGGCGGATCTTCCATAAAATCATCCTGTTCTATATAAAGCACGCGCGAAAACGGCACTTTGCGTTTGCCGGCAGATGGATCTTCCGGATTATTTACAGCATCCATTTCCTCTTCTTTATTCTCTGGATAATTAGTAATAACTACCTTCAAAGGATTCAGAACAGACATGACCCGGGGCACTGTTAAATTCAGCTCTTCACGGATCGTGCTTTCAAGTATGGAAATATCAATGACACTGTTAAATTTCGCTACACCTATTCGTTCGCAAAATTTTCTAATTGATGACGGGGTATACCCGCGGCGCCGCAGTCCTGATATTGTGGGCATACGCGGATCGTCCCATCCGCTCACATGCCCTTCCTGAACCAGGCGCAGGAGTTTTCTTTTACTCATAACAGTAAACCCCAAATTAAGCCTGGCAAACTCTATCTGCTGCGGGTGAAAGATCTCCAAAACATCAAGGAACCAATCATATAAAGGGCGGTGGTTTTCAAATTCAAGTGTACAGATAGAATGAGTAATTCCCTCTATAGAATCTTCCAGACAATGCGCAAAATCATACATGGGATATATGCACCATTTATTGCCCGTATTGTGATGCGGACTTTTTAAAATACGGTAAATAACCGGATCCCGCATATTAAAATTTGGCGAGGCCATATCTATTTTGGCGCGTAACACGCGCGTTCCGTCTTCAAACTCCCCTGCCCTCATGCGCATAAATAAATCAAGATTTTCCTCCACAGTCCGCTTTCGATAGGGGCTTTCCTTTCCAGGGCTTGTCAATGTGCCGCGGTAAACACGTATTTGTTCGGCACTCAGATCACATACATAAGCCTTCCCCTTTTTTATCAATTCAAGAGCATAATTATAAAATTGATCAAAATAATCCGATGCATAAAGCAAGCGGTCGCCCCAGTCCCAGCCGAGCCAGCGCATATCCTCTATAATAGACTTCACATACTCGGTTTCTTCCTTGGCAGGATTAGTGTCATCAAAGCGCAAGTTGCAAAGCCCCTTATAATCCTCTGCCAACCCGAAATTAAGGCATATTGATTTTGCATGGCCTATATGCAGATATCCGTTCGGCTCCGGAGGAAAACGGGTATGAATTCTGCCCTCGTTTTTGTTATTTTTTAAGTCATTGTCAATAATATCGCGGATGAAATTGGTCTGTTTTTCCATATCCTTATCCTAAATTAAGCTAAAAACTGTATCTTTGTAATTGCCTTAATGCATTATTCTATCCTAAATCTCGCTCCTGCGCAATAATTCCCTGAGAAATTATTTCTTAGATATAATAATTAAGCGATTTTTGCATGTAAACGAAGGGGGTCGTATTTAGGGAGTATTTAGGGAGTTTGAAAATATAAAGGCAATAAAGGAATTAGCAAATATTTTATTTCTTCAAATATCTCAATGCCTCAGGCAGATAGGTTTTAATATCGTTTATTCTGGTTTCCGGAGCCGGATGCGTTGACAAAAACTCTAGATTTCGAGCTCCTTTGCCGGCATTATTCATCCTTTCCCAAAAAGGGATCGCCTCATTGGGGTTATAGCCTGACTGTGCCATGAGTATAAGCCCGATACGGTCCGCTTCCTTTTCATGCAGCCTGCTGTAAGGCAGAACCACACCTAAATTCATACTTACACCATAAGCCAGCATCAGAAATTCTTGCGTGGTCTGTTTCTTCTCTTTCAGGGCCTCGCTAAGCATGGTATGTCCGAATTGAGCAAGCATCATCTGACTTATTCTCTCCCCTCCGTGATTAGCGATAACATGCGCGATTTCATGAGCAATAACAACAGCAAGTCCGTCATCGTTTTGGGTGTATTGTAGTATGCCGCTGTACACAGCCACTTTGCCGCCGGGCATAGCAAAGGCATTAACCGTTTTATCTTCTATAAGGTTAAACTCCCAGGAAAAATTTCCGACTTTATCGGCCATTCCGTTTTCACGCAAGAAATTCTCTGTAGACTGAGCGATTTTTTTCCCGATATTTTTGACCTTTTGTACTTTATCTGAATCCTGAGAGAGTTTTGATTCGGTAATAATCTGGCGATAATTATCCTTGCTTAAGCTGTTAATCTCATAATCCGGTATAAAGACAAGCTGTTTTCTGCCGGTTATAGGCACAGTGGCACAGCCGGATAAAAGAAAGGCTGCTATTAGGGTTATACATATAACTTTAAAAACAACTTTCATAATAGCTTATTTTAGAACAAATATGGATATTGTGCAAATGGAAAAACTCTTTGTTTTTAAGCAAAGTGTTTTTGCTGCCCCTTATTTATTGATTCAGAAAATATCTCCACCAGATGTAAAAACCGCAGATTATAAGGGCCTGTAATGTAAACGGCACCCCATAAGAAAAAAATTTACCAAACGAAATATGATACTTATTGCGTTCGCTTATGCGGACCATGATCACATTAGCGGAAGCGCCGATAATCGTCGCGTTCCCCCCTAGGCAAGCGCCTAGTGCCAATGCCCACCACAGCGGCTGAGCAATATGCGTTTGAATAATAGCCGGGTCAGTTACACCCATGACCCCGGCAAAATGAGTGATGAAATTTTTTATCATCGGTACCATCGTAATTACAAACGGGATATTATCCAGAAACGCTGAGAATAAAGCAGAACCAAATAATACTACCAGACATACAGCAAACAGATTTTTACTGGTAATGCTCAGGATCATCTCTCCTGCTTTGGTAATAACACCGTTTGCTTCCAAACCTGCTATCATCATGAACATACCTATAAAGAAGAAAATGACTCCCCATTCGACTTTCATTAGTGTTTCATCACTATCGGATTTACAAAAGAGAATCATGAGCATGCTTCCGGCCAGAGCAATGACCCCCGGCTCAACATGCAATACTCCCTGGAGGAAAAATCCGGCTAATATCAGCGCTAAAATAAACAGAGATTTTATCATGTTTTTCTTATCAATGATCGCCAGATGAGGAATAGCATTGATAACTCTCTCACGTACTGTTCTGTTCACTGAAAACTTACCTCTAAAAATAACGTATACGCTCAGTATGAATGCAATAAATACTATTATTACGACCGGAGTAAGATTCATAAGAAAATCATTGAAAGAAAGTTTTGCCTGTGAGCCAATGATAATATTAGGCGGATCCCCGATAAGTGTAGCCGTTCCTCCGATATTTGAAGCAAGTGCTTCAAGAATAAGAAACGGCACAGGGTTTATTTCAAGCAATTCAGCAATAAGGATTGTTAAAGGCACAAGTAAAATTATGGTTGTCACATTATCAATGAAGGCCGATATGCCTGCGGTAACGCTGAGCAGCAGCAACATAATCATAAACGGGTTACCTCTGGCAATCTTGGCAACGCTGATGGCTACCCATTCAAAAAATCCGGTTTTAGATAAAATATGAGCGCATGTCATCATCCCCACCAAAAGAAAGATAACGTTAAGATCAACCGCATGCATTGCTTCTTCAAAAGAAACAAGATGAAGTATAAGCATTAAAGATGCGCCTAAAACTGCCACCACAGTCTTACTGATCTTCTCAGTTGCAATAGCAATGTAGGCTGCTACAAAAATAATAATTGCCGCTAATGTCTGCACAAATACCCCCTCTTAAAAAATTAATATTTTATCGATTATCGTAAAACGGTCTATAACACCAATAAGCTCATTGGCCTCATTGGTAACAAATAGATTAGGTTTTTTCTTTACCGTAAGCTCGAATACTATTTCAATAAGTGTTTTAGACTCATCAATAGATTCTGTCTTTTGATAAAAATTGCTCACTTTCAAACTGCGCTGTAGCCTGAAATATTTCTCAAATGGGTCGATATGTCTTACAAATGAAACCGTGTTTAGATTTTGAAAGAAATTCGGCAAACCATATTGGAAAATGTCCATACAGCTTATCTGCCCGCAAAATTTATTTTGCTTATCAACAACCGGCAAAATCTCAAAATGCTTTAGATGCATAAGCCTGGTCGCTTTTTCAATAGGGTCATCCAATTCAACCAGCGACTGTACCGGACGGATAATATCCCGCGCAAGGATCATATCTTCTTTGTTTACAGCAAAACTGCTCAGTTGTTCAACAATCTGTTTAGGATTTTTAAAACGGTTTATCAAAACATCAACCCCTTTTTGTTGTTCTAAAAAGCTGATCAATGTCGCCGTTACCTGCAATATAAGATAAGGTTTGTCGGCAGAAGATATCATTAAACAGATCAGCTTTACCGGCTTACCATCCATGCTGGAAAAATCAAGACCTTTCCTGCTGATTCCTATAGCCAGCAAAAAATCACCCCATTTTTCTATCCGCGCGTGGGGGATGGCAAAACCAGCCCCGATACCGGTTGTACTCATTTTCTCTCTTTTAAGAACTTCCTTTAATACTTCCTCTTTTGAGAGCATAATCGTATCTTTCGGCCGGTTTTTGAAAACCTCATCTATAAGCTCTTCAATCGCCTGCTCCTTTGTCTGTGCTTTTAGTTCACCGATAATAAGACTTTCTTCGATATAACGTCTAATGTCCATACCCATAATCTCCTGAATTATTAAATGTACTTCTATCCAAACCCGCGACTTCCAAGTAAGGCAGCACGCAGATCAGCCCTTCATCATCTATATTATGCAGATTAAGATAATTATCGTTCTTGATCATACGGATAAAATCATTAGCTTCCTTTACTCCTTTTACATGCGCAACAAAAGCCATTTTATATGCCTCCATTGCTTTTGAGTTGGAAACCGTAATCCCGTATGTACCCCCGATAAGTTTTGTTCCGATATTACCTCCTTTTAAGATGCTTACCGCATTGATCCCTTTTTCAATTGATAAATTCTTTATTAAATTCAAATAGTCACGATTGTTATGCATAACGATTACCAACATAGCACTCTCCTTTAAATTAAAAATATAACGATATAAAATAATAGTTTTTACTTTCAGGGATAGTGCTTTATCGGCGGTGAATGGATCGAGCGGGAAGACAGAATATAACTTTGCACCTGAGGCTGGTAGTTATGCTGCGTATATGATAAAAACCCGTCAAAAGCATTGAACTCAGGAATGCTTAAGCAGCAATATTCTGCAATATGCATAACCTGCTTTGCCTCTGTGCAGCGAAACTCTGTTCTTTCGGACTCTCTTAATTCTCTTTCTGACCGTACTTGAATAGATAAATCTGTTTTATCAGCAGGCAAAAGCGTAAAACTGATCATCAAACACAGCACAGCAATTAAACATTGAAAATAAATTGAATGTTTCATGTCACATCTCTAGATTAAAATTATTGTTTCGGTCAACACCAAGAAAATAACGCATAATATCATCTGCGCTATTTGCATTCATTAAGGCTTCTGCCGCACTCGGATGGCGAAGAAATTTTGCTACAGCCGCAAGTATTTGAAGATGCGTTGCCTCATCAAGAGCGCAGATCATAATAAAAAGACGTACTGCTTTTTTATCCGGAGCATTAAACTCCAAGGCCTTATTGGTTCTCATTATAACAATTTTTTCTTTTGTAAATAATTCTGCTCCCGGATGACGCGGATGAGGCAGAGCTATGGAATTACCTACAGCCGTGCTCAGCATCTCTTCCCTTTTTTTTAGTTCTTCCAATAATTTATCAGGAGTTGTTGTTATTTTGGCTTTATAAGCAAGTTCTACCAGCCGGCTAAGCGCAGCATCTTTATGCGTTAACTCTGCTGCCAGATCTATTGCCTGCGTATCGATCAGACGCGATAGAAAAACATTAGATGTATCCCGGTTTACCCGGCTTACCTTTTGTTCTGTAGATCCTATCTCAAGCTGTTTAAGATAAGCATCAATAACACTACGGTGAAACCGCCACTGATTTCCAACCTTAACCCCTGGTATATCTTTGTGTTGCGCCATTTTAATAATGGTCTTTTCATTAAGCTTAAGATACTCTGCCAATTCCTTTGTGGTCATTATCGTTTGAGCACTCATTAGACACCTTAACTACCTTAAATTAACTTAAATTAACCTATTTTAACCCAAAATCAAATATACCACATAAACTAAGTCTTGGCAAGTAAAATTTTCAGCAAAGTGTAAACTATGTTCCCGGTCTAAAATGTAAACGATGTTTTAGCTGCACACACACAGTGTCTCACTCCTTAAGGGCAACCCTTATGTCGTGAGCCACGTTGTGGCAACGCCACTCACGTGGTTTCCCCTTCCCTATCTAAAGGCGTTAAATATTCTGGGTGCTTGGGATTAATTCGATAACGAATTTATGTTCATAACATTCCATAAATTCTATCTCATTATTAGTATTCCCCCTTCCTTTCGTCTCTGAGTTCTCGTGCCCCGATAGGAGGAAACAATCTTTCCTCCTAAAACCTCCTTTTATGCTTCGAGTCCTTTCGGGTCAAAAATAAGAAATCCCCTTGAATTTTAGGAGGATTTTTATTTTTGGCTGCCTGTCGCATACCTTATCAATTTATCTGATTCAGCGCCCTTCTTATGATATATTAGATCCTTTAAGAATTAGTATAATTAAGGAAATCATCGATAAAGCTTTATAAGTTTCTTAAAAACATCCAGTTTAGATCCTATTCTGCTATCAGAGTTAATATTATTTTGATCATAGTATCTTTTTCTGATGATTTGCTAACAGCAATCATCAGGATTAGAGCAACAAGTGCATTATCATCTATCCGCTTGCTGCTGTTTTTATGTAAAAGAACTCCGTTTTTCTGTAAAAAACAAATGAAGCTCACCCGGGCTAAAGCCCGGGGTTTCTGAGCGGAATCCCGCAGAGTTGCTTTCATCCCCAGCTTAAAAGCTGGGGTTTTCAAAGCATGCGGGATAAACAAGGCTGCAGCAATGCGTTTGTTCCCATCTACAAAGCTATGATTCTTAGTAACAAAATACAATAAGTGCGCAGCTTTTTCTTCTATTGTCGAATAAAGATTTTTGCCTTCAAAGGTCTGATAAATCGCGCCAATTGAGCTTTTAAAACTGTTATCCTTTTCCTGTCCCACAAGGTTAGAATCCTTGAACCTCTGTTTCATAGTTTCAATGATCTTCTTTGCCTCAACATAAGTAAGCTCAAATTTAGAACGTTTTGTGCCTTTTGGAACAGAAAGTCTCTGATGATCATAATCATCTAAAATGTCCAAAGCCCGGCTGTATTCAGATATGACTTTAACAAGTCCCTTTGTTTCATCAGCAATGTCTTCAAAAGAGATAAGGTTACCTATAAGTTTAATTGATTTCTGTAATTCCAGATATTTATATTCTGCTGCTATCAGCCGCTTCTCATTAATAGTATATCCCTCAACCAAATGCTTTTTTAACACATGGGTTGCCCAGATACGAAATTGGGTTCCCCTTTTTGAATTAACCCGATAACCAACTGATAGGATTGCATCAAGATTAAAATATTCTACTTGATATATTTTGCCATCACGGGCAGTTGTTGCAAAATTTGCAACAACTGAACCCTTAGTCAATTCTTTCTCTTTAAACACGTTACGCAAATGACGAGATATAACCGACTTGTCTCTCTCAAATAAATCTGCCATTTGATTGAGATTCAGCCAAACGGTCTCCTTCTCCAGTCGGACTTCAACTTTATTTTTATAAACAATAACCTGACCTTTAGAAATTTCTTTAGGTTTCACTCTTTAAATTCCTTTCAGAAAGAATAATCCTTTTATATTTATTTTTTCGACATATTAATTATTATAGCGCTAAGCTAACCAGAAAGCAATTTAGGGAATTACAAAAAAAATTTCACAAAATCCTTTTTGGTTCTCGTCCATGCGTGTCAAAATAAGAAATCCCCCTGCTTTGCGGGAGGATTTTTATTTTGGCTGCGCTGATTGGTATACCTTATAAATCTATCTTTCTTTAAGCAAAAATCTTTTATTATAAAACTTCATGATTCCTATGCAGGAATCCCCGAAAATTGATAGATTCTTTTATCAAAATAATATCACTTAAAATAATAGGCCTAACAAGCTTAATACCCTCAAGCTTTGTACGTCTGCTTAATGCAACATATGAAAAATTCTCTGCTTATTTTTAAATAGAGAATCTAATCGCCGCCAAGTAATCAACATTAAAAGAAGAACTTTCATTTTTCATTACCTGATTATTTTGACGCACTGAATCTTTGGCCCTATTTATTCCTTCCACTAATCCTTTAAATTCAGCATGATTGACAAATTTGGATATCTCCTGATATTTATCTTCGGCTTCTTCCCATTTCCCTTGCATTAACATTTTACGGATAATTGAGTAGCAAGAACGTTCTACAGTATTTCTTAGGCGATCCTCAACATATTCGAAATAATAATATCCGGCAAAAAATTTCTGCTTATCAATATTTGAAAAATTCTTTAAAACTTCTACTAGAACATCAAATCTCTCGAAATAATCCATAATCCCCAGTGTTTTAGCGATTTCAGAAACAAGAAAAATATCCACTTTTTTATTTAGGATCATACTCACTAACTGTTCTCCAATATCCTGTTTAACTCGATCAGGCAAATCTATTTGAGCCATAAATAAAGCGCGGATTGCAGCCAAACGATAAGTAATATGCACCTGCTTATCATAAACCATTACAATAAGTTCCTGAGAACTGATCTTATCTTGTTTAAGGTATTCCGTTAGCAACTTGGATATCCATTTTATTCGCTGCCGGTAAGTAACATACGGCGCATCTTCAGTTACATATTTAAGCTGCTTTTGGAAAAAGTTGCTTAATTGGGCCCAATTCATATTAGCTTGTTTAACTACCGGAGACTTTACTTTTCTAATAATCGAGTTTACATCCCCAACAAAGATTGTGGCGCCATAGGCAAAAGGAATAAACTCTTGTCTTTTTTCCAAACGTAAATCCGCGTGCTTAATTGCCAAATTTTCTTGTAATAAAGCCTGGTAATTCCACGGGCCATACTCATATATCAAACTGATTTTTTTTTGCTGGTAGAGTTGTGTATGCCGCCGAATATAATTGCCCGATACTTGACTGGCAATCAAATTAGCAAATATCTTCATCTCTTCAATAATTTTGGGATGATGTTGAAAAAATGTTATATCATCTAAAACTGCCGCAATTTGTTTATTTTTAAAATAATCCGGCAGATATTCTGCGCTGGATAATGTTTGCCCTAATTCTCCGTCACCCCCCAGAGCTTTAACACCTACAGGGCCTTGATTAAATACCAGCATCCCGATTAAATCAGCAATAGGTGAAGACACAAAAAATTCCGGATGATCTTTATTTTTAATCGCTCCCGGTACCTGTAAAAAAATATCCCCTCCCATATCTGTACCAAGGATATAAACCTTGCGTTCACTTACAATTTTTTGATACTCCCGGCTTAAAGTAGCAACTGACTGAGAACTGTCCATCATTAAAAGTTCAATATTCCGCTCCCGAAGCAAATCAACAATCTTACCCTCGCTCCATTCTGCCTCGTAGACCATCGGTATTCCGGAAATATTAATCTGATGATGTTTTTGATCCAAGAGCTTACTTTCTATGCGTAAGCCTGGCTTAACCCGGTAAAAGTGAGATACCCCCTTTATTGTTTCTAATCCTCGCAAATAATCAACAGGACAAGGCCCAGCGTTAGGATTTTCGCGCCCATACTTCACATTAGTACAAATCAATTTAAAAGTTATGTTGGGCTTACCTTGTTGGATAAATATCTCCTTTAGCTGCAGTATAAAAACAATAGCTCCAAGAACATCTCCACCTCCGCCAGGAGCAGTCACGTGTATCTCAGCTCCGTCAACAATTGATTCGAAATCACGCTTAAACTGTAAATCTTTTACATAAAAACAATCGTTTGAGCCGTTTATAACCGGGAAAACCCGTTCAATATGCCTAACTATATGCATAAACCGATTATTGTTATTTATTGCTGTATTATTTGCGTCTCTATCTTTAAGTAAAATATCAACTGTTTTTTTTATTTCCCAATATTCTAATTCCGTAATCCTGGTTCCATTTTTATTGACCAGCATATCTTGAGCATCAATATAATTTACATTTTTTAAAAACTCCGATACAGCAAGCGAAAAACTCCCTCCCTGCAAAAGTTCCTGATTTAGTTTTTCCCTTAGGCTTTTAATGTAATATATGTTTATATCTTGAATTAAACCAATATTATTAACAGATATCTCTGGACTGAGAAAACTTTGCGCCTGTGCACATGCCTGGTTAGGCAAACAAAATACCCCTGAGAATAATACCCAAAATGCTATATAAAAACGCTTTTTATAAATATATCTCACAATCTTGCCTCTACTGTAATATTATCTTTTTATAAAATCGCATAAGTATACCCTATTTTTATGGTTTTAGCTAGGTTATTACTCTTTTTTTTGATTAAAAATCTACACCCATATGCGATTGCGCAGAAAAGTTCTCTTACGCCGACAGGCGGGAACAATCTTCCTCCTAATACCTCCTTTTTGGTTCTCGTCCAGGCAAAAGGTCTGGCACCCCCCATGGGTCGCTCATTATCTTCCGTTTGCCCTGGGGAAACAGGGCAGTACTCAGATATTCACTCCTTAGAAGAAAACCCTCATGGTTTTCCCCTAACGTCCTAAAAAAACAGTCCTTGTCCCTTTCCTTCCGTTCTGTGAATCAATCGCCGATAGGAGAAAAAACTGTTTTTTCTCCTATAACCTCTTTTCACCATGCGGGGCAACCAAACAAAAAAAATACCCCCTTAAAAAAGGGGGTTATTTTTTGGCTGCGCTGTTTGGTATACCTTATAAATGTATCTCTCTTTCAGCGACCCTCTATTATATATCTATTCTTTTCACGTCTTTGATCTGCCCCTGGCCAGTTACATGCACTTGATACCCCGCATTAACAATTACTGTATTTTTGTCATCTTTGTTATTAACATCTTTTACCTCAACGCTACCCTCAAAAACAAAAATATCCGTAGCTTTTGTTTTATCCACAAACACAGCAAATTCCGTTCCTCTAACAGCCATAACCACAGTAGGCGTGTACACCCTGAAGCGGTCTTTAGCTATTTGCGCTTCTTTTTTGATTTTTTTAACCTTTAAATTTATCTGTCCGGAAATCAGGTCCAAAACTCCCTCATCATTCTTCATACTGAGAATCGTATTTTTCCCGATCTCCACCTTGCCGTTGCCTTCAAAACAATATATCTGAACATTTCCATTTTCCCCGGTGATAATCCGGTCCCCTGATTCCAGATAAGTACTCGGATTTTCAGATAAAGAAACTTCTTTGCCTAGCTTTTTTGAATAATAAGACACCTCCCCGGAATAACCAGTAACAACCGAGTTTATGGGAAAATCGCTATCAGCCAGATTAGATAATTTTTGCCTTATATGTTTTATTGTTTTTCCCAGCTCTGATTTTTCTTGAAGCGCCTTTTTCTTTGCCGCAACAGCAATAGACAAGGCCTGGGAACCGATATCCTCTGCTACTTGATTATTTTCGCTTCGGGCCTGAGAAATAAGATTTTTCGCGTCTTGAATATTGCCTTCTGCTTTTTTTATCTGAACCGACAGATCATATTTTGTTTTTTCAATATCATCCACAATGTTAGTCGTGAAGTTTTCTTTCATATTCTGCTTGCCTTGAGCAAAAACCGGACGGCAAACAACCATACTAAATAATATTAAAACCGCTGATAAATAAAATAAGCTCTTGAGTGTTTTATTTTGCATATTTTTAATCCTTTTCTATTTCTGCTCTGATTCTAACTCCCACTTTATTATCATATCCTCAGCCTCGCGGATATTAGGTGCCTGGGGAACAGCCTTAATATAAACCCTCATCTGCTCTATTGCTCTCTTATAATTCTCAAGCTTGCCCAAAACAAGAGCGCTGTTTAAATACAGCTTTGCCGAATAAGGAGCCTCTTGGAGCGCTTTTTTAAATTCCACAATAGCGTCCTTAAATTTCCCCTCTTTTGCCAGCAGTTCTGCTCTTAATGCGTGCTTATGCGCTGTTTCAGAGATCTCAGGAGGAGAGGACATACGAGCGGTAATTTGGAACAACTCATCCCTTATCTTTTCTTTATCATCCTCAACCATAATCAGCATTGCCTTAGAATATCCATCAAGCGCCTCTTGAAATTTGCCTTTATCTTCAAGCTGTTTTGCCTTATTAAGCATATTCTCAACCTCAGGCGCGAATGCCTTAAGTAATTCTTTATGTTCCTCTATATCAAGCGATTTATTATCAATAATCTTTTCTTCATACAATCTTATTGCTTTATTAAAATCTCCCTGTTTGGCATAAGCCTTAGCCTTGAGAATACACACACCAACTGTCTCAGTAAGACCAGTTAGAATATTACTCGCATCCGCATACTTTCCTCGAGCAATATAGATATTCCCCATTGCCTGTTTTGCCAGTAATTCACTCGTTTTAGTAGACATATTATTGTCCAATGATTTCTGCGCGCATTCCAGCGCTTCATCCATGCTCCCAATTTTTACCAGCAATAATGATTTTAATGCCAATTTATATGGAAGCTGTGGGTCTTTGAATTGTCCTAATATAAGCTTTGTTCTCTTAGGCGCCCCATATTTACAGACTTCAACAGAAACACCCGGCTGTTTTCCCTTTATATATTTTTCAAGCTTAGACTCAACCACTGCATAATTCAGCAAGTTAATATCATCTATAGAAATAAGCTTGTCTCCCACCTTTAAGCCCGCTTTATCAGCCGGGCCGTCTTTTTCTACTTCTGTAATAAGGCAGGCTTTTGTTTGATATTTTTCTTTCATCAAATTCTCTACACTGACAACAATGGCCTGAGCAATATTCATACTTGCTACAGCTACCCCTTCTACTGCAATTCGCATCCCCATCATGCCGTAATTCTTTATATTTATCGCTTTATCAATATCAGAAAGCGCTTTTTTATATTCACCCTGGTCGTATTCAGCCTTAGCTAGCACAGTTAAAAGCGCGTCATTATCCGGCTCCTTGGCAGCTTTGTTTATTAATGCGGGAATACCCATACTCCCGTATTCTGAAAAATCTTTCTCAAGCTGAGCCTCATTTCCCTGAGAAGAATCTTTTGCTAATGTCATAAGATCATATTTAAAACTAAATTTTCTACTTGTTGAAGCACAACCCGCTAATAAAATAAGCATCACAATCAACATGTTCTTTCCAAAAAACTTCATACTTGACCTCCTTTATAATTAATACAACTAGAATTAAATAGAAACTCTCTCTTTTAAAATTACTTTTTCCTTTCCAATTTAAACTTCCCTCAGTCATTTAACTTTTTTTGCTGTTGAATAATCCCCTGTTTTATTTTCTCTATCTCCTTAGTGCTATTCTTAGCTTCCTCTAGTATTAGTTTTGCCTTGCGCACTAATTCATCATACTTTTGTTTTTCTTCAAGGCTTTTTGCTTTTCCGGATTCATTCTTAAACTTCACAATATCCTGCTCAGCCTTCTTTTTTTGCTCCTTTATCTGCTTTTGCGTCTTGTCCACGCGCTCAAGTTTGATCTTTATATCATTTTTTAAATAAGCATTATAATTAGCAAACTCCGGACTTTGCTCCTCAACTCTTGTTGGCGCGGGAGGTTCCGGTACATTAGGCAAAGCAGATAGATTATATTCCTCATCAACCATTTCACCGGCCATTACCTTTTGAGCCTGCAGGCTGAAATGTCTTGCGCCTTCATCATCTTCGCTTCTCATTGCCAATGCTTTTTGGGAAAAATAATTTGCTACGCGCAGCCGATCAAGTGCTGATAATGATGATGTGTCATACTTTCCCGTGCTCAATGATTGCATCTGCAGCAGATCATCTGAACCAGTTTTTAACTCCTCAGAACCGAAAAATTCCGATTCCAAAGAATTTCCTGAGCCAAATGTGCTCATCTGCTTAAACAATTCTTCTCCCTGCTTTTTTTTATACGCCTCTTGCGCCTGCTGCTCGGCCTTTTGTTTAGCCTGATAATCCTGCAACTCTTTTTGTTTTTTCAGCTTCTCTACTTCAATCGCCTTTGCCTTAGCTGCTGCCTGAGCTGCGCTTTCTACAGGAGCCTGAGCCGGCGGAGTAAATACACTCTTCAACATCTCTCCAAATAGATTTACCGCCATGTCTTGACCAAAATTATTAGAACTTCCATAGCCCCCGGTACTCTGAGAACCGGTTAAAACACATGTTGAATGGTTCCGCTCATAAGCAGGCCGCGAAGCCCAATAATCCCGGCATGCTTGCTCGGTGGCAAAATTCCCCCTCAGAGTATCCCCGCCAAGATGCAGAGTTTTGTTTGCATCAGAATCAAATTGAATCTGCCACTGAGCATAGACCAAACTATTTGAATAACAAATAATGGCAGCTAAAACCATACAGCAAAACAATATTTTTCTAAACATTAATTTCTCTCCTTAATTAAAATTGTTTCAATTTATTATATCATAAATCAATATCTATCATTCTTTTTTTAGTTCTAATCAATACTCTTTAGAATAACCACAAATTCGAATCATAAATATCCGGTAGCGCCTAATTTATTACAGCGCAACTTTATGGTTGATAAGCCAAATAAGGTATGGGTAAGCGACATAACGTATATCTGGACGTTGGAAGGATGGTTATATTTAGCATCTGTGCTTGATTTATATTCAAGAGGCGTGGTAGGAACAGCGATGGATGATAAAATAACGGATGAGCTTACACAGCAGGCATTAAAACAGGCGTTGATAAGGCGGATGCCCTCAGAAGGATTGATGCATCATTCTGATCGGGGCAGCCAATATGCCAGTAATGATTACCGAGGTTTAATAGAAAGCCATAAGATGATAGCAAGTATGAGCCGCAAAGGAGATTGCTGGGATAATGCGGTTGCTGAGAGTTTTTCCCATACGCTGAAAGTTGAGCTGGTTAATCGTTATCGATTCAAAACAAAAGCAGAAGCTAAACAAGTAATTTTTAAGTATATTGAAATGTATTACAACACTAAAAGAATACACTCAACGCTGGGCTATTTAAGTCCGATAGATTTTGAAAAGAGGCTTTTAGTCTCTTAACAACCTGTCCACTAAAAAGGGGAAGGTCACCTGTTCTTTTGCTAGAAGGCCCTCGATAGTAGTAAAAGATATTTCGATATGAATTATATTTTCTCATAGTGGTCCCATGTTATTCATATAAAAAGGCGTTAGT